>JBPPNC010000033.1:0-99938 GCA_051306365.1 Solirubrobacteraceae bacterium
GGACCCGGCCCCGGCACCCACGCCGGCCCCCGCGCCGACACCTGCGCCGAGCACCCCCGCTCCGGGCGGCGCAGCGCCCGCGGGCGGCGCCACGCCGTCCACCGGCTGACGCCGACTCCTAGGCCCGCGGCCGTGGGCGCGACACATGGCGGTTCCCCGCCACGGAGAACCTCCACCGCAGTTCGGTCGCCTTGGTGATGCCGATCCGCGGCCCCGCGACGATGTCCGGGGCGTCCCAGCCGGCTGGCGGCGGACCGAGACGAATCGGGCCGCGTAGGACGTCCGTCGCGTTGCGATCGGTGTCGAACCCGAGCGCCTGACTGAGCTTGCCCGGGCCCGAGCAGAGGTCGAAGTCCGTGCGAGCGGTCGCCCCGCGGCGCGCGCGCATGGCGTCGAGCCCTGCCAGAGGTTCGAGGGCACGGATGAGCACGGCGGCACCGACGCCCTCCTCCTCCACCACGGCATTCAGGAGCGCATGGACGCCGTAGGACCGGTAGACGTACCACACCCCGGGTGCGGCGAAGAGCGCCTCCGTGCGCGCCGTCCGGCCGACGTATGCGTGGCAGGCGGGCTCCGCCTCGTGGTAGGCCTCGGTCTCGACGATGACGCCCGTGCAGTCGCCCACCGTGACGGTGTGGCCGAGCAGCGCGGGCGCCGCGTCGACAACGGGAAGCGCGAGCGCCGCAGGCAGCCTCACTGCAACGCGTCGCGCGCGGTGGCCAGCTGCTCGCGCACGCGGGCCAGCGACGTGCCGCCCTCGGAGACCTTGCTCTCCAGCCACGAGGACTGGTGCAGGACCGCTGCCACGCCGTCGTCGAGATGCTCACTGTGGGCCAGCAGCTCGTCGGCGGAGAAAGACGAGAGGGCACGATCGTTCTCGACCGCGTCGCGGACGAGCCCGGCCACGATGCCGTGGCACTCGCGGAACGGCACGCCACGCTTGACGAGCAGGTCTGCGAGGTCGGTGGCCGCGATGAGCTCGTCGGCCGCGGCTTCGCGCATGCGCTCCGCGTGGAAGGTCGCCGTGCTCATCATCCCGTTGGCGGCGCGGAGCGACAGCTGCACGGTGTCGACGGCGTCGAACAGGTGCTCCTTGTCCTCCTGCAGGTCCTTGTTGTAGGTCAGCGGGAGCGCGTGCATGACGCCGTGGAGCGCCGCCATGTGGCTCACGACCCGAGGGGCCTTCGCGCGCAGCAGTTCGGCGGCGTCGGGGTTCTTCTTCTGCGGCATGATCGACGAGCCGCTGCTCCACGCGTCGCTCATCGTCACGAAGCCGAACTCCTCGCTGCTCCAGATTACGAGTTCGGAGCCCAGACGCGACAGATGCGTGGCGCAGACGCTCAGCGCGTGCAGGAGGTCGAACGCGAAGTCGCGGTTGGAGACTGCGTCGATCGAATTCGGCGAGACGGCCTCGAAGCCCAGCTCGCGGGCGACAAGCGTGCGGTCGGTGTCGAAATTCACGCCCGCCAGCGCGCCGGCGCCGAGTGGGAGTACCGCGGCCTCATCGGAGGCGAAGCGCAGGCGCTGGCGGTCGCGCAGCAGCATCCAGACGTACGCGAGCAGGTGGTGCGACAGGTAGACCGGCTGCGCACGCTGCAGGTGCGTGTAGCCTGGCAGCGGCCAGTCGAGATGCGCCTCGGCGACGTCGACGATCGTCTCGGCCAGTTGTTGGACGAGCTCGGCGGTCGCGTGGGCCTCCTCGCGGACGAACAGGGAGAGATCTGTGACGACCTGGTCGTTGCGCGACCGCGCGGTGTGCAGCTTGCCGCCGACGCGCCCGACGATCTCCGTCAGGCGGCGCTCGATGGCCATGTGGATGTCCTCGTCGCCGCCATCGAAGTCGAACATGCCGCCCTCGAGCTCGGCGGCCACGGCGTCCAGACCGCGGAGGATCTCGTCGCGTTCGTCCTCCCCGAGGATCTCCTGCGCCGCGAGCATCTCCGCGTGCGCCTTGGACTGCGCGATGTCGTGGGGCCACAGCCGACGGTCATAGCCCAGGGAGGTGTTCAGCTGCTGGAAGACGGGGTCCTGCGGGAGCGAGAAGCGCGACATGTCCTCATCCTTCCAGGACGACGCGCAGCGCCTCCCCCACGCGCGCGACCTGGCCCTCGGTCATGCGGGGGAAGAAGGGCAGCGCGACCGATCGGGCGGCGACGTCCTCGCACACGGGGAACTCGCCTTCGCGGTGGCCGAAGCGCTCGCGGTAGAAGCTCATGAGGTGGATCGCCGGGAGATACGGCTTGCTCTGGATGCCGCGCTCGCGCAGCGCACGAATCGTCGCATCGCGGTCGACGCCATGCGGCAGTTGGACGACGAAGACGAACCATCCGCGCTTGGCGCCATCGTGGTCTTCGCAGGGCAGCGTGAGCCCCTCGATGCCCGCAAGCGCGTCGCGGTAGGCCGCAGCCACGCGGGCGCGGCCGGCGAGCATGTCGCCGAGCCGGTCGAGCTGCGCCAGGCCGATGGCACACGCGATGTCGGACAGGCGGTAGTTGAAGCCGAGGCGGTCGTGGTCGAGCCAGTCCATATCCGGCGCGCGGCCCTGGTTGCGCTCGGAGTCGATGCGCACTTTCATCTCCGGGTCGCCCATCGTGACGAGGCCGCCCTCACCGGTCGTCATCTGCTTGTTGGCGTAGAAGGCGAAGACCGCCGGGTCGCCGGTGGCGCCGACGAGTGTGCCGTCCGGGTGGAGGGCGCCGAGTGCCTCGCACGCGTCCTCGACGAGCGGCAGCCCGTGGCGGCGCAGGCCGGCGAGGTCCGCGGGCCAGCCGAAGATGTGCACCGGCAGGATCGCGGTGGTGCGGTCCGTGACCGCCGCGGCCGCCGCGTCGGGGTCGAGCGTGAGCGTGACCGGGTCGATGTCGGCGAAGACCGGCCTCGCACGTTCGAACAGGGCGACGTTCGCACTGGCGACGAACGAGAACGGCGACGTCACGACCTCGTCGCCGTCGCTGACCCCCACCGCCCGCAGCGCGAGGTGCAGGCCCGCGGTCCCGCTCGACACCGCGCTCGCGCACGTGGCGCCGAGGCGGCCCGCGAAGGCCTCCTCGAAGGCCGGGACGCGCGGGCCGAGTGAGAGATGCCCGGACCGCAGCACCTCGATGACCGCGGCCTCCTCCTCGGGGCCGAGCACCGGCTGGGCGACGGGAATGACGTCGGGGACGACGTTCATGTGCGAGCGGGGCGCGCTGCGGCCACCTGCGCGACGTCCGCGCGGCCCGGCTGCATCGGGTGCTCGAGCGAGTCGACCAGCGCCTGCCACGACGCCTCGATGAGGTTCGTCGAGACGCCGATGGAGCCCCATGTCTCGGCGCCGTCCGAGGCATCGACGAGCACTCTGATGCGGGCATCCGAGCCCTTCGTCTCGTCCAGGATGCGGACCTTGAAGTTCACGAGCTCGATGTCCGCGAGGTGCGGATGGCGCTCGGTGATCGCGCCGCGCAGCGCGGCGTCGAGCGCGTGGACCGGGCCGTTGCCCTCGGCCGTGTGGACGTAGCGCTCGCCGTCGGCCCACAGCTTGATCGTGGCCTCGGTCTGCACCTTGCCGTCCTCGCGCTTCTCGATGATCACGCGCCAGCTCTCCAGGGTGAAGAGCGGGTCGTACTCGCCGGACTCGCGGCGCATGAGCAGCTCGAACGACGCGTCGGCCGCCTCGAACTGGTGGCCGTCGTGCTCGAGTTCCTTCACGCGCTCGATGACACGGGCGGCCGCGGCGTCGTCGACGGCCAGTCCGGCTTCCTCGGCCTTCTCGACGACCGTGGCCTTCCCGGCGAGCTCGCTGACGAGCAGGTCGCGATGGTTACCCACGAGCGCGGGGTCGACGTGCTCGAAGGTGGTGGCGTCCGCGCGGACGCCCGCGACGTGCAGGCCGCCCTTGTGCGCGAACGCGTTGCGGCCCACGAACGGCTGGTTGGGATCGGGCGCGACGTTCAGGAGCTCGTCGACGTAGTGCGCCGTCTCGGTCAGACGATTCAGGTGCCCGGCGGGCAGCGCCTCGTAGCCCATCTTCAGCTCGAGATTGGCGATGATCGAGATCAGGTTCGCGTTGCCCGTGCGCTCGCCGATGCCGTTGATCGTGCCCTGCACCTGACGGGCGCCGGCGTCGACGGCCGCGAGCGAGTTCGCCACGCCGCACTCGCAGTCGTTGTGGCAGTGGATGGCGATGCGGGTGCGCTCGCCAAGCTCGTCGACCACCCGCGCGGTGGCGGCGGCGATCTGGTGCGGGAGCGACGAGCCGTTCGTGTCGCACAGCGCGAGCGTCTCGGCGCCCGCCTCGGCGGCGGCGTGCAGGCAGCGCAGCGCGTAGGCCTCATCGTCACGCCACGCGTCGAAGAAATGCTCGGCGTCGTAGACCACGCGTTTGCCCTGCTCGCGCAGGAACGCCACGGACTCGGCGATCATCGAGAGGTTCTCCTCGCGGTCGACGCGGACGACCTTCTCCAGGTGCAGCCCCCACGTCTTGCCGACGATGGTGCAGACCGGGGCGAAGCTGTCGACGAGCACGCGCAGCGCGGGATCGTCGGGCGCCGCCACGTCACGGCGGCGGGTCATCCCGAACGCGGCGATCTCGGCGTTGACGAACGACTCGCGCGCGAGGAGCGCGAAGAGCTCCTCCTCCTTCGGATTCGACGCCGGGAAGCCGGCCTCGATGAGGTGCACGCCGAGCTCGTCGAGCTTGTGTACGACGCGCAGCTTCTCAGCCGCGGTCAGCGACATCCCCTCACCCTGCATGCCATCACGCAAGGTGGCGTCGTAGAGCTGGATCTGGGTCATGGGCGCGACTCCTTCAGGCTAGGTGATCGGCAGGAACTCGGGAAAGGCGGCATGAGCGCGTGCGCGCTCAGGCCGCCTGCCGAATTCGCCGAAACACCGTGGCCGTGCCCATGACTGCCTCTCAGGCTACCTCGGCGGAGACCGGGACCGGATCGAGCCAGTCGCGATAGCGGGCGTCGCGCCCATACAGGGCGTCCTCGAAGACCTTCTGGATCGCCACGGTGACCTCGCCGGGGCGGCCGGTGCCGATCGTGTGGTCGTCTACCTCGCGCACGGGCACGAGCTCCGCGGCGGTGCCGCTCATGAACACCTCGTCGGCGAGGTACACCGACGCGCGCGACATGTCGTGTTCGATGATCTCGAACCCGAGGTCGCGAGCGATGGTCATGACCGCGTCACGGGTGATCCCGTTGAGGATCGAGGTGGCCAGCGGCGGCGTGTAGATCTTGCCGTCGCGCACGATGAAGATGTTCTCGCCCGAGCCCTCGCAGACGTTGCCGCGCTCGTCGAGGAGGATCGCCTCCTCGTAGCCGGCCTTCTGGACCTCGATCTTCGCGAGCACGCTGTTGAGGTACTGCCCGCCGGCCTTGGCCTGCGGGATGAGCGACTGCGAGCTGATGCGCCGCCAGGACGAGACCTTCGCGCGGATGCCGCTGCGCTTTCCCTCCTCACCGAGGTACGCGCCCCACTCCCAGCACGCGATCATCACGTCGACCGGCGCCTCGAGCGGGTAGAGCCCCATCTGGCCGTAGCCGCGGAAGACGAGCGGGCGGATGTAGCACGAGCGCAGCCCGTTGCGTGCGACGACCCGGTTCGAGGCGTCGCGAAGCTGCTCGCGCGTGAACGGGATCGGCATGTAGTAGAGCTCGGCCGACTTGAAGAGCCGGTCGACATGCTCGGCGTGTCGGAACACCGCCGGGCCGATCTCCGTGTCGTAGCAGCGGACGCCCTCAAAGACCGACGTGCCGTAGTGCAGACCGTGCGTGAGGACGTGAACCTTCGCGTCGTCCCACGGGATGAGCTCGCCGTTCATCCAGATGAGATCCGCTTGCTGCACGTTCGCTCCTCGACGTCTACAGATGGGAAAGGACAGCCTGGGTGGCCTCGGCGGTGCCCGCCGTGCCTCCCAGGTCGCGCGTGCGCAGCCCCTCGGCCAGCGCGGCGTCGACTGCCGATTCTAGGGACGTGGCCTCCGCCTCGCGACCGAGACCATGGCGCAGGAGCATCGCGGCCGAGAGGAACATCGCCAGCGGGTTGGCGATCCCCTGGCCGGCGATGTCGGGCGCCGAGCCGTGGACGGGCTCGAACAGCCCCGGGTCGCCCGCGGCGCCCAGCGACGCGCTGGGCAGCATGCCGATCGAGCCCGTGAGCATCGCGGCCTCGTCGCTGAGGATGTCGCCGAAGAGGTTCTCTGTGACGATGACGTCGAAGCTCGACGGGCGCACGATGAGCTGCATCGCGCAGTTGTCGACGAGGACGTCTTCCAGCTCGACGTCGCTGTAGTCGGCGGCGTGCACCTCGTGGACGACCTGGCGCCACTGGCGGGACGTCTCGAGCACGTTGGCCTTATCGACCGATGTGACGCGGTTCGACCGCCCGCGGGCCGCCTCGAATGCCGTCCGCGCGATCCGCTGGACCTCGGCGGTCGTGTAGTGGCAGAGGTCCGACGCGTCGGTCGCGGTGCGCGTCTTCTCGCCGAAGTAGATGCCGCCCGTGAGCTCGCGGACGACGAGCAGGTCGGTGCCGTCGATGATCTCGCGCTTCAGCGCACTCGCGTCGTACAGCGCGGGCAGCGGGCGGACCGGACGCAGGTTCGCGTAGAGGCCCAGGGCCTTGCGGATGCCGAGCAGCCCCTGCTCGGGGCGCGGCGCGTTCGGGTCGGTCGTGTCCCACTTGGGCCCGCCGACGGCGGCGAGCAGCACGGCGTCGGCGCCCTTACAGGCCGCCTCGACCTCGTCGGTCAGCGCCACGCCGTGCGCGTCGATCGACGCGCCGCCGAAGAGGTGCTCCTCGAAGGTGACCTCACCGATGAGGCGCTCGATGAGGTCAACGGTCGGCGCGAGGATCTCGGGGCCGATGCCGTCGCCGGGAAGGGTGACGATCGTGGGTGCCATGGCGGCCGAAGACCCTAGCGGCGCCTGGGCACCCCGGTGCCCTTCGCGATGATCGCGTCGAAGACACGGGTGGGCAGGAGCGCCTTGGCCGCAAGCTGAGCCTTCGAGTCCGCGCCGACGACGTAGCGCGCCTTCGGCTTCTCGGCGGTGAGCGCCTTCTCGATGGCGGCGACCACCGTCGCCGGAGCCGATGCCTGCTTCTGGATGAACCGGACGGTCTTGCGCATGCCCTCGACGTGACCGGAGTAGAGCTGCTGGTACTCGGGCGCCATCGCCGCGTTCGTCTCCTCGATCATCTCCGGCGCGGTCTGCCACATGTCGGTGTCGATCGCGCCGGGTGCGACGAGCGACACGGGGATCCCCCACGGGCGCAGCTCCATGCGCAGCGCGTCGCCGATCGCCTCGAGGGCGAACTTCGAGGCCGTGTACGCGCCCGTCATGGGCGTCGAGATGCGGCCGCTGACCGACGAGACGAACACGATCCGCCCGCCGGCCGCGCGGAGCTTGGGCAGCACCGCCTTGGTGACGGCGACCTGCCCGACGACGTTGACCTCCAGTTGGCGCCGCAAATCCTCGGCGGTGAGCGCCTCGATCGGGCCCGCGACGACGATGCCCGCGTTGTTGACGACCGCGTCCAAGCGCTCGGGGAGGGCATCAGCCAGCGCCGCGACCCGGGCGTCGTCGGTGAGGTCGACGATGATCGGCGTGGTGCCCTGCGGAGCGTCGCCCTCACTGCGGACACCGGCGAACACCTGCCAGCCGAGCGCCACGAGGCGCTCGGCGGTGGACCGGCCGATGCCCCGAGACGTGCCGGTGACGAGGACGGAGGGCATCAGAGCGCCGTGGTGGTCGGACCGACGCGCTCCAACTCCCGTTCGTACATCTCGATCTCCTCTTCCCTGAGGAGCGTCATCGCGATGTCGTCCAGGCCGTTGACGAGCCGGTGGTGGATCGCGTCCTCGAGCTGGAAGTCGGCCTCGCCGCCCGTCCAGCGGATCTTGCGGTTCGGCAGGTCGATCTCACCCTCGCCCGCGGCCGCGAGCGCGTCACAGACCGCCTGGTCGGCGACGATCGGCAGGAGCCCGATCTTCGTGCTGTTGCTGAAGAAGATGTCGGCGAACGACGGCGCGACGATGGCCTTGAAGCCGTAGTCCTCCAGTCCCCACGGCGCATGCTCGCGACTCGACCCGCAGCCGAAGTTCTCGCCCGTGACGAGGATCGGGTTGGGCGGCAGATCCCAGCCCTCCTCCTTGGCCCAGTCGTAGAAGAGGAACTCCCCGAAGCCGGTGCGCTCCACCCGCTTGAGGAACTGCTTGGGCATGATCTGATCGGTGTCGATGTCGTCGCGGTCGAGGACCGAGACGTTGCCGCTGATGGTGGTGATGGGATCCATGATCAATTCCAGTCGCGAATGTCGACGAAGCGGCCCTCGATGGCGGCCGCGGCGGCCATCTTCGGGCTGACGAGGTGCGAGCGGGCGCCGCGGCCCTGACGGCCCTCGAAGTTGCGGTTCGAGGTCGAGGCCACGCGCTCACCCGGCGCGGCGATGTCGGGGTTCATGCCCAGGCACATCGAGCAGCCTGCGACGCGCCAGTCGAAGCCGGCCTCGGTGAAGATCCGGTCGAGGCCCTCGTCCTCGGCCTGTTTCTTGACCTGCTGCGATCCCGGGACCACCATCGCGTTGACGTGCGACGCCACCTTGCGGCCCTTGACGACCTCGGCGGCGGCGCGCAGATCCCCGATGCGCGAGTTCGTGCACGAGCCGATGAAGACGCGGTCGAGCGTGATCTCCCGGATCGGCGTGCCGGCCTGCAGGCCCATGTACTCCAGGGCGCGCTCGTCGCCGGCGTCCTGCGGGTCCGGAACGACGTCGGCGACGCCCGTGACCATGTCCGGCGTCGTGCCCCAGGTGACCTGCGGGCTGATCGCGGCGACGTCGACGGTGATCTCGGTGTCGAACGTCGCGCCTTCGTCGGTGCGCAGCGTCCTCCAGTCCTCAACGCGCTCGGCCAGCGTGGAGCTGTCGAAGCCCGGGCGCTCGGTCTCGAACCACGCGAAGGTCGTGTCGTCCGGCGCGATCATGCCGGCGCGGCCGCCGCCCTCGATGGTCATGTTGCACATCGTCATGCGGCCCTCCATGGAGAGCCCCTCGATGACCGGGCCGGCAAATTCGACGACATGGCCGGTGGCGCCCGCGACGGTGATCTGACCGATCGTGGCCAGGATGAGGTCCTTCGCCGTGACGCCGTAGCCCATCTCGCCGACGTAGTTGATGCGCATGGACTTCGGACGCGGCTGGACCAGGCACTGCGTGGCCAGCACGTGCTCGACCTCGCTCGTCCCGATGCCGAAGGCGAGCGCGCCGAACGCGCCGTGCGTGGCGGTGTGGCTGTCGCCGCAGACGATGGTCATGCCCGGCTGGGTGACGCCCAGCTCCGGGCCGATCACGTGCACGATGCCCTGCCGGAAGTTGCCCAGGCTGTAGACCGGGATCCCGAACTCCTCGCAGTTGCGCTCGAGCGTCTGGACCTGGACGCGGCTGAGCTCGTCCTTGATCTTGGCGGCGACGGGTGTGCCGTCGGTCGGCGTGTTGTGGTCGGCCGTGGCGAGCGTGCGGTCAGGGCGACGGACCTTGCGCCCGGCAAGGCGCAGGCCGTCGAACGCCTGCGGGCTCGTGACCTCATGGACGAGGTGCAGGTCGATCCAGAGCAGATTCTCGGCCACCTCGTGGCGGGCCCAGAGCTTGTCGAACAGCGTGGTTGGCGTCATCGGCGTTGGTCCTTCTCGGGGGCTAGCTTCGGCGGAGGCCCGCAGCGACGACGGCCAGCAGCGCGGCCTCCTCGTCGCCGGGGTTCTCGAAGTGATGGGGCAGGTCGGCGTCGAACGTCACGCAGTCTCCGGCGGCGAGCTCGTGGCGCTCGCCGTCGATCTCCAGGACGATCGTCCCACGCTCGACGAGCGCGATCTCGCGCGCGCCTGGCTCATGGATGGGCGGGTCATCGGTGCCGCCGGTGGCGATGCCGGGTGCCAGCGTGTGGCGGGACAGCTCGGCGCGCTGGCCGGGCAGCGACGGCGTGAGGATCTCGAAGGCGTGGCCGTGACGTGACGCGCCGGGCTTGCGGTCGGCCGCGCGGATGATGCTGACGCTGCCGCCCTCGTCGAGACGCAGCAGCTGGCTCAGGCGCAGGTCCAGGCCGTTGGCGATCCGGGCGGCGACCTGCAGCGTCGGGCTCGTCTCGCCGCGTTCGACCTGGCTCAGCATGGGCGCGCTGACGCCGCTGCGCTCGGCCAGGTCGCGCAGGGAGAGATCCATCGCCTCACGCAGCGCGCGGACGCGGGGTCCGATGCGAACGGCGGTCTCCTGCGTGGCGGCCATGCCGCGTACGGTATCACAGACGTCTGTTATCGCATACGCCCGTCCCACGGGCCATCCCGTGTTCCCAGGTGCGGGGCGTTCCAGAAGCCGTGGACGAGCACGATGATGTCTGGCGCGGCATCCGGGGCCCTTCGGGTGAGATCCAGGGCGACGCGAGCCTGCCTCGGCTCCCACCCGACGCAAATGGACGCCCAAGTCCACGGCACAACCCGGGGTCCCCGCCGGGTAGATTCGCGACGGCATGTCCCAGACTCCTGCCTTCGACCTCCCTGACGTCCTCGTGCTCGGCGCCGGCGGGACGCTCGGCATCGCCTGGACCCAGGGGCTGCTGGCCGGGCTCGAGGACGCCACGGGCATCGACTTCCGGCGCACCGAGTCGCTCATCGGCACCTCGGCGGGCGCGTTTGTGGCAGCGTCGCTCGCCGGTGGACGGCGCCCCGCGCGGCCGGGCGACCGCGACAAGGCTGCCCCGCTGCCCGTCCCCCGCCGCTCCGCGGCCCGGCGACTGCTCGCCGGGCCGGCGCACTACGCCGCCGCCCTCGCTGCGCCGTGGGCGACACCGGTGCTGGGCATCACGCGGCCGGGAGGGACCGTCCTTCGCGCCGTCGCGCTGCGCGCGCTCCCTGCGGGTGACAGCGACCACGCCGACCTGCAGGAACTCGTCCGCCGCCGCGGGGCCCGCTGGGACGGCCGGCTGCGCGTCTGCGCCGTAGAGCGGCGCACCGGCCGGCGCGTGGTCTTCGGGTCCCCCGGGGCACCGAAGGCCAGCGTGGACGAGGCCGTCGCCGCGTCGTGCACCGTGCCGTGGATCCACCAGCCCGTGTGCATCGGCGGCCGCGAGTACGTCGACGGCGGCGTCTGGAGCGTCACGAACCTCGACGTTGCGCCGGCCGGTGAGGGCACGCGGGTGCTCTGCCTGAACCCGACGGCAAGCCTGCAGATCGCGCGCAGGAACCCCTACGCCGCCCTGCGCGCGGCCGCGACCGCCATGACCGGACTCGAGGCGCTGCGGCTGCGCGCCCGGGGAGCGCGGGTCCACGTGATCGGTCCGGCGCCGGACGTCGCCCGAGTGATGGGGGGCGACCTCATGGACGAGCGCAGGCGCCCCGCCGTGCTGGCAGGGGCCTACGAGCAGGGCCTGGGAATCGCCGGAGGCTAGGGCGCGGCGACCGACGCCGTGGCGTCGCTGCCGAGCTTCGCCTTGCGCTGAGCCATCGAGATCGCGCGCAGGAACGCGATGCCGGACGCCTCGATGATGTCCGTCGCGAGCGCCTGCCCCGCGCCGGTCACCCGCTCTCCCGTCGCGACCCCGGGAAGGTTCGAGCTCACCGCGCTGTCAGCCGCCCCGAGTTCGACGACGACGCTGACCTCGCCGAGCGCGTCCTGACCACCCGTCACCGCGTCGACGCGGAATTCGCGCAGGCGAGCGTCGACTGCGATGGCCGCACCGACCGCGTGGAACATCGCGTCGACTGGACCGTCACCGGTGAACGACCCCGTGGCCAGCTCGCCTTCGGGCAGGCGGACCTCGACGCGGGCATGCGGCGGGCGGCCCGACGAATCCTCGATCTGGAAGCTCACGAGCTCGTAGTCGGTGAGCTCCTCGCGCAGCTCATCGGTGACGAGCGCCTCCAGGTCCATCGCCGTAACCTGCTTCTTCTTGTCGGCGATGTCCTTGAACCGCTCGAAGGCGGTCTTCAGCGCCTGGCCGTCGACGCTGTAGCCGAGTTCCTCCAGCGCCTGCTTCAGCGCGTGGCGGCCGGAGTGCTTGCCGAGCACCAGCTGGTTGGTCGCCAGTCCCACCGTGCGGGCGTCCATGATCTCGTAGGTCGTGCGTTCCTTCAGGACTCCGTCCTGATGGATGCCCGACTCGTGGGCGAACGCGTTGCGGCCGATGATCGCCTTGTTCGGCTGGACCGGGTAGCCGGTCAGCCGCGACACGAGGCGCGAGCTCCGCGCGATCTCCGTCGTGACCGCGTTGGTGTGCAGGCCGATCGCCTCGCCGCGGACCTGCAGGAGCATCACGATCTCCTCGAGCGCCGCATTGCCCGCGCGCTCGCCGATCCCGTTGATCGCGCACTCAACCTGGCGCGCGCCGGCCTGCACGCCCGCGAACGAGTTCGCGACGGCGAGGCCGAGGTCGTCATGGCAGTGCACGGACAGGGTGATGTCGCGGAGCCCCGGCGTGAGCTCGTACAGGCGCGTCAGGAACGCCGCGTACTCCGTCGGCATCGTGTAGCCCACGGTGTCCGGGATGTTGATCGTCGTAGCGCCCTCGTCGAGCGCGATCTGGAGCACCTCGGCCGTGTACTCGACGTCCGCGCGCGTGGCGTCCATCGGGGAGAACTCGACGTCCTCGCAGAGCGATCGTGCGTGCGCGACCGCCGCGCGAGCCTGGCCCTTGACGTCTTCGCGCGTGGACTGCAGCTGATGCTCGATGTGGATGTCCGACGTCGAGATGAACGTGTGGATCCGCGGCCGTTCGGAGTCGCGGATCGCTTCCCACGCACGTTCGATGTCGGGGGCCTGCGCTCGAGCGAGCGCGCAGATGACCGGGCCGTGGACCTCGCGTGCGATGCCGCGGACGGCCTCGAAGTCGCCGGGCGAGGAGATCGGGAAGCCGGCCTCGATGATGTCCACGCCGAGGCGCGCGAGCTGCTGGGCGATCTCGAGCTTCTCGGCCGCGTTCAGCGAGATGCCGGGCGACTGCTCGCCATCGCGCAGCGTGGTGTCGAAGATGCGTACTCGGTCGGGCTCAGTGGTCGGCATGGATTCTCCTGAACGTGGTGCGGAACTCGGTCTCCTGGGTCATGGTCTGCGGCAAGGCGGCCGCCACGCAGTATCTCCCCCTAGCGGGGGAGAAGCAGGAGAAGTCGGAGCTCGGCAGAGAACGACATGCGCAGAGGGAGCGTAGCACCGGACGGGGCGGGTCTACGAGCGCCCGATCGACGACGGAAGGCCCCGGCGGAGGTGTCTCCGCCGGTGAGGACGACGAGCTCGTCCAGCGGCTGACCGTCGTCGTCCTTGCCGGCACCGCGAACGCCGCCAGGAGGTACCTGCCAGGGAGGATCGCCCGGCCCGAGCGGCTTCCAGGCGGCTGCAACCCGTTTCGCGCCGGGGTTGGACCGTATGGACAGGACCCGGCGCCCAGCTTGCGCGGCAGGGCGATATCGAGGTCCGCCCGGGAAGGTGAGGCTTCACGAAATGCCGGTCCGGCCGATGAACCGAGAAGCCCTCCGAAGCCCCGAGTACGGTCCCATTCGCATGAAGAGCCATGGCCAGGCCCCGCGGCCGCTCATCGGCCTCACCACGTCAGAGCTGCGCCGACCCGAGCGCGTGAAGCACCTCGCGCAGAGCGAGCCCGCTGAGGTCGAACTGGCCCTGAACCTCACGTACCCGGCCGCGATCGAGCGCGCGGGCGGCGTACCGGTGATCGTGCCGCCGCTGCAGCCCGGCGCCATTCGCTCGCTGCTGTCCGGCCTCGACGGGCTCGTGCTGACCGGCGGCCCCGACCTGCACCCATCGGTCTACGGCGCCGAACCGCACGAGAAGCTCGGGCCGACCGAGCAGGAGATCGACGTCTTCGAGCTGGCGCTCATCGCGGCGGCGCAGCACGAAGGGCTGCCCGTCCTGTGCATCTGTCGCGGCATGCAGGCGCTGAACGTCGCGCGCGGCGGCACGCTCGTGCAGGATCTGCCGACCGACCGGCCCAGTGACATCGAGCATCGCCAGACCGTCCCGGGCCGGGTCCCGACCCATCACGTGTCCCTGCGACGCGACAGCGCCGTCGCAGAACTCCTGGGCCGCGACGAGCTCGAGGTCAACAGCTTCCATCACCAGGCCCTCGCCACGCTCGGACGCGATCTGCGCGTGGTCGGCGAGGCCCCCGACGGCGTGATCGAGGCGGTCGAGGCCACCGACGGGCAGTTCATCGTCGGCGTGCAGTGGCACGCCGAGAGCCTGGTCGATAGCGCGGAGCAGTGCACGCTGATCTCGGCGTTCATCGACGCCGCCGCCCAAGGGCGCGGGCGCCGGGCCATCGCGGCGTGAATCCGCCGGTTTCCGGTCGGGGAGACATGACTCGGCCGGTAGATTCCTCGTCATGACCGAATGGGCCGAATGGCGCAGTGATCCCGCGAATCCGGCCTACACCCTCGGCGTCGAAGAGGAGGTCATGCTCGTCGACCCCAACGGATGGTCGCTCGCCCAGGCCATCGCCGACGTCCTCCGTGCGCTCCCGCCGGAGCTCGCCGAGCACGTGTCGTCCGAGACGCACTCGGCGGCCGTCGAGCTCGGCACCGGCGTGCACGCCACCGTGTCCGGCGCGCTCGAGGAGCTCGTCGGCCTCCGGCGCGGCCTGGCGGATGTCCTGAGCGACATCGGGATCGCCGCCGCCGTGGCCGGCACCCATCCCTTCGCGGTCTGGCAGGAGATGGTCGTCACCGACCGCGCGCGCCATCAGCTCGTCTTCGGCTCGATGCGCGAGCTGGCCCGCCGCGAGCCGACCTTTGCGTTGCACGTCCACGTCGGCATCCACGATCCGGATCGGGCGATCCGGACGTTCAACAACATGCGCGCGCACCTCCCGGTGCTGCTGGCGCTGTCGGCGAACTCGCCGTTCTGGCAGGGCCGCGACACCGGCCTGGCCTCCGCGCGCACGCCGCTGTTCCAGGCCTTCCCGCGCGTGGGCATCCCGCGCCCGTTCCATCACTACGACGAGTACGTCGGCGCGATCGACCAGCTCATCCGCTGCGAGGCGTTCCCGGACCCGACGTTCCTGTGGTGGGACGTCCGGCTCCAGCCCCGCATCGGCACGGTGGAGATCCGGATCATGGACGCCCAGTCGACGACGACGGCGACCCGCGCGCTCGTCGCGTTCGTCCAGTCCCTCACCCGGCTCGAGGCCGAGGAGGGCTGGGCCGACCAGCGTCTCGTGCACGCGCCCGAGGCGCTCGACGAGAACCGCTTTCTCGCCGCCCGCGACGGTACCGGGGTGGCGCTGCTCGACCTGTCGGTCGGCGGGCGGGTCAGCCTCCGTGAGCGCGTCGACAAGATGATGCAGGCGTGCCGCCCGCACGCCCAGGACCTCGGGTGCGAGGACGACCTCGACCTCGTTCCGATCCTGCTGAGCGACGCCAGCGCGCCTCGTCAGCGCCGGCTGGCCGCCGAGGCCGGCGGACTCCCGGGGCTCGTCGAGAAGCTCGCGGCGGACTTCACCCGCGTGAAGTCCGCCGAGCCGGCGTAGCCGCTACGGCGTGAAGAGTTGACCATGCGCGTGAAGGACGAGCGGACCCTGCGCGGCGCGCGCATGAACCGACACAGTTCCGGGCAGTCAGTCCAGTGCGACGCTCCGTCCCGCGACGAAGCCGTCCGACGCGAGGATCTGACCCAGCACGTCGTCGGGCACCGGCACGTCGGTCGTGACGATCATGACCGCGTGCTCGTCGTCGGGCTTCTCGTCGCGCTGGTGACCGACGGCCGCGCTGATCACGTTGATCCCGGCCTCGCCGAGCGCCGTGCCGACCTTGCCGATCATGCCCGGCAGGTCGCGGTAGTACAGCAGCGTGATGTGGCCCTCGAGCTGCAGGTTGAACCGCTGGTCCCACGCCTCGAGGAGGTGCGGGCGGTTCTGGTGGCCGAGCGTCGTGCCGACGACCCGCGCGCGCTTGTCGCCCGCCACGGCGGTCACCCGCACGAGGTCGGTGAAGTCACGCGCGTGCGGATTCGTCGTCTCGACGACCTCGATGCCGCGCTCCTTGGCGATGCCCGGGACATTGACCGCGTTGAGGTCCTCCTCGGTGCGTCCGCTCAGGGCGCCCAGCAGGACGTTGATGCCCAGCGGGCGAACGTCGCGCTCGGCGATGCGGCCGAGGAACTCGACCTCGAACCGGTCGACGGACGACCCTTCGACGAGACCCATCGCCAGCTTGCCGAGCGACCGGCACAGCGGCAGGAACGGCCCGAGGACGGCCATGTCCTCGCTGGGGATCGACGGAATGTTCACCGCGGTGCTGACGCTCTCGCCCCTCAGCGCGGCGATGACCTGCTCAGCGGCCTGGTAGCCCGCCCGGTCGGTCGCCTCCGCCGTCGACGCGCCGAGGTGCGGCGTGACCACGACGTTGGGGTAGCCGAACAGCGGGTAGTCGGTGATCGGCTCACTCGGGAAGACATCGAGCGCGGCGCCGGCGACCTTGCCGCTGTCCAGCGCGGCCTTCAGGTCGTCGTCATTGATGAGCGGCCCGCGCGCGACGTTGAGGATGCGCACGCCGTCCTTCATCTTCGCGAACGCCTCGGCGTCGAGCCAGCCAGCGGTCTCCGGCGTCTTCGGCAGGTGGACGGTGATGAAGTCCGCGACGGCGTAGACGTCGTCGCTGCTCTCGGCCTTCTCGACGCCGAGGTCGCGGTAGCGCTCGGCCCCGACGTACGGGTCGTACGCGACGACCTTCATATCGAAGCCCTTCGCGCGCTGGGCGACGAGCTGGCCGATGCGGCCGAACCCCAGGATGCCGAGCGTCTTGTCCATGACCTCGACGCCCGAGTACTTGCTGCGGTCCCAGCGGCCCGCGACCAGCGAGGCGTGCGCCTGCGGGATGTTGCGGGCCATCGCCAGCAGCAGCGCCATTGTGTGCTCGGCGGCCGTGACGACGTTGGACTGCGGCGCGTTGGCGACGACGATGCCGCGCTTGGTCGCGGCGGGCACGTCGACGTTGTCGACCCCGACGCCCGCACGGCCGATGGCCTTGAGCTTCGTGGCTTTCTCCATGAGCTCGGGCGTGACCGTGGTCGCCGAGCGGATGAGCAGGCCCTCATAATCACCGATGCGCTGCTCGAGCTCGGCCTGATCCCAGTCGACGCCGAGGTCGACCTCGAACCCGGCGTCGTGCAGGAGCTGCACGCCTGAATCGCCGATCTTCTCCTTGACGAGAACCTTCATCAGTTCGTGCCTCCAAGGCGCTCGACGACGACATCGATGCAGGCGGTCAGCGCCTGCACGTCGGCCGGCTCGATGGCCGGGAACATCCCCACGCGCAGCTGGTTGCGCCCGAGCTTGCGGTACGGCTCGACGTCCACCACGCCGTTGGCGCGCAGGACCTTCGCGACCGCAGCGGCGTCGATGTCGTCGCTGAAGTCGATGGTGCCGACCACGAGCGAGCGCTTCGCGGGGTCGGTGACGAACGGCGTGGCGAATGACGAGGCCTCGGCCCAGCCGTAGAGCGCCTGCGACGACGCGGTCGTGCGCGACACGCACCATTCCAGTCCGCCGTTACCGAGCATCCACTCGACCTGGTCGGCCAGCAGGAACAGGGACGCGACGGCCGGCGTGTTGTACGTCTGGTTCTTGCGCGAGTTCTCGACCACCGTCGGCAGCGCCAGGAACTCGGGGACCCAGCGGTCGGTCATCGCGCCGACCTCCTCGATCCGGGCGATCGCGGCCGGGCTGACCGCCGCGAGCCAGATGCCGCCGTCGGCGGCGAAGCACTTCTGCGGGGCGAAGTAGTAGACGTCGGTCTCGGCGATGTCGACGGGCAGGCCGCCGGCGCCCGAGGTCGCGTCGACGAGGACGAGCGCGTCGCCGGCCTCCGCCGGGCGGGCGATCGGGACCATGACGCCGGTCGAGGTCTCGTTGTGCGCCCAGGTGATGACGTCGGCCGACGCGTCGGCAACGAGCGCGGGAGCGTCGCCGGGATCGGCGGACACGACGACCGGGTCGACGAGGAACGGCGCACGCTGCGTGGCCTTCGCGAACTTCGAGCTGAACTCGCCGTACGTGTGGTGCAGGGCGCGCTCGCGGACGATCCCGGCGGTGGCGGCGTCCCAGAACGCGGTCGTCCCGCCGTTGGAGAGCAGGATCTCGTAGCCGTCCGGCAGGCTGAAGAGCTGCGACAGCCCGTCGCGCACGCGGCCGACCAGGTCCTTCACCGGCTTCTGCCGGTGCGACGTGCCCATCAGGGCAGCGCCGTCGCTGAGCAGATGCTGGAGCTGCTCGGGGCGGACCTTCGACGGGCCGCAACCGAAGCGGCCGTCGGCGGGCTTGAGATCATCGGGAAGCACGAGTGCGCTCAGGTCTATGGGGGCGTTGGTCATCGCGTTCCTCCGCGGAATCGGAGTCTCGAAGTGGACGACGGCATGCCCAGGCGCGCGGCGGGAAACGAACACTGCGCCGTCGCTCCCCGGTGGTCGGTTCCACCCTCAGAAGGCGCCAGTTGCGACGGCGCGGCGGAGCATAGCGAGGTTACCCCGCCGGGCGCGGCTCAGCCCAGGCCGGCGAGCACGCGGACGGCTGGGCCCACCACACGGGCGACGGCGAGGCTCGACTGGAAGAGCTCGTCGTCCGGCGCGGTCTCGAACTCCTCGAAGTTCCAGTCGGCCGCCGTGAAGATGATCACCCAGAAGATGATCGCGAGGACGGCGAGCACCAGGCCGACGATCCCGCAGATGAGCCCCGCCTGGGCCATGCCCCGGCCGCCGGGCCGCTGAGGCTCGGCCATCGGGTCGGGCGCCGCGACCTTCTTGCCCTTCACGCCGAAGATCCACGCCGCGATCGAGCACGGGATGCTCACGATGAAGAGGAAGCCCAAGAAGAAGAGGGTGACCACGATGCCGGCGATGCCGAGCGCGAGCGCGGCGACGGCGGCGCCGTTGGTCGGGCGGGAGGGCGGTGGCTGATACCAGCCGGGCTGGGGCTGCGGGTAGCCGTACCCGCCGACGGGCGGGGCCGGTGGCGGCCCGTACGGGCCGGGAGGCGGCGCCTGCGGATATGCAGGCGGCGGAGGAGGTCCGGTCGGGACCCCTGCCAGCGGCGCGTCGCTGGCCGGCAGGCCCTCGACCTCCGGGCGATCCCCTGCCGACGGAGGCAACCAACCGCCCGGCTGATCCTGCGGGCGGTCCTTCTCGTCTCCGTCGGTCATGGGCGGTGGGCTTGCGTCAGTCGTCGAAGTCGGTCTTGATCCAGTCCATCTGGGCGCGCAGCTCCTTGCCCACGGACTCCACCTGGGTCTTCGACTGCTCGTCGCGCATCCTGAGGAAGTTCTCCTGCCCGGCACGGTTCTCGGCGATCCACTCGCGCGCGAAGTCGCCGTCCTGGATCTCCTTGAGGATCTGCTTCATGTTCTCGCGGGTCTCGTCCGTGATGACGCGCTTGCCGCGGGTGTAGTCGCCGTACTCCGCCGTGTTGGAGATCGAGTACCGCATGCCCGCGAGGCCCTTCTCGTACATGAGGTCGACGATGAGCTTGAGTTCGTGGAGGCACTCGAAGTACGCCATGCGCGGGTCGTAGCCGGCCTCGACGAGGGTGTCGAAGCCGGCCTGGACGAGTTCCGACGCGCCGCCGCACAGGACGGCCTGCTCCCCGAAGAGGTCGGTCTCGGTCTCGTCCTTGAACGTCGTCTCGATGACGCCGCCCCGGGTGCAGCCGATGCCCTTGGCGTACGCCAGCGCGACGTCGCGCGCCGTGCCGGTCGCGTCGACGTGGATCGCGACGAGGCCCGGAACGCCCGAGCCCTCGGTGTACTGGCGGCGCACGAGGTGGCCCGGGCCCTTCGGCGCGGCGAGCGCGACGTCGACGCCCGCGGGCGGCTCGATCTCGCCGTAGTGCACCGAGAAGCCGTGGCCGAAGAGCAGCAGGTTGCCCTCGGCGATGCCGTCGCGGATCTCCGCGTTCCAGACCTCGCCGTGCTTCTCGTCGGGCAGCAGGATCATCACGATGTCGCCCTTGCTGGCGGCGTCGGCGATCGAGAGCACTTCCAGGCCGTGACCCTGCGCCTGCGCGACGGACTTCGAGTCGGGGCGCAGACCTACGACGACGTTCACGCCGGAATCCTTCAGGTTCTGGGCGTGGGCGTGGCCCTGCGAGCCGTAGCCGATGATGGCCACGGTCTTCCCATCGAGATGGCTGAGGTCTGCGTCGTCGTCGTAGATCATGAGGCGGCGCAGTCTAGATGGCGCCGCGTGATCAGGCCTCGGCGAACGCGACGTTCGTGCGCGCGCGCAGCTCGATGCGGTCCCCACCGGTTGACGCCGACGCCACCCGGGCGTCGACGGCGTCGCGCAGGTCGTCGCGCTGCTCGGGGGTCATCGCGGCCACCGCGTCGTACAGCGCGGCGGATATGTCCAGCAGTGTGTCCCACCAGTCGTCGACGTCGTCGTAGCGCAGCGTCATGTCGACCTGCTCGACGTGCGGATCGACGAAGCCGGCGTCCTGCAGCGCCGTGGCGATGGTCGCCGGGTCGCGCCAGGCGAACATGTCGGGCTGGCCGGTGTCGAGGGTGACCGGCGGCGGCGCGTCGACGTACGGCGCCACCTCCTCCCGCGCGATGGACTGCCACGGGTTCTCCTCGGGCGGCGCCCATGCCGCGAGCACGAGCCTCCCGCCTGGGCGCAGCACGCGGCGGCACTCCCGCAGCGACGCGCCCGGGTCGGCGAGGAGCATGAACCCCCAACGGCAGAGGATCGCATCGACGCTCGCAGCGGGCAGGTCGATCCACTCGGCGTCCATCGGCAGGATCTCGACGCCCGGGAGATCGAGTTCACCGGCGCGCGTCTTCGCGATCTCCAGCATCCCCGCGGCGGCGTCGGTGAGGATCGCCCGGCCGCCGGGCCGGACGAGCTCGGCGGCGAGCAGGCCCGTGTCCGCCGCGCCGCAGGCGAGCTCGAGGATGGTCTGCCCAGGATGCGGGTCGGCGAGCTCGACCATCCGGAAGCTCACCGGCGCGGTGTCGCGCGCCCACCGTCCGCGCTGCGCCGACCATCCGGTCGCGGCGCGCTCCCAGCGTTCGATGCTCAGCTTGCGGTAGGCGTCGTGGTCCATCAGAGCTCTCTGCGCAGGAGCTTGCCAGAGGCGGTGCGCGGCAGCGCCGCGGCGAACCCGATCGCCTTCGGGACCTTGAACGGCGCGAGGCGCGCGCGGACGTGCGCGCGCAACTCCTCCGGGTCGGCGTGCATCCCCTCACGCAGGACGACGATTGCCACGACCGCCTCGCCCCATTCGTCGTCAGGCCGCGCGTGCACCGCCGCCTCGGCGACCGCCGGGTGCGCCTCGAGGACGGCCTCGACCTCGGTGGGCGCGACGTTCTCACCCCCGGTGACGATCGTGTCCCTCGCCCGGCCGATGAGGTGGAGGGCGCCCTCATCGTCGAGCCGCCCGAGGTCACCGGTGTGCAACCAGCCGTCGCCGCCGACGGCGCCCGGCGCGACGGTCGGACTGCGCACGAGAATCTCCCCGCCGTCGGCGATCCGGACGCGCGTGCAGAACAGCGGCGGGCCGCCGGTCGTCACCTGCGAGCACGCCTCGGTCAGGCCGTACGTCGTGACGCAGCGCACGCCCGCGTGCTGTGCGCGCTCGAGGAGCAGCGGCGGGATCGGCCCGCCGCCGAGGAGTGCCGCCCGCAGGGCGGGTGGGCGCTGCAAGCCCGCGTCGAGCAGCCGGGCGAGCATCGTCGGAACCACGGAGATGAGCGTGGGTCCGTCGGGGGCGCCGAGGTCGTGGGCGACGCGCTCGGCGTCAAACCGCGGATGGAGGATCGCGGTCGTCCCGCCGATCGCAGCGCGGATGAGAATGGAGAGGCCGCCGACGTGTGCGAGGGGCATCGCGCAGAGCCAGCGCTCGCTTGGGTCGTGCCCGAGCGCGACCGCGGACCCGGCTGCGCTCCACCACCAGTTCGCGTTCGTCAGCGTGATGGGCTTCGGCGCGGAGGTCGTACCCGAGGTGTGGATCACGACGGCGGGGCTGTCGGGCGCCCCGATCGTCCGCACCGGCCCGGTCGCGACCGGGGCTTCGCCCTCGATGACCAGCGCGCACGCCGCCAGCCGCGCCGCGCGGTCCTCCGGGCCGAGCCGCGGATCGACGGGCACCGCGACGGCGCCCGCGCGCAGGATGCCGTGAACCGTGCGGGCGAACGCGAGCCCGGGCGGCAGGAGCACGCCGACGTGGTCGCCGGGGCCGATCCCCGCGCGCAGCAGTCCGACCGCCACCGCCGTCGCCTCGCGGTTCAGCGCGTCATACGTGAGCGTCCCCTCATCGGCGATGACGGCGGGCGTATCGGCGCGCGTGGCGCCGGCCCGCGCGAGCCAGGCATCGAGAAGCACACCGCTCAAGTTAGTGTCCCGCGCATGTCAGCAGTCACGTGGAACCCCGCCGGCCCCGGCGGCTATGAGGACATCCGCTTCGAGACGTCCGCCGAGCCGCACGCGGGGATCGCGAAGATCACGATCAATCGTCCCGAGGTCCGCAACGCGTTCCGGCCCCAGACGCTCATGGAGATCTCCCGGGCGCTGGAGATCGCGCGGGAGGACACCGAGGTCGGCGTGATCATCCTCACCGGCGAGGGGCCGCTGGCATTCTGTTCGGGCGGGGACCAGCGCGTGCGCGGCGACACCGGCTACCTCACGGAGCCGGGCAAGGCGGCGTCGGTCGGCCGCTTCCACGTCACCGACCTGCAGATCCAGATCAAGCGCCTGCCCAAGCCGGTCATCGCGATGGTCGCGGGGTACGCGATCGGCGGCGGCCACGTCCTGCACCTCGTCTGCGACCTCACGATCGCCGCGGACAACGCGCGGTTCGGCCAGACCGGCCCGAAGGTCGGCTCGTGGGACGGCGGCTTCGGCGCGTCGCTGCTGCGCGACCTCGTCGGCCCGAAGAAGGCGAAGGAGATCTGGTTCCTCTGCCGCCAGTACGACGCCCAGCAGGCGCTCGACATGGGCCTTGTCAACACCGTCGTGCCGCTCGACCGCCTCGAGGAGGAGACGGTGCAGTGGTGCGAGGAGATGCTCGCCCTCTCCCCCTTCGCGCTGCGGCTCGTGAAGTCGTCGTTCAACGCGCACGAGGACGGCTACGCGGGCATCCAGCAGCTCGCCCACGACGCGAACCTCCTCTTCTACGCCTCTGAGGAGGCCCGCGAGGGCCGCGAGGCGTACAAGGAGAAGCGCGCCCCCGACTTCTCGAAGTTCCCCCGCCGCGCATGAGCGCCGCACGGATCTGGCTGCAGGCCACCCGGCCGCAGACGCTGCCCGCTGCGGTCGCGCCCGTGCTCGTCGGCACGTCGGTCGCCGCGACGCAGGACGTCTTCAGCGTCCCGCGCTTCCTCGCCTGCCTGCTCGGCGCGCTCTTCATCCAGGTCGGCACGAACCTCTCGAACGACTACTCCGACGCGCGGCGCGGCGCTGACACCGAGGACCGCCTCGGGCCGGTGCGCGTGACCGCGGGCGGCCTCGTGCCACCGAAGGCCGTGCTCGTCGCCACCTGGATCTCGTTCGGCCTGGCGACGCTCTGCGGCGTCTACCTCATCGCCGTCGCCGGCTGGGAGCTGCTCGTCGTCGGCGTCGCGTCGATCGCGGCGGGCGTGCTCTACACCGGCGGGCCGCGGCCGTACGGCTACGCGGGGCTCGGTGAGGTCTTCGTCTTCATCTTCTTCGGTCTCGCGGCGGTCGCAGGCTCCGCGTTCGCCCAGCTCGAGTCCTGGCCGCTGGACGCGATCGTCCTCGCGGTGCCCGTCGGGCTACTCGCCTCGGCGATCCTCGTGGTCAACAACGTCCGCGACATGGACACCGATCGACGTGCCGGCAAGAACACGCTCGCGGTGAAGCTCGGGCGAGAGCAGGCCCGCACCGTGTTCGCGGCGATGGTCTACGGCGCGTTCGTTATCGCCCCGGTGCCGTGGATCCTCGGCGAACTCGGCCCGTGGCTGCTGCTCTGCTGGCTCGCGCTCCCGCTGGCCGTGCCGCTCGTCGGCTTCGTGCGCCAGCACACGGACGGGCCGTCGCTCAATCAGGCCCTCGCCCGGACGGCGATGGTGCAGCTCGTGTTCTGCGTGCTGCTCTCCGTCGGCGTCATGGCGTCGTAGCCCGCGATGGAACTCCACGTCACCGAGCGGGTGCTGCGCTTTCGGCGCCCGGTCGTGATGGCGTACGGCGCGCTGGAGGAGCGGCGGATCTTCGAGGTCGAGCTCGTGGCCGAGGACGAGGTCACCGGCCGCGGTGAGGCCGCGCCGCTCGAGCCGTATGACGGGGTGAGCCTGGAGCGGGCGGCCGCGGCGCTGGATGCATACCGCCCGATCCTGGCCGGAGGCGACGACCTCACGGGCGGCGAGCTGCTCGACGCCTGCGCCGCCGCCGATCCGCTCCCCCAGGCGCTCGCAGCGATCGACCTCGCGCTCTGGGACCGCGCCGGACGGCGCACCGGCGAACGCGTCGCCGCCCTGCTGACGGACGACCCCGCCGACGAGGTCCCCGTCAATGCCACGGTGACGGCCCTCGACACCGACGCCGCCGCGGCGGCCTGCGCGACCGCCGCCGACGCCGGGTACCGATGCGTGAAGCTGAAGGTCGGCGTCGGCGACGACGCGGCACGGGTCGCCGCCGCGCGCGAGGCGCTGGGGCCCGAGCCGGAGCTGCGCCTCGACGCCAACGGCGCGTGGACCGTCCGCGAAGCCATCGAGATCATCGACGAGCTTGCCCGCTATGGGCTTGAGCTCGTCGAGGAGCCGGTGCACGGGATCGAGGAGCTCCGCGCCGTCCGCGAGCACGTCGCCGTGCGGATCGCCATGGACGAGACGACCAGCCAGCCCGGTGCCATCGCCTCTCAGGCCGCCGACGCCGTGTGCCTGAAGCTCACCCGATGCGGCGGGATCTCAGGGCTGCTGGCCGCCGCCTCGCTCGTCCGCGCGCACGGTGCCGTGGCATACATCGCGTCGACCTTCGACGGCCCCATCGGCATCGCCGGCGGGCTGCACGCCGCAGCCGCCCTCGGCACCCTTCCGGCGTGCGGGCTCGGCACGCTGACCCTGTTCGAGGACGCCTCGGGGGCCTTCTCCGTGGTGGATGGCGCGGTCCTCCTCCCGGACGCTCCCGGCCTGTGCTGAAGCAAGTTGGCGTGTCAGCGCTACCACTTCCTGGGAGATTGGGGGATTCGCACGTGGACCCCGCCCGCTCCTCACCCCTGTCCGGTGGCCTGGACATGCGCCTGGCCACTCGTGTCGCCGCTTGTCTGGCGTTCGCCGGGGGGCTCGTCCTACTCGCGCTCGCCCCGCTGACGCCGCCCACTCTGCTCGTCGGCGACGCCGGCTGGGCCGTGCTCGTGAGCGTCGCCGCGCTGTGGGTGCTCGGAGGTCTGCTCACCTGGCGGCGGGACGACCCGACCGATACCGAGATCCTCGCGGTCATGTGCGTCGGCGCGGCGTCGATCGGGCTCGTGGGGCTGCTGTCCGGCCCGTACTCCGGCGCGCTCGAACTGGCAACCATCATCGGCATCCTGGCCGCGATCGTCCTTCCGCCGCGACGGGCGGCTCTCCCGATCGGCCTGGCGCTGCTCGCCCTCGGCCTACCGCTCAGCCACGACGTCTCCGGCGCCGCAGTCGCGGTGTTCGCCGGCCGGGCCTCCCTACTCACCGGGCTGAGCGCCGCAGCGATGGCATGGACGTCACGCGTCGTGCAGCTTCGTTCCGAGCTCGCCGACCAGCGGGCGCAGGCCGACCGCCTCGCCCGCGTCGACGTGCTCACCGGACTCGGGAACCGCCGCGCGCTCGACGAGGCCGTGCGGGTCGAGCGCGAGGTCACGCGCCGCACCCGCCGGCCACTGTCGGCGCTCGTGCTCGACCTCGACGACTTCAAGCTCATCAACGACACCGCCGGGCACCACGAGGGCGACCGCCTGCTGCAGGAGGTCGCATCGATCCTGCGCGCCGAGCTGCGGCGTCCCGACGCGTGCTTCCGCTGGGGTGGCGACGAGTTCGTCGCGCTGCTCCCGGACACGGGCATCGCGCACGCCGAGCGCGCCGCGGTCCGCGTGGTCGACGCGCTGCGCGAGCACTGCCGCCGGCCGGACGGCAAGCCGATGGCGATCACCGTGGGCTGCGCCGAGCTTCGCAGCGACGAGAGCGGCGAGGAGCTCCTCTCGCGGGCCGACGCCGCGTTGTTCGGCGCCAAGGGCAGCCGCAACCGCGTCGCCCTCGCCGATCCGCTGGCCTGACGGCGCGCGACGCCGCGGCAGACCGCACACTACGCCCGTGTCTCGTGCCGCGTTCGCCGTCGTGCTGGCCCTCGCCGGTCTGCTGGCCGCCCTCCCGGCGACGTCCGCCGCGGACGCGACCTGCCCCCGTGACAGCCGGTGTCTCACGGTGCGGATCCCGCTCGACCGCTCCGGCGCCGTGCCGGGGACCGTCGCGGTGCGCCACGCCATCGTCCGCGGGCGCGACGCGGACGCCGCGCCGCTCGTCCTGCTCACCGGAGGCCCCGGCCAGGCCGGGGTGTCGTTCACCCGCGACTGGGGCCTGCTGCTCGGCCTCACCGGCGTGCGGCGCACGTTCGTCACCGTGGACGTCCGCGGCTCCGGGGACTCCGGGCTGCTGCGCTGCCCGGCGTTCGAGCGCGCACTCGCGAAGACACCGCAGGCGAGAGCCGGAAGCTGCGGCCGCGACCTCGGCCTGCGGCGATCGTTCTACCGCTCGGCGGACGCCGCCGAGGATCTCGAAGCGCTGCGGGTCCGGCTCGACGTGCCGAAGCTCGCGCTGCTCGCCGTCTCCTACGGGACGCGGATCGCCGTCGAGTACGCCCGCCGGTACCCCGACCGTACCGACCGGGTGATTCTCGATTCCGCCGTCGACGACGCGGCGGATGCCTTCGCGGGCGAGACGTTCGAGGCGATCCCCCGCGTGCTCCGCGCGCTGTGCCGCCGCAGCTGCCCGGGTGGCGGTTCGCAGCCGGTGGCCGACCTCGCCCGCCTGGCCCGCCGGCTGCGCACACGAAGCGTGAGGGCGACCGTCCGCCGAGGCACGGTGCGACTCGACGAGGATCTGCTGCTCGGCACGCTGATCTCGAGCGATCTGATCCCCGAGCTCATGCGACCGTTCCCCGCCGCGGTCCGTGACGCCCTGGCCGGCCGGCCGGGGGCGCTGGCACAGCTCGCGGTGGCAGCCGAGGACCTCAACACGATCGGCGCGATCCGCGAGTTCAGCCCCGCGCTGTACGCCGCCACGCTGTGTGAGGAGGCGCCGCTGGCATGGGATCGCGCGGCCGCTCCAGGGCTTCGCCGCCAGCAGGCGCTGGCCGCGCTGGCCGCCCGCCCGGACGCCGCGTTCTCGCCCTTCAGCCGCGATGCGGGACGGGCCGCCGGGCTGCTGCCGCTCTGTGAGGATTGGCCCGCGCCCGCCCGGGCCGCACCTGTCGATCCCCCCGTGGCGACGCCCGTCCCGGTGCTGATCCTCGCGGGCGAGCTGGACCTGCGCACCCCGCTGGAGGCCGCACGGCGCCTCGCCGACCGACTCGGCAACGCGGTGGTCGTGCGTGCCCCGGACGTCGGGCACTCGGCGTTCGGGGCCTCGCTGTCGGGCTGTGCCACCCGTTCGGTGGCGGCGTTCCTGCGTGGCCGATGGCCGGCCTGCGCGCGTTAGCCGGGTTCACGCCGACATGAAGCCCGCTCACCGAGCAGAACGTCGGCGTCGAGCACCGCAGCGACCTCGACCGGTGCTTCGAGCGGCAGCGCGTGGCCGACACCCGGGATGACGGTCAGGCGGGCGTGCGGGAGCGCGGCGCACAGTTGCTCGCCGAGGGCGCGGAACTTTTGGTCCTGCTCTCCGACGATGACGTCCACCGGCACCGTGAGCGTGCCGAGGCGGTCCCAGAGCGGCGCCATCGTTCCCGTGCCGACCCCGCGCAGCGACGCCGCCAGGCCGGCCGGCTCGTTGCGCAGCCGGTCACCGTGCGCCAGCGCGCGCACGTCGGGTGACTGACCGGCGAACAGCGGCAGCGCTCCCCATGCCCGGGCGAACTCGTCGATCGGCTGCGACGCGATGCGGGCCGCGAGTTCCTCGTCGGCCTCGCGGCGTGTGATGCGCTCCCTTTCGTCCGCGATCCCCGCCGTCGTCGCCATGAGGGCGAGCCGGCTGATCCGCTCGGGCGCGGCCAGCGTGATGTGGAGCGCGATCCGACCGCCCATCGAGTACCCCGCAAGCGCAAACCGATCGCCGCCGAGATCGAGCACGTCCTGGGTGATGGCCTCGAACGTGACCGGCCTGGCGCCTGCGGCGTCGCCGTGGCCACGCAGGTCCGGGGCGAGGGCCGTATACCGTTGCGACCCCAGCGCTGCGACCACGCCGTCCCACGACCGCCCGGTCTGGGTGAACCCGTGCAGGAGGACGAGGCGCTCGGACACCTCCCCATCATGGCCACTGACGCCGACACCCACCTGCTGCTGCGCGCGTTCGCCGACGAGCTCGCCCGGTGTCAGGTGGCGGGCGCATGCACCTCGCCGGGCTCACGGTCAAGTCCGCTCATGCTCGCACTCGTCGCCCAGGACGGCATCGAGACGTGGTCGCATCTCGACGAGCGGGTCGCCGGGTTCTTCGGGCTGGGCCTCGCGAAAGCGACAGGCCACCCCGCGGTGCTCGCGTGCACCTCGGGCACCGCCGCTGCACACTACCTCCCCGCCGTCATCGAGGCGCACGAAGCGGGCGTCCCACTGATCGTTCTGACCGCCGACCGGCCGCCCGAGCTGCGCGAGGTCGGCGCGGGACAGGCGATCGACCAGCTCAAACTCTACGGCGATGCCGTGCGGTGGTTCTTCGACGTCGGCACGCATGAGGCGACGCCGGAACGGGGCCGGTGGATCCGCACGCTCGCGTGCCGGGCGGCCGCGGTCGCGTCCGGGCAGGCCGACGGCCGACCCGGCCCTGTCCATCTGAACTGGGCGCTGCGCGAGCCGCTCATCCCGCCCTCAGAGCTCCCGGAGGATCCGCAGCCGGGGCGCGCCGACGGGAGGGCGTGGGTGAGGTTCGACCCAGGCGTGCCGGCCACCAGCCCGGATGTCGCCGAGACCCTCAGCGGCCGACCGGGCGTCATCGTCGCGGGGCGGACCCCTGACAACGACGGCGCAGAGATCGCGCTCGCTGCGCAGCAGCTGCGCTGGCCGGTGCTCGCCGACCCGCTCTCCGGCGCGCGGTCGGGTACCGCGGCGGTCGCGCACTACGACGCGCTGCTGCGCGACGCCGCCTTCATCGAACGCCATCGGCCGGAGGTCATCCTGCGGATCGGCGAACTCCCGACGTCGAAACCGCTCCGCCAGTGGCTCGGCTCATTGGACGTGCCGCAGATTGCGAGCGGCGCGCCGGGCACGTGGGCCGACCCCGACGGGCGCATCGACCTCGTCGTACCGGGGGCCGTTGAAGCGCTCCTGTTTCCCCGCGAGGGCTCGATGTCCGACCGCGCGCCCGCTCCCGCACCCGCCTCCTGGCTGGAGAGCTGGCGCGCCGCCGACGTCGCAGCAGCACGGGCGATCGACGCCGCGCTCGGAGACACACTGAGCGAACCGAGGGTCGCCGCGGACCTCTCCTCGCGCCTGCCCGACGACGGCTGCATGGTCGTCGCATCGTCGATGCCGGTCCGGGACGTGGAGACGTTCTTGCCCGTCGTCGACTTCGCACCCCCCGTCCTTTCAAGCCGCGGCGCCAACGGCATCGACGGCACCCTCGCCACCGCCTTCGGCGTGGCCGCCGCGCACGACGGGCCTGTCGCTGTCCTTCTCGGCGACGTCGCGTTCGCCTACGACCTCTCCGCGCTCATCTGCGCCAAGCGCCACCGCCAGGCCCTCACCATCGTCGTACTGAACAACGACGGCGGCGGGATCTTCGAGTTCCTCCCCCTCGCCGGCATCGACCGCGCGACCTTTGAGGAGCATGTCGCCACGCCGCCCGGCATCGACATCGCCGACGCCGCCCGGCTGTACGACTGCGACCACGTCCTCCCCGCCGACCTGCCCGCCTTCCACGCCGTGCTCGACGAGGCGCTGGCGTCGGACCGCACCACGATCATCGAGGTACGAACCGAGCGCGCGGCGAACGTCGAACTGCACCGTGAGGTGTGGGCCGCCGTGTCAGCGGCCATCGCTCCGAGCTAGGCGTCCTCGGCCTGCGGCGCCTGGGGAGCGTCCCCGGCTTCGGCGATCCGGCGCCGGCGCTCCTCGCGCACGAACAGCCGGTTTGACGTCGACCCGGGCGGGTCAGCCGTCACCACCTGATTGCGGCCTGCCGCCTTCGCCGCGTACAGCGCGCCGTCCGCGCGGCTGAACATCGTCTCGTACGACCGATCCTCAGTGTCGGGTGACAGGACGCTCACCCCGACAGAGACGGTGATCGGCACGCCGCCTGTAGGCCCGAGCTCCACCGTGCTGCGCAGCCGCTCGGCGATCGCCAGCGCGCGAATCGGGCCGGTGCCCGGCAGGATCGCCAGGAACTCCTCGCCGCCGAGGCGGTAGACGACGTCGAACGGCCGCAGGTTGCGCCGGATCGCGTACGCCGCGTCGCGCAGCACCGCGTCACCCGCCGCGTGGCCGTGCCCGTCGTTGACGCCCTTGAAGTGGTCGATGTCGCACATGAGCATCGCCAGCGGCTGGCCGCTGACCTTCGCCTGATACGCGAGTTCTTCGTACCGCGTCTCGAGCTGCGCACGGTTCAGCAGTCCGGTCAGCGGGTCGATGAGGGCGCCGCTGCGGTGCTCGGTGTCGGACGTCATGAGCGGGACGCCGTAGACCGCGATGCTCACGATCACCACGGCGGCGCACAAGATGTAGAGGTAGTTGTCCACCGCATCGGCCGGGTGCGGCGCGACGGTGGCCACGAGCAGCACCGTCAGCGTAAAGCCGACCCCCGAGATCACGCCTGAGAGACTGAACCGGGCGGGCAACGTGGCGACAGGGATCGCCAGCCACGCGATCGCGTAGCTCGTCGGCCCCCCGGTCAGGGCGATCCCGACACCGATGCCGATCTGCGCCACGCACCACGCGGCGGCAATTGAGTACTCGGGACGCCGCCGTTCCGGGAGCTTGCGCTCCATCCACCAGAACCCGATCGCTGCGGTCGCGATGAAGGCCAGAGACCACTGCGGCCCGAACAGGAAGATCCCGACCGCGACGACCGCGAGATGCGCACGGCGAGCGGGGCGTATACGCCCCTCCATGTCCAGCAGCCGGTCGCGATCCAGCGAATCACGGCACAGCCAGGACCTCGTTGTCGGACGTGCTGTCACGTTCCCCTGTCCCCGCACCGCCGAAGCAGCACATCAACGAGTGTGACTCCGAAGAAGATCAACAACCCCGGGCGTGGACAAACGGACGACCCGAAAAGGGGTTCTTTGCGGGCTATCCGCTGAGAACGGGCAGTAACGCCTGGAGCTTCACGTCCGTTTCGGCCAGCTCTGCCGCCGGGTCGGAGTCCCGGACGACGCCCACCCCGGCGTAGAGCCGCGCAAGCGCTCCGCGCAGCAGCGCGCAACGCAACGCAACGCAGAACTCGCCGTCCTCGTTGGTGTCGACCCATCCCACTGGACCCGCGTACCACCCGCGATCCAGGCCCTCCAGGGCCGGGATCATGGGTGCCGCGATGGCGAGCGGCTCGCCACCGACCGCCGGAGTCGGATGGAGTGTGCCGGCGAGGCTCACCACCGAAACGGGGCGCGCGAGCTGGGCGCGGATGGGCGTCGCCAGGTGCTGGATGTTCGCCACCTGGACGGTCACCGGCTCGTCCGGTGCGGCGACCCACACACTCAGCGGGCTCAGCGCCTCAGCGATCCGCCGGATCACGATGGCGTGCTCCTCGCGGTCCTTGGCCGAGCGCAGCAGCTGCTCGGACAGGTGACGGTCGACGCTCGGTTCGGCGCTGCGGCGCGTCGAACCGGCCAGTGCGAGCGTGCCGGCGCGCAGGCCGTCCCGGCGCACGAGCAGCTCAGGGCTGGCGGCCACGAGCGTCGCACTGCCGCGCCCGACTGCGAAGACGAAACAGGACGGGAACGCCTCCCGAAGGACGCCGAGCGTCGCGGCAGGATCGTGATCGGCCCCCGCGTGCACGTCGACCTCCCGTGCCAGCACCACCTTCTGCAGGTCCCCCGCCGCGATCCGCTCGGTCGCGCGGGCCACGGCCTGCTCGTAGTGCGACGGGGGCATCACGGAAACGACCTTCGCGCTGCTCGTCGGGGCGGGGTCCCACAGCGGGAGCGGGTCGAACCGCAGCTCCTGAACTCGCGCGCGCAGGGCCGCGAGCAGTGCGTCGGGATCGTCATCCGGGCAGACGCGCGCGGCGAGCGTCAGCCGGACATCGTCGCCTCGCCGCGCGAACGCGAGCTCGGGGACGAGCAGGGACGCCGGTGCGAACCCTGACCACTCGGGGGTCTGCCCGCCGTCATCGGCGAACGCGAACCCGCCCGTGGCGATGAGGCCGCTGCCGCGGGGACCGTCCGCAGGGCCACAGACCGCTGCACCGGCCAGGGTGCGCCAGCGCGCGGCGAGCCGGTCGAACCGGGCGGTGCCGCGATCCTCGAGCTCGACCACACACCCGAGGGTCGCGATCGCCGCGGCATCCCGAGCCGGTTGTTCGAGGACGAACCACGGCTCGCCGGGACGCCGCGAGGCCGCCACGACCGCGGCCGGGTCGAGCTCGGCAGGTACCGACACGGTGACGGCCGCCAGGACGCCCTGCGCCTTTCCGGACGCCGCACGGCGCCGTGCCAGACCCAGGCGCTCCCCCAGCTCCTCCCAGTCGGTGGGCGTCAGGAGGGGGTGATCGGCGGGCTGCCCGCGCACGGCCATGCCGTCATCGTACGAGTGGCGTGCGTCTCAGGGACTCCCGCCTTTTGGATCTCACACCACCGAGTTCCGACCGTCGAGGTCTGCATGTTCACTCCCCGCAGCACCACCGGCCTCATCATCGCCCGCTTTCTCAGCGGCGACCGCGCCGCAGATCAAACGTGACCTCGCCGGCCGCTGCCGCCCATCAGCTCGCACGGCCGGAGGCCCTGAAGGCCACAGCCGCGCTGACCGACACCGAGTACGCGCTGGAACGCTCGCGCTTGGCGCTCGGTTCCAGTCGGGAGATCCGCTGACGCGGATCTCCCGCGCGCGTCAGGTCTCGGTGCGCCCGCGCGAGATCGCGATCTCGCCGGTGCGCATCATCTCGATGAGGCCGAACGGGCGGACCATCCGCTCGAACGCCTCGACCTTGTCCGTCGTGCCCGTCACCTCGACGATGAGCGAGCGACGCGTCACGTCGACGACCTTGCCGCGGAAGATGTCGCACACCTGCATGACCTCGGCGCGGGCCGGGCCCTCCGCCGCGACCTTGAACAGCGCGAGCTCGCGCGCGACCGTCCCCTCGGGCTCCAGGTCGCGGATCTTCAGGACGTTGATGAGCTTATGCAGCTGCTTGGTGACCTGATCGATCGGGTGCAGCGCGCCGTCCACGGTGAGCGTGACGCGCGAGACCTGATCGTCGTCAGTCGGGCCGACGGTCAGCGTCTCGATGTTGAAGCCGCGGCGCGCGAACAGGCCCGCGATGCGGGTCAGGACGCCGGGCTTGTTCTCGACAAGGATCGAGAGGACGTGCTTGCGGCCGGTGCGCAGTGCGCCGGCGGCTTCGAGGTCCTCCAGGCTCAGGAGGTCCTGCTTGGTTCCGGGATCACCCATGACTGACACCTAGCCCACCATGTCCCGCGCCGCTGCGCCGGGAGCGATCATCGGATACACGTTCTCCTCGCGGGTGACCCGCACGTCCACCATCACCGGACCCGGCGTGGCGATCGCTCGTCTGATGTCCTCGACGAGCGTCGTCTTGCTCTCACACCGGAAGCCCGTGGCGCCGTAGGCGTCGGCGAGCTTGACGAAGTCCGGGAACTGGCCCATATCGACCTGGCTGTAGCGCTTCTCCCAGAAGAGCTCCTGCCACTGGCGGACCATGCCCAGGTACCCGTTGTTCGAGATGAAGATCTTGATGTCGATCCCGTCCTGCGCGCAGGTCGCGAGCTCCTGCATGTTCATCTGGACCGAGCCGTCGCCGGTGAGGCAGATGACGGTCTCGTCGGGCATGCCGACCTTCGCACCCATCGCGGCCGGAAGGCCGAAGCCCATCGTCCCAAGCCCGCCCGATTGCAGCCAGCGCCGCGGCCGGTCGAAGTGGAAGTACTGGGCGCACCACATTTGGTGCTGGCCGATGTCGGTGGTGACGATCGCGTCGCCGCCGGTGGCCTCGTACAGCGCCTCGACGAGGTATTGCGGCTTGATCTCGGTGCCCTCGCTGTCCTCGTAGCGCAGCGGGTGCTTCTCCTGCCAGCCGCGAATGCGCTCCCACCACGCTTCCAGGCGCGTGTCGTCGACGCCCTCGAGCGCCCGGTACTCCTTCACGAGCTTCGCCACGATGTTCTTGGCGTCGCCGACGATCGGGATGTGCGCGGGGATGTTCTTGCTGATCTCCGCCGGGTCGATGTCGATGTGCACGAACTTCGCCCGCGGCGCGAACTCCGACAGCTTGCCGGTGATCCGGTCGTCGAACCGGGCGCCGATCGCGACGATGAGGTCCGCCTCGTCCATCGCGTAGTTCGCGGTGCGCGTGCCGTGCATGCCGAGCATGCCCAGCCATTGCGGGTCGGGCGCCGGGAAGGCGCCGAGGCCCATGAGCGTGCACGTCACCGGGAAGTTGTCCAGGCGCGCAAGCTCCCGGACCTCCTCGCTGGCGTTCGCGTTGACCGCGCCGCCGCCGACATAGAGCACCGGGCGCCGGGAGCTCGCGAGCGCCTTCGCCGCCTGGCGGATCTGCTTGGTGTTGCCCTCGTGCGTCGGCTGGTAGCCGGGCAGGTGGATGTCGGTGACCGGCTCGTACGGGATGTCCGCACGCGCGAGGTCCGACGGGATGTCGATGATGACCGGGCCGGGGCGGCCCGTACGGGCGAGATGGAAGGCCTCGTGGATCGCCCGCGGAATCTCCAGCGGGTGCTGGATCATGAAGCTGTGCTTGACGATCGGCATGGTGATGCCGACCACGTCGCATTCCTGGAAGCCGTCGGTCCCCAGCAGGTCGGTGCGGACCTGGCCGGTGATGAAGACGGTCGGGACGCTGTCCATCATCGCGTCGGCGATCGGGGTGACGACGTTCGTCGCTCCGGGGCCCGAGGTCGCGAAGCAGACGCCCACCCGGCCGGTGGCCTTGGCGTAGCCGGCCGCGGCGTGGCCACCGCCGGCCTCGTGGCGGACGAGGACGTGGCGGATTCCTGCCTCATAGAAGGCGTCGTACTGCGGGAGGTTCGCACCACCCGGGAGCCCGAATACGACGTCGACACCCTCCGCCTTCAGGCACTCGATCACGGCATCCACTGCACGCATGCTCGACCTCCTTTCGCCAACTCGCTGAGTCCACGGCCTCCAACGCCGGCCGCAGGACGGCGGCCGGACGGTCCAGGGTACCAGCGGGGTCGAGCGGTTCCGGTGCCTGGATGTCAGGCGGGTGCGGCGGATTCCGGGGCGAACATCTCGTCCGGCTCGGGATACTCGAGCTCGTAGCCGCAGCGCATGCACTTCGCCTCGTAGACCTTGCAGTCCTTGCCGCACTGCGGGCACAGCCGGATCGGCTCATCGCGCTCGTTGCGGTACAGCACCGCGCAGAGCAGCCCGATGAACGGGATCGCCGCGCTCACGAGGAACCACACGAAGAACGAGCTGCCCTTCATCCGGCCGATCAACCCGCCGGCCAGGCCGAAGCACAGCGCGATGAAGATGTACGCGCCACCGGCGAGCATCGGGGGCTACCTCAAGACGCCGATGGCCCAGATCACGGCGATCACGGCGACGATGGCGAGCACCGGCCACAGCAGCGCCGAAACGAGCCCGATGACCGCCTTCAGCAGGACCCATGCCGCGACGAGCAGCACGACGACGGCGATCGCGCGGACGGTGAACGACGGGCCGGAGCGGGTGTCAGGAGACATGCCCTCAAGGGTACCGACCGGGAGCGGCGGCCCCGCAAGTGTCGTCAGTCGTACGAGCGCTTGAGGTGCGCAAACGGCCCGGTGGCGTCGCTGCGCAACGATGCGATGCGCAGCCGGGCCAGCCGGTAGCGGCGGACCTTCGCCTCGGACTCGCGGGCACACGCGGCCGTCGGCAGCAACACGTAGCGCGGGTGAGCGGTGGAGGTGGACATGCGAAGGATCATCGACGTCGGGCGCCGCGAAGACGATGGCCCCCTGGCGCAGATTCAGGACCGGGAGTGGGACACACTGTCGAGCTTTGCCCGACGACGGGCCTCGTCGATCGCCAATCGCATCTCCGGTGGGACGCGTCGCCGGACCCGCCAGGTCGCGCCGGAGAACGACAGGTTCGCCACGGTGGCGAAGCCCGCCTCGTCGGCGCAGCGCGAGCAGCAGGTGCGCGGTGTGGTCGCCCGCCGGGAGCCCGGGGCCGTCGACCCGCACGCACCAGCAGAGCGCACGCCGGCCTCCGGGCCGGATCAGCAGCGCGCCACCCTGCCCGATCAGCCACACGCCGAAGGCCCCGTGCTCGAGCGCGAGCCCGGTCTGCTGCTGCAGCGCCCGCTCCTCGTGGTCGAGCAGGTCGCCGAGCAACCCGAGCGCCGTGCCCTCCGCCGCCGGGTCGGCGCCCGGCCGCCGCGGCGGGCGCACCACGTTTCCACCACGCTGCGCGTACAGCTCCGGGATCACCCAGGCGTGCGCCAGGCACGCGAGCGCCACCGGCAGCGCGAGCGGCTCGAGTGCGACGAGCAGCACCGCCGCCCCGAGGAACGGCACCACGTGCGCGACCGTCGTCAGCGTCCACAGCCGGCCCGCGTTGCGCAGGCGCACCGGGTCCGCGCGCGGGCGCCACGGGACGGTCGCCGTCTCGGGGAGCGCCTCAACCGCGACCGGAAGGCCCACCGGGCGCCTCAACCGCCGCTGATCGGGCGGCGCAGGATGACCGTCGCAGCGCCGACGGGCAGCTCGCGGACCTGCTCGGCGTGCCCCGGCCCTGTCGTGACCATCGCGAGATAGCCCTGATCGAGCTCGGCGCGGAACGCCGCCGCGGCGGCCTCGACCGATGCCGGGTCGTCGGCGCGCCACTGCGCCACCGTCGTGTGGCCGGGGCGGTCCATGCGGTTCAGACGGGACATCGCTGCCTCCAGGAAGAGATCGGAGCCGTCCGCTGATGGTACGCCCGGGGCGCGCGCCGGCGACGAGCCTGGCGCGCGCCCGCGCTGCAGCTACTCGTCCTTCTCGAGCTCCGCCGTCTGCTCCTTGAGCTTCGCGTTGTTCTCAGAGATCGCCGGACTGTCGGTCACCAGCGCTTCCGTCGCCGCCTTCGCACCATCGGCGTCGCTGGCACCCGCGGCCGTCGCGATGTTCTCGAGATCCTTCTGGCCCTTCGTCAGCGCTCTGGAGAGCGCGTCGACCGTCGTCGTGATGTCGTCCTTCGGCGCGTCGAGCTCGCCGAGCATCGCGACCGCCTTGCCCGCGCGGTCGGCCAGCGTGGTGAACTCCGTCTCCAGCGCGGCGTCGGTCTCCTCGTCGGCGGTGCTCACCGTCTCGCCGATGTCCTGGCCGATCGCGGAGATGTCGGCCGTGACCTTCTTCGACGCGTCGATGAACTCGGAATTGTCCTCGCCGCCACAGGCGCTGAGCGCCAGCGCCGCAGCGGCGAGAGCCACCCCGGTCCGCCGGCGAACGTGATGTACGGGCATGTCGTCCCTCCTGCCCGCGCCGGTTCGGGCGGGCGCAGTGATAGAGCGAAGCGCGCGGACTCTACGCGGCGCGCCCGACGCGTCGGCGCTCAGAGCCCGAGCTTCTCGCGCACGATCCGCGTCACCTCGCCACCGTCGGCGCGGCCCTTCGTCTCGCGCATGACGTGGCCGATGATCGGGCCGATCGCCTTCATGTTCCCGCCCCGGATCTTCTCGGCCGCGTCGGCGTTCGCCGCGAGCGCCGCCTCGACGATCCCCTCGAGCTCGCCGTCGTCGGCGAGCGCGCCGAGACCCTCCGTCTCGATGATCTGGGCCGGGTCGCCGCCGTCGGCGACCAGCTTGTCGAGCACGACCTTCGCGTTGTTCTGCGTGACGGCCTTGCGCTCGACGAGCCCGGCGAGTGCGGCGACCGCACCGGGTGCCGCCTTCGACGCCGCCGGATCGTCCTCGCCGATGCGCGCGACGAGCTCGTTGCAGACCCAGTTCGCGACGGCCTGCGGCGAACCGGCATCGCCGTTGACCTGCAGCGCCGTCTCGAAGTAGTCGCCCAGCTCGCTGCGCCAGGCGAGCTGACGGGCGGTGTCCGGGTGCAGCCCCAGCGCTTCGAAGCGCGACTGCCGCGCAGCGGGAAGCTCGGGGAGCGCCGCCCGCGCGGTGTCGAGCATGTCGCTGGTGATGGTCACCGGCACGAGGTCGGGCTCGGGGAAGTAGCGGTAGTCGTGCGCTTCCTCCTTGCTGCGCAGGGACGTGATCGCCTCGGTCCGCGGGTCGAAGTGCAGCGTCTCCTGCACGACCTGCTCGCCGTTGCGGAGGATCTCCTCCTGCCGCGCGACCTCCGCCCGGATGCCCCGTTCGATGAAGCGGAACGAGTTCATGTTCTTCAGCTCGGTCTTCGTGCCCAGCTCGGTCTCGCCCTTCGGCCGGATCGAGATGTTCGCGTCGCACCGCAGCGACCCCTCGTCCATGTTCACGTCGCTCACACCGAGCTGGCGCAGTGTCGTGCGCAGGAGCGTGAGCCACTCCCGAGCATGCTCGGCCGACGTGACGTCGGGCTCGGTGACGATCTCCGCCAGCGGGGTGCCGCCGCGGTTGAAGTCGACGACCGACGCGTCGGACGCGTGGATGCGGCCGGACGCCCCGACGTGCACGAGCTTCGCCGCGTCCTCCTCGAGGTGCACGCGATGGATGCGCACGTCGCCCAGCCGGCCCGGCCCGCAGAGCGGTTCGTCGTACTGGCTGATCTGGTAGCCCTTGGGCAGGTCGGGATAGAAGTAGTTCTTGCGGTGAAAGATCGACCGCGGGGCCAGCTCGCACTCCAGCGCCATCCCGATGAGCAGGCCGTAGTGGATGGCCCGCGCGTTGGGCAGCGGCAACGACCCGGGCAGGCCCAGGCAGCGCGGGCACGTGTGGGTGTTCGGCGGATCGCCGAAGCTGAGCTCGCAGCCGCAGAACATCTTCGTCCTGGTCTTCAGCTGGACGTGGATCTCCAGGCCGATGACGGGCTCGTACTCGGTCACGCGGCGACCTGCTGATCGAGACGCTCAAAGCCGAGGGCCGCCTCGAAGGCGTGGGCGGAGTCGAGCAGGCGGTTCTCGGCGAACGCGGGCGCGGCGAGCTGCAGGCCCGTCGGCAGGCCGTCGGACAGTCCGTTGGGAATCGAGATCGCAGGGATGCCGGCAAGCGACATCGGGACGGTGCAGAAGTCGTTGAGATACATGCTCAGCGGGTCGTCGGTCTTGGCGCCGAGCTCGAAGGCGACGCTCGGGCTCGTCGGGGTGACGATGAAGTCGAAGCGCGCGAACGCGGTCGTGAAATCCTCGGCGATCTTCGTGCGGACGCGCTGCGCCCGTCCGTAGTACGCGTCGTAGTAGCCGGACGAGAGCGCGTACGTCCCGAGCATGATCCGCCGCTTGACCTCGGGACCGAATCCGTCGTGCCGCGTGCGGGTGTACATCTCCATCAGCGTGTCCGCTTCGACCCGCTGGCCGTAGCGCACGCCGTCGAACCGTGCGAGGTTCGACGAGCATTCCGCCGGTGCAAGGATGTAGTAGGCGCTCAGGGCGTGCGGCGCGTGTGGGAGCTTGCAGCTCTCGACGGTCGCGCCCAGCTCCTCGGCGAGCTTGAGCGAGCGCTCGAATGCCTCCCGGACGCCCGGCTCGATGCCCTCGCCGGAGAGCTCCTCCGGCACGCCGAGCTTGATGCCGTCCAGGCGCTCGGCGGTGGGCAGCACGATCTCCTCGCGCAGCCCGATGCTCGTCATGTCGCGGCTGTCGGCGCCCTGGAGGTGGCGCAGCATGAGAGCGCTGTCGGCCACCGTACGCGTGAGCGGGCCGGCCTGGTCCAGGGACGAGGCGAACGCGATCATCCCGTAGCGGCTGATCGCGCCGTACGTCGGCTTGAGCCCGACGATGCCGGTGAGCGCTGCGGGCTGGCGGATGGAGCCGCCGGTGTCCGTGCCGAGCGCCCACGGGGCGCTGCCGCCGGCGACCGCCGCCGCACTGCCGCCCGACGAGCCGCCCGGGACCCGCGCGCGGTCCCACGGGTTGAGCACCGGCCCGTACCCGGAGTTCTCATTTGACGAGCCCATGGCGAACTCGTCCTGGTTGGTCTTGCCCAGCAGCGGCGCCCCCGCGGCGGCAAGGCGCGCGACCGACGTCGCGGTGTACGGCGGCAGGTAGCCCTCGAGGATCCGCGAGCCCGCCTGGCTCGGCACGCCCTCAGTACAGAAGAGGTCCTTGATCGCGATCGGCACGCCCGCGAGGGGCGCGTCGGCGGGCGGCGCGTCCGCGGGCGCGGCGCCGGCCACCCAGGTGTACGCGTTCAGGTCGTCGGCCGCCGCGCGCTCGCGGTAGGCGTCGAACAGCTCGGCGGCGCTCAGCTCGCCCGCGCGGACGGCCTCCGCGGCCTGGACCGCGGTGAGGTCTGTGGGGATGCTCATGCGCAAGCCTCCAGCCGCGAGAAGGAGCCTCTGGCGAGTGCTCGCAATGACACGCGAGCCCTTTGGGCGAGTCGTGCGCAAGCCTCCAGCCGCGAGAAGGAGCCTCTGGCGAGTTCTCGCAATGACACGCGAGCCCTTTGGGCGAGTCGTGTCACGAGGCCTGCGGACTCGGGACGAGGAACCCGTCATCGGAGACGGCCGGGGCGGATGAGAGCGCGACCTCGCGCGCCAGGGACGGCTCGGGCTCGTCCTCGCGCAGCGCGTTCTCGACGGTCACGACGTGCGACGTCGGCGCGACGTCGGCGAGATCGAGCTCGGCGATCTTGTCGATGTGCCCGAGCACCTTCGACAGCTCGCCGGTCATGTGCTCGACCTCGTCCTCGGTGAGCTCCAGCCGCGCGAGGCGCGCGACGTGGAGCACCTGCTCACGATCGATCAACGTCCCTCTCCATTCAGCGGTACGGGGCGGTCGACGCCCGGAAGATTCAGCACGCGGTCGGTCTGCTCGCGCGAGAAGCGGCTGCCCGTCCGCTCGTCGCCGATCGAGATCCACGCGCCGACGAACATCAGCAGCGTGAATGCGAACCCGAGGTACGCCCCGGGCAGCAGGTCGACGCTCGTGTCGTCGGCCCCGACGCCGAGGCTCGGCTGGAAGATCAGGCGCAGCGCGACGCAGATGAGCCCCGCGAAGCTCGACACGACGGCGAGCGTCTGCAGGGCGACGGGGAGCTGGGGCGCCCGCTCGGTCACGGTGGCGACCGCAAGCGCGAGACAGCACAGCGCGGCGAAGATCAGCAGCGCGTCGGCGAACCAGCCGAGAGACGCGTACCCCGTGCTCGTCGCGCCCACCACGGCGACCTGGCTGCGCAGCTCGAACCAGTCGGCGCCGAGCACGACCAGCAGGCCGACGGCGGCGACCGTGGCGAGGATCTCCCCGAGACGCAGGCGCGCGAGGCTCATGACGCCAACGTAGCGCGTCGTTGCGCACGAGCGGCCTGCAGGGTGTTGCGCAGCAGCAGCGCGATGGTCATCGGGCCGACCCCGCCGGGGACCGGAGTGATGGCGGAAGCGACGTCCAGCGCCGCGTCGAAATCGACGTCGCCCGTCAGGGTGGGCGGGGTCGTATTCGGCAGGCGGTTCATGCCGACGTCGATGACGACGGCGCCCGGCTTGATCCAGTCGCCCTGGACGAGATGCGGCACGCCGACGGCGGCGATGAGCACGTCCGCGCGGCGGCAGACCTCCCCGGGATCCCGCGTGCGGGAATGGCACATCGTCACGGTGGCGTTCGCCCCGAGCAGCAGCTGCGCCATCGGCTTGCCGAAGAGGTTTGAGCGGCCGAGCACGACGCACTCGGCGCCCTGCAGCTCGACGCCCTGCTCCTCGAGCAGCACCATCACCCCGGCGGGCGTGCAGGAGCGCAGGCCCTCCATGCCGAGCGCGAGCCGGCCGGCACTCGCGATCGTGAGGCCGTCGACGTCCTTGCCCGCGTCGATGCGGTTCGTCAGCTCGACGCCGTCGAGGTGGTCGGGCACCGGCAGCTGGCAGAGGATGCCGCTCACGGCGGGGTCGGCGTTCAGCTCGTCGATGAGCGCGAGCACCTCCTCGCGCGAGACGTCGCCGGCCGGCCGGTGATCGAAGCCCTTGATACCGACCTCGGCGCACGCCTTCTGCTTGCCGCCGACGTACACCGCGCTGGCGGGGTCGTCGCCGATGAGGATGGTCGCCAGGCCCGGCGGGGTCCCGTGCTCGGCCGTGAATTCGGCCACCTCCACGGCGAGCGCCGCGCGCAGGCGGGCGGCCGATGCCTTGCCGTCGATGATCGTCGCGCTCATACCTTGGTGATCGGGGCGTACTCGGCCATGAGCTTGCGCTCGGACCCGTCGGTGGCGAAGCGGACGACGACGATGCCGCCGGCCTCCACGCCGGTGACGACGCCGGCGCCGAACGCCGCGTGCTGGACGTCGTCTCCCATACGAAACTCCGGCGCCGTCGGCGCCGCCGCACGCCCGCTGCGGATCGGCGTCGGCGAGGGCGCCCCCCACCGCGTGTCGTTGCGCGCCCCTGAGCGGGACGGCCCGGGCTTGAACACCGGCTCGTCCTCACGGTCGGTCAGCTCCAGCGGGATCTCGTCCAGGAACCGCGAGCGCAGCCCGTACTGCGGGTTGCCGAACACCGACCGGCGGCGCGCGTACGTGATGTACAGGTCGCGCATGGCCCGGGTGATGCCGACGTACATGAGCCGGCGCTCCTCCTCCAGCCCGCCCTCGTCCAGCGCGCGGGCGTGCGGGAAGACGCCCTCCTCGCATCCGATGAGGAACACGATCGGGTACTCCAGCCCCTTCGCGTTGTGCAGCGTCATGAGCGTGACGAGGCCCTCGTCGTCGACGCGGCCGTCGGCATCGGCGACGAGCGCGACCTGCTGGAGGAAGGTCTCGAGCGCCGTGTCGGCGGCGTCGTCCGGCAGGTCGGCCGCATCGAATTCTCGCGCCACCTCCACGAGCTCCTGCAGGTTCTCCATGCGCCCCTGCGCCTCGATCGTGCGCTCGGCCTCCAGTGCCTCGAGATAGCCGGACTCGTGCAGGATCGCCTCGAGCAGGTCGCCGACCGGCACCTGCTCCCGCGCACGCGCCCGCAGACCGGCCATGGTGTCCATGAACCGGTCCAGCGCGCGGATCGCGGCGGTGCCCAGGCCCGGTACGGCCGCCGGATCGGCCGCGGCGTCCCACACCGGGATGTCCATCGTCGCGGCGTGGCTGAGCACCCGTGACAGCGACGTCTGCCCGATCCCGCGCTTCGGCGAGTTGGCGACGCGCGTGAAGCTCGCGCTGTCGCGGTCGTTGGCCAGCACCTGCAGGTATGCCAGCGCGTCCTTGATCTCGGCGCGCTCGTAGAACTTCGTGCCGCCGATGACCTGGTAGCCGATCTCGCGCCGGACGAGCGTGTCCTCCAGGACCCGCGACTGCGCGTTGGTTCGGTAGAAGCACGCGATCTCCGCGCGCGACACGCCCTCGTCGACGAGCCGCTCGATCTCGCCCACGACGAACCGCGCCTCGGCGTGCTCGTCCTCGAGCTCGCGGATCTTCACGGTGTCGCCCTCGCCGAGGTCGGTCCACAGCGTCTTGCCCTTCCGGCCGCGGTTGTGGGCGATGACCGCGTTGGCGGCGGACAGGATGGTCTGCGTCGAGCGGTAGTTCTGCTCGAGGCGCACGACCGTCGCGTCGGGGTAGTCGTCCTCGAAGTCGAGGATGTTCGAGATGTCCGCGCTGCGGAAGCTGTAGATCGACTGGTCGTCGTCGCCGACGACCGCGAGGTTGCGCTCCTCGCCGGTGAGCAGCCGCAGGAGCCGGTACTGCGCGTGATTGGTGTCCTGATACTCGTCGACGAGGACGTGGCGGAACGCCGAGGAGTACCGGTCACGGACCTCCTGGAAGAGCTCCAGCAGGTTGACCGTGCGGAACAGCAGGTCGTCGAAGTCCATCGCGTTGGCACGATGCAGCTCGCGCTCGTACAGGTCGTACGCGTCGGCGACGGTCTGCTCGAAGAACGACCCGACGAGATGGCGATAGCCTTCGGCGTCGCGCAGCTGGTTCTTCGCCGCGCTGATCTGGTGCTGGACCGCGCCGGGCGTGAAGCGCTTGGTGTCGACCCCCAGCTCGTCGAGGCACCGCTTGACCATCCGCCGCGAATCGGCCTGGTCGTAGATCGTGAACCCGCGGGTGTAGCCCAGCCGCGGGCCGTCGGCACGCAGCATCCGCGCGCACGCCGAGTGGAAGGTCATGACCCACATCGCGCGCGTGCGACCCCCGAGCAGCAGCTCGACGCGCTCGCGCATCTCCTGCGCAGCCTTGTTCGTAAACGTGATCGCGAGGATCTCGCCATGGCGGGCGAGCCCCGTGTGGACGAGCCACGCGATGCGGTGGGTCAGCACCCGGGTCTTCCCCGACCCCGCGCCGGCGAGGATGAGCAGCGGCCCGCCGCGATGTGCGACGGCGGCCTGCTGTTCTGGGTTCAAGCCTTCCAGCAGCTGCTGGATGCGGGGGTCTGTGGCCGTGTCGCTCACGGCATCAGCATAGGTGCGCGGGCGGCGGTGCCGAGCCTTGCGAAGATGCCCGTGTGCGACTCACCGACGAGGTCCGGGCCACCGCTGCGCAGATCGCCGCCACCGCGCAGTTCGTTCGCATCGACGACGATGCGCTCGCCGCCTACGGGGACCGCTTGGGCACCGGGCCCGCCGACCCTCCCGGATTGGATCCGGACGCACACCACCTCGACGACGAGCCCGAACACGTTGCGACGTTTCTCCTGACGCTCGACAGCATCAACTTCGGGTCGGGCTGGTGGCCGACGATCCGCAAGCGGCCCGGAATGTCGGGGTACTTCACCATGGCGACGGCGCTGGCCGAGCACGCCCGCCGGGACGGCGCGTGGACCGCCGCCGACCTGCGCGCCATGCACGCCGACGCATTGGCCGACGTCCTCGGGCAGCCCCGCGACCACGAACTCATGGCCCTGTACGCCCAGGCCCTGCGCGCGCTGGGCGACTGGCTTGGCAGCCGGCCCACGCTGGACGTCATCGCCGCCGCCGGAGACTCCGCCGAGCGCTTCGCCGAGGGCCTCGTGCGCGGCATGGCGATGTACGCCGATCGCGGGTTCTACAAACGCGCCCAGATCGCGGCAAGCGACCTCGCGCTCGCGGGCGTCGCGTCGTTCAGCGACCTGCACCGCCTGACGATCTTCGCCGACAACCTCGTCCCCCACGTCCTGCGCCGCGACGGGGTCCTCGTCTACGACGATCGTCTGGCCGCGCACATCGACGCCGCGCGTCCCCTGCGATTCGGCGGAGCCCAGGAGCGCGAGATCCGCGGGAGTGCCGTCCACGCCGTCGAGCAGCTGGTGGCGCGCATGGACGTCACCGCCAACGAGCTCGACCACTGGCTGTGGAACAGGGGGCAGGGCCCGCAGTACAAGACGACGCCGCGACACCGCTGCCGCTGCGTCTTCTACTGAGCAGATCAGCCGCGGCGCAGCGAGAGCTTGCGCACGGAATCGCGCTCGCGCCCCGCGCCGTCGAGGTGCGCGCGCACCCACGTCGCGACCCGTCCCCGCTTCACGGCCTGCGTGCCGCCGGCCCGCAGCCTCAGCGTGATGGTCTTCGACGACGAACCCTTGATCGAGAACCGCGCCGCGCCGTACCGGGCGATCCCGCCGGCGGGGCGCTTGTGGTGCAGGCGCACCGTGCCCATGCACCGCGCGCGGCTGCGGCACTGCAGGCGGACGGCGACCCGTCCGCTGCGCGCCCGCAGGCTGGTCGAGACGACCTTCACCCGCGCGGCCCCGAGACTGCCCCGCGACTTGGCCACCGTCGTGCCGGCGACCGTCAGCGCGGCACCGGGGGTCGGCTCTGACGCAGTGCCCGTGGCGGGACCCGACGGCTCACCGGGCTTGTTGCAAGCGATCCGCGGGTTGACCTCCTGGCTGGCGCCGCCGAGGAAGAGGTAGCGCCCCGCGGCCAGCCACGTGCCGGTCTCACACGGACCCGTGGTGAACAGGCCCGGCGCCGAGGTGAAGGTGAACGAGGTCAGGGCCAGCGTGCCGAAGCCCGACCCGGTGGCCGGGCCGATCTGAAAGACGGGGCCGAAACCGGGGTCCGTGAGCTTGACCGTCGACGGCACGACGACGCCGCGGTGCAGCGGGCTCAACGCCTTCATGTGGAAGAGCACCGCGTCGGTCCCGGCGTTGTACATGCGGATCGGGTCGACCTGCGACGTGCCGGTGACGTTGCCATTCTTGAACTCGACGGTCGCCTTGCCCGTGCCCAGCAGCGAGGACGCGGCGCAGCGCGGCTCGAAGCCCTGCAGGTCGTCGGCCTTGCAGACGGTGGCGATCTGGTGCCCGCGGTACTCGAAGCCCTTCGGCATGGCGACGGCGAGCACCTGGAGGGCCGGCTGCGGGCTGCCGGTCACGGTGCTCTGGAGGCTGACCGTGGCCCCGCTCGCAGGCGACGCGGGATCGACGGTCATGGACAGCATCGTGGTCGCGGCGCTCGCGGGCGCTGCCGTCAGACCGAAGACGAGCGCCGCCCCGAGGGCGGCGCGTCGCACCTTACCTGTGATGTCGAACAACGGGCTATGCATTATGAGCGGGCAAGGATAGGCGCCGGTCCACCGCTTGACAAGTGGAGCTTTCACCACCGATCGGGGGTGCCTATGTGCCCGTTGCACAGGTGTACTCTGCGGCCATCTCGGCTCGTGTGCTCATCCTGCACGGCTGGCAGGGCTCGCAGGGCCCACACTGGCAGCGATGGCTCGCCCCGGAGCTGCGCGCTGCCGGCTGCCACGTCCAGCTCCCCGAACTTCCGGACGCGATGACGCCGCGGCTTGCCGCGTGGCGATCCGCGCTCGACGATGAGCTCGCCCAGCTGGCCGCGGGCGAAGGCGAGCGCTTGGTCGTGTGCCACTCGCTCGGATGCATCCTGTGGCTGCACCACGCGGGCCGTACGTCCCCCGGCGCCGCGCACGTCGATCGCGTCCTGCTCAACGCGCCCCCAGGTCCACTCGGCGAGCTGCCGACCTTCTTCCCGGTGCCGATCGACGCCGCGGCTGTGGCCGACGCTGCGGGGATGACCCGGCTCGTCTGTTCCGACAACGATCCGTACTGTCCCGAAGGTGCACAGGCGGTCTACGCCGAGCCGCTCGGCATCGCCCGCGACGTGCTGCCCGGGCAGGGTCATCTCAACGTTGACGCCGGCTACGGGCCCTGGCCGGCGATGCTGGACTGGTGCCTTGGCCGGCGGGCAGACCTCGAGGCGCGGCCGGGCGCCTGAGCCCGCTCACTCCGGCGCGAAGAAGGGCGTCGACGCGTAGCGCTCGCCGGAATCCGGCAGAACCACGACGATCCTCTTGCCCTGCGACGCGGGCCGCGCGGCGAGCTGCAGCGCCCCCGCCAGGGCCGCCCCGCACGACAGGCCGGCGAGCACGCCCTCGGTGCGGGCCACGAGCCGCGCGGTCTCGATCGCGTCCTCGTCGTCGATCGGGATGACCTCGTCAAGGATCTCCCGATTGAGGACCGCCGGGACGAATCCCGCGCCGATGCCCTGGATCTTGTGGGCGCCCGCGGTGCCGCCGGACAGGACCGAGGACGACTTCGGCTCGACGGCCACGACCTGCAGCTTCGGGTTGCGCGCCTTCAGCGCCTCCCCGGCCCCGGTGATCGTGCCGCCCGTGCCGACGCCCGCGACGAGGATGTCGACGTCGCCGTCCATCGCCTCCCAGATCTCCGGCCCGGTGCCCTCCCGGTGCGCCGCCGGGTTCGCGGGGTTGGAGAACTGGTCGGGGAGGAACACGTCGTCACGGGTCGCCAACGCGCGGGCGGCCGCGACGGCCTCGTTCATGCCGCCCATCGACTCGGTGATCTCGACGCGGGCGCCGTAGAGCTTCAGCAGCGCCTCGCGCTCGCGGCTCATGCCCTGCGGCAGCGTGAGCACGAGGTCGTAACCCTTCGCGGCGCACACGAAGGCCAGCGCGATCCCGGTGTTGCCCGATGTCGCCTCGACGATCGTGGTGCGCCCGGGCTCGATGCGCCCCTCCCGCTCGGCGGCCTCGATCATCGCCACGCCGATGCGGTCCTTGACCGAGCCCCCCGGGTTGGCGACCTCGAGCTTGCCGAAGATCCGCACGCCCTCGGGGGCGATCCGGGTGAGCTCGACCATCGGCGTGCGGCCGACATGCTCTGCGATGTTGATCGGGATTCGCGCCATTCATCGCACACTCTAAGTGCCGCGGCAGGCAGTGCCCTCCGGCAGGGGGAATCCCCAAAGAGGTCGAATGATCGTCCGGGACTGCGGTGTCGCGCTCCCGGGATCACCGGTTCCCGCCGGAAAGACAGGTACCCGACCGGCTCCCGATCGCCCCGGAGACTTCTCAGATGGCTGCCATGCCCCAACCCCAGCCCGAGCCCCGCGCGCTGCCCGACGCGCGCGCCGCGACCGGCGTCACGCTGCGGGTCGACTTCTCGACCGGCCGCATCCTCGGCCCCGTCGACCCCGCCGACCTGCACCTCACGCGCGCCAGCGGCGAGCACGATGCCGAACTGACGGACCTTCCCCGCCGCCGGCCGGAGTAGGGTCGGCGCGCCGGCGCAGTGCGCGCCGGACCTGCCCATGACCAACCCGCCCGACGCAGGATTCCGCCGCCAGCGCTTTGCGCTCGTCATGGTGCTGTCACTCGGTACCGTCCTCCTGACGATCGCCACCCCGCAGGCCGACGGCACGCGGGCCATCGCACTCTTCCTGCAGGGCCTGGCGCTGATCGTGGCCATCGTCGCGGCGCGCGATCACGAGCGGCTGCGCCAGCAGACGGCCATCCTCCTGATGGTCGCGCTGCTCAGCGCGTGCGCGCTCGCCGGCCTGGGCGTGCTGACCGATGACGTGCGCGTGCTCGCGTCCCTGTCGATCGCCGTCGCCACGCCCGCCGTCATGGTCCGGGGCCTCGTCCGCCTGCTGCGCGAGCGCGGCGTCGTGCTGCAGGCCGTCTTCGGGGCGCTCGCGCTGTACCTGCAGATCGGGTTGATCTTCGCCTTCGCCGCCGCCGGCATCGGCTCGGCGCAGGGCACGCCCTTCTTCGGCGGCAACGATCCCCAGTCGATCAGCGAGTTCGTCTACTTCAGCTTCACCACGATGTCCACGACCGGCTACGGCGACCTTACGCCCGCCACGTCGCTCGGGCGCTCGCTCGCCGTGCTCGAGATGCTCGTCGGGCAGATCTATCTCGTGACGGTCGTGGGCTTGCTCGTGGGGAACATCGGCCGACCGCGGCCGATGGCCCCCTGACGATCAGTTGCGCGGCACCGACGCCGTCGCGTCGGCGACGACGAGGTTCTTCACGAGTTCGGCCATGCCGAGGATCTCGACCACCGAGGAGCCCTGCGACGCCTGGAAGTACACCGTGTCCTCCTGGCCCCCGGGAGCCGCAACCGTGAAGGCGACGAGCACGCTGCGCACCTCCGCGCCGTCACCATGCTGGTCCTCGACGGCGGAGACCAGACGCCCCACCGTGTCATCGATACGGCTGCGCTCCATCGCGCTCTCCTCGTGTCGTTCGTCGTGCGAACCTGGGAGAAAGCACATCCGACGCGCCGGACGGAACGGCGACCTCAGTACTCTTAGATATAGTACATCGCAGCGCCGGCGTCGCGCTGCTCGCGCTCGATGACGTCGGCGATGGTGGTGCTCTCGAGCACCGCGCGCGCCGCGCGGGCGGCATCCCCCAGGACCCCGACGGAGTCCCGGCCGAGCGGGCCATCGAGCAGCTCGACGACCTCGAGCACCGTGATCTCCGCGGGCGCCTTCGCAAACGCGTAGCCGCCCTTCACGCCGCGCTGGCTGCGCAGCAGGCCCGCGCGCCGGAGCGTCGCGAACAGCTGCTCGAGGAACTGCACGGGGATGTCCCGGCGCCGCGCGAGCTCGCCCAGCGGGACGGGCGCGTCGCCCCCGGTCTTTCCGAGTTCGGCGAGCGCCTGCAGCGCGTAGGGACTTTTCGAGGTGATCGAGATCACGGCGGTAGCGTCAGGGTATGCCACCCGCCGTACGGTTCGCACCGGCCCTCGCGCTCATGGGCCTCATCTTCCACCTCTCGGCCCAGCCGGACCTGAGCTCCGGCATCGAGGGCTGGGACTTCCTGCTGCGCAAGCTCGGCCACATGGCCGTCTTCGGCACGCTGTACGCGCTGCTGTGGTGGGCGATGCCCCATCAGCCGATCGCGGCCGCCGTGATCGCCGTGCTCTACGCCGCCGGCGACGAGTGGCACCAGTCCTTCACGGAGGGCCGGCACGGCACGCCGGTCGACATCCTCATCGATGCGACGGGCGTGCTCGTCGCCTACCTGCTGATCAGCGTCAGGCAGCGTCCTCGAACGCTCCCTTGAGCGTGTGGACCTCGCGCCCGCCCCAGTGGCCGTCGCCGCCGTGCCACCAGAGCCCGAGCGAACCGAGCCGGCGCTGTTCGAGCCCGCGAGGATGTGCTCGGTGTTGCGCAGGTACGTCGCAACTTGACGAGGTCGACCGCCGACGGGTGCAGGCCGGTGTGGCCGCCGCAGTGCTTCGGGCTGTTCCCGTCACGCTCGACGATCCTGCCGCCCGCGGCGACGTTGTCGCGGTTGTAGACCATCGCCGCGGTCTCCTCCTCACCGTCATCGACCCACCAGCGCACGTTCGGCACGCCCGCCTTCGAGAACACAGGGATCGGGGAGAGGATCGACGGTCCCCCGATCGGGTCCTACAGCCAGCCGCGCTCCGTGGCGATGAGGACGGCCTGCGCACGGTCGACGGCGCCGAGCTTGCCGTAGATGTTGTGCAGGTGCGTGCGCACCGTGCTCGTGGAGAGGTTCAGCTCCAGGGCGATCTGCTTGTAGACCTTGCCCTCGGAGAGGCGCTTGAGCACCTCGACCTCGCGGCTGGAGAGCGGGCACGGGTCGACCTGGCGCGTCCGGCCGGTGACCGGGTACGGCAGGTCGTACATCACCGTGCGCAGCTCCGCCGGGCCGAGCCCGATGACGCGGGCGCACTTCAGCAGCTCCTGCGGGCTGACCGCTCCACCCTGCGCGTAGTGCGCGAGCATGTCGGCCAGGCGGACGAATGCGGCCTCGCCGGTCGCATCCTCGGAGTGGTGGCGCTCGATGATCGAGGCGACCGACTTGGGCAGACCCCACCGGCGGGCGAGGACCCCGCCGACCAGCGCGTGGTCGACGCCGAGCTCACGGCGCTCGCGGTGGATGCGCTCCTCGGGCGTGCGGGCGCCCTGATGCACCTGGCCAGGGTACCCCGGGTAGGCGTGCATGAGGACGAGCTTGCCGATGTCGTGCAGGAGCGCCGTGACCATGAGGCGGTCGCGGTGCTCGTAGCCGGTCTCCTGCGCGATCCGCTCGGCGGCGCGCTGGGTCGCCACGCCGTGCAGGCGGAAGCGCTCGGGCGCGGCCTCCCACACGGAGGAGCGCTCGAAGAAGTCGAAGGTGCGAGCGCGGGTCGCGAGGGCGTGGACGGCCTCGGGCGACAGCAGCTCGACGGACTGGACGACGGACTCGACGCGGCCGCGGCTCTTGCCCTCGACCTGGTTGCCGAGGCGCAGCACGCTGATGACCAGCGCGACGTCGGACTCGACGGCGGCGACGACGTCACCGCTGGAGACGCGCTCCTGGGTCACGAGGCGGATCAGGCGGTTGCGGGACTCCGCGAGGGCCGGGAACGCTTCGAGAGCCTCGAAGGCAGCGGTGAGGCGCCGGCCATGGCCCTCGTTGTGGCGACGAGCGTTGTTGCTGCCGCCCTTCTGCTGCTCATTCTGGGCCATCGTGTCGCGCGCCGTTGTCGCGGATGCGTTCATCGGAGGTGTGTTCCCCTGCTGGTCGTCCGTCGTAATCACACCGGGTTATCGGCAGGCGTGGACAGATGATTGAACGCAGACCTTGCTCCCCGGATCATCCTGACGCCAAGGCCCGGTCGATGCGCCGGATCGCCTCGTCACGCCCCAGGACCTCCAGCGTCTCGAAAATGCCCGGGGATACGGCGGTTCCGGCGAGCGCCACGCGGATCGGCTGGAAGACCTGCTTGGGCTTCGCGCCCCGCTGGTCGACCACCTGCCGCAGTGCCGCGTCAATGGACGAAACGTCGAACGCGGGCAGATCGGCCAGCGCGACGCGCGCGTCGGCCAGGGCGGCTCGGCCCTCGTCGTCGAGCCACTTCTCGCGCGCCTTCGGGTCGTCTCCCGGGCCGTCGAAGATGAACCCGGCGAGCGGCCAGAAGTCGTCGAGGGTCTGCATCTTCTCCCGGCTGATCTCCACTGCGGGCTCCAGGCCGGTGCGGCCGGTGTGGCGCTCCAGGCGGGTCGTGAGCTGCGCCGTCGTGAGCTCTCGGACGTAGCGCCCGTTGAGCCAGCGCAGCTTCTGCTCGTCGAACCGCGCGGGGTTCTTCGAGACCCGGGTGATGTCGAAGCGGTCGACGAGCTGCGACGTCGAGATGATCGTCTCGTCGTCGGGGTCGCCCCAGCCGAGCAGCGCGAGGTAGTTGCGGACCGCCTCCGGGAGGTAGCCGGCGTCGCGCAGCTCCTGCACCGACGCCGCGCCGTGGCGCTTGGAGAGCTTCTTGCCGTCCGGGCCGTGCAGCAGCGGAAGGTGCGCGAACGTGGGCGGCTCGGCGCCGAGGGCCTCGTAGACGAGCAGCTGCTTCGGCGTGTTCGACAGGTGGTCCTCGCCGCGGACGACGTGGGTGATCGCCATGTCGAGGTCGTCGACGGCCACGGCGAAGTTGTAGAGCACGCTGCCGTCCGCCCGGGCGATGACGGGGTCGTCGAGGTGGCGGTGCTCGAAGGTCGTGTCGCCGCGGATGAGGTCGTGCACGGTGGTGCTGCCCTCGTCGGGGACCTTCAGGCGGATCGCGCCGTGGGCCTCCGGCGTGCCGCGGAAGCCCGCCGACGCGCCGTGTTCGGCCTTGTGGGCCTTGACGTCGTCGGCGGTCGCCGACGAGTGGTAGGCGTGGCCGCTGTCGATGAGCCCGCGCAACGCCTCGGCGTGCCGGTCGGCCCGTGCGTACTGGCTGATCGGGCCCTCGTCCCAGTCGAGGTCGAGCCAGCGCAGCGCGTCGAGGATCTGCTCGACGTTCTCGGGCGTCGAGCGCTCGCGATCGGTGTCCTCGATACGCAGCACGAAGGTGCCGCCGGACTGGCGCGCCATGAGCCAGTTGTAGAGCGCAGCACGAGCGCCGCCGACGTGCAGGGCCCCGGTCGGCGAAGGGGCGAAACGGACCCGCATGGACATTTCGTCAACCTAGCGTGCCGGGTCCAGACCGCGCGCTCTATTCTGCGGCGCCCATGCTCATCGGTGCCCATGTCTCCCCCGCCGGCGGTCCAGCCAACGCCGTCGAGCGCGGCGTCCAGCGCGGGGCCGAGGCCATCCAGATCTTCAACCAGAACCCGCGGGCGTGGAAGCCCACGGTGTACTCCGACGAGCAGGTCGCGGCCTTCCGCCTGGCGATGGAGGGCTCGCCGGTCAAGGCGCTGCTCATCCACGCCGTCTACCTGCTCAACGCGGCGTCCGAGGACCCGGATATCCGGGCGAAGACCCTGACGTCGCTGACCTCCTCGCTGCAGGCCGGCGACCGGCTCGGCGCCCACGCGGTCGTGCTGCACCCGGGCTCGGCGAAGACCGGCGAGGTCGCCCCCGCCGTCGCGCGCGCCGGCGAGGTCATCGCCGAGGCGCTGGCGCAGTCCGACAGCTGCCCGCTGCACCTGGAGAACACCGCCGGCGCGGGCGGCACGCTGGGCCGGTCCTTCGAGGAGCTCGCCGAGCTCATCGACGCCGCGGGAGGCGACGCCCGGCTCGGCGTCTGTCTGGACAGCTGCCACCTGTTCGCCTCCGGCTACGACATCCGGACGATCGACGGACTGACCCAGACGATGGACGACTTCGACGCGGCCGTGGGCCTGGGCCGGCTCGGGTCGCTGCACCTCAACGACTCGCAGACGCCGCTGGGCTCGAACCGCGACCGGCACGCGAACATCGGCGAGGGCGAACTCGGTGAGGAGGGCTGCGCGGCGTTCCTGTCCGAGCCCGGCTTCGCGTCGCTGCCGGTGATCCTCGAGACGCCCGGTGAGAACCGGTCCGGCCCGACGGCCGAGGAGCTCGCGCTCTGCCATCGCCTCCGTGAGCGCGGGGCGCGTTTACGATCCTGACGAACGCAAACCCGCCCCGGACTGGCAGGCTCTCTCCATGCGGCTCTTGGTCACCGGCGCGACCGGATATCTCGGGTGGCGCGCGACCGTGCTCCTGCGCGAGCGGGGTCATGCCGTCACGCCGCTGGCCCGCCCCGGCGCCCGCACACGCGCGGCATCCCGTGACCTCGACGGCGTCGTGCAGGTCGACGCCGCAGACCCGGCCGCCCGCGACCTGATCGCCGGCCACGACGCCGTCCTGCACTTCGCCGGCGTGCCCTCCCCCGCGTTCGCCCGCGAGGACCCCGCGGCGGCCGTGCTCGGCAACGCCGGCACCACGCTGAACCTGCTCCAAGGCTGCGGCGACCACGACGCGCTGCTCGTCTACCCGTCGTCGGTCCGCGCCCCGATCATCCCGAGCCCCGACCCGTACGGCGCGTCGAAGTTCCTCGGCGAGCAGGCCTGCCGGGCCCACGAGGCGCGGAGCGTCATCGTGCGCCTCACGTCGGTGTTCGGGCCCGGTCAGGTCCGCGCCGAGGGCGCGACCGGCGCAATTGCGGCGTTCGCCGACAGCGCACTGCGGGGCGCGCCGATCGTCATCCCGGGCGACCCGATGCGCACGCGCGACTTCGTCTACGTCGATGACCTCGTCGCCGCGCTGGACGTCATGCTCCGCCGAGGCGCCCCGGCACCAGTCGTGCTCGCCGCCGGCGGCGCGCCGGCCCGACTCCTCGATGCGGCGCGCGCCGTCGTGGCCGCCGTCGGAGGCGACACGCCGATCGAGACGCCGGGCGGGGCGCCTCCGCCCGGTGATGAGCGCTCGTACGAAGCCGGCGCGGACGACGTACTGCTACCAATGACCTGCCGCCCCGCCGCCGACGGAATCGCCTCGTACGTCGCGTGGTTGCGCGCGCAGCCGACCGCACCGGGCTGATCGCACCGAGCGCGCGGCTTCGCCGCACGGCCAATCGGGCCGTCACCCGAGCGCCGCGCCCTCCACAGCCGTCGTGGGCGCGATGTCGGGGAGGCGCACGGCCAGCCGTGAGCGCGTACGCCTTCTTCTGCGCGGCGCCGTCGAAGTTCCCGTGGATCAGGGACTGCATCGCGGGCAGCAGTAGCGAGGAGCCTGAGCACATAAGCCCGCCTGCGGCCGATGAGATCGCCGACCTTGCTGCTGATCAGGATGAAGGCGGCAGAGATCAGCGCTTCGAGCGCGATGGCTGACTGCACGTCGCTGACCGTCGTGTCGAGGTCACCCACGACGGCCGCGATCGACACGTTCATCAGCGACGTGTCGACCACCAGGACGAACATCGCCATCGCCAGCAGGAGCGCGAGCCGGGGATTTCCCTCAGCTCGGGCAGGATCAGGGCTCGACTCAGCGCGCATCGCGCCCACCGTGGTCGGGTGGCCGGATCGTCCCAACCGTCGAGACTACGGCCGCGCGGTGCGGGCGACCCGCGAACCGCGTCCGTTAGACCGCGGCGGCGGCCTCGGCCGTGACAACCGGCCCCAGGATCGCCTCGAGCTCGGCCCGCAGCGTCGCCGTCGGCGCGACGCGGAACTCCTTGCCGAGCTTCAGCGTGCGTGAGTCGGCGTCACGCATCTGCACCTCGAGGATGACCTCGGACTCGCCGGGGAAGTTGTGCAGCACGTCGCGCAGGTCATCGATCACCGTCGCGGGCAGGCGTGCCGCGTTGAGGATCAGGTGCAGCGGCTCGGGGCCGACCTGGCGGGTCGCCATCTCGGCCTTCGCCGCTTCCATCTCGTCGGCGGTCGGCTGGAAGCGGTCGATCGCCTGCACCACGATGTTCGTCTTCGACGCGTCCTTGTGGTCCACCCGCCCGCGCACGAGCACAACGTTGTCGATCTGCAGGGTCGCCTCGCACTCGGCAAGGGTCTTGGCGAAGACGATGAGCTCGACCGAGCCCTCGAGGTCGTCGAGCGTGGCGAACATCATGGTGTCGCCGTTGCGGGTGCGGATCTTCTTCGCCTGCGTGATGATGCCGCCGGCGGTGACCCAGTCTCCGTCCTTGCGCTCGGCCATCTCGGCCAGCGAGGCGTCGACCTTCACGCGCAGCGCGTCACGCACGTCCTTCAGCGGGTGTGCGCTGATGAAGAGGCCGAGCGACTCCTTCTCGATGGCCAGGAGCTCGTTCTGCTCGAACTCCTCGGTCGGAATCGGCGGGTGCGCGGGTGCGGCGAAGGCCGCCGCGGCCCCGTTGCCGCTGTCGGCGTTGCCGAAGACGTCGTCGAAGATCGAGCCCTGACCGATGATCGCGTCCTGCTGCGCCTTCTGGCCGGCGGCCTGCGCCTGCTCGAGCACCTCGAGCATGCCCTTGCGCGTGGCGCCGGTCAGCTCGAAGGCGCCGCACTTGATGAGCGCCTCGATCGACTTCTTGTTCACCGCGCGCGAGTCGACCCGTGCACAGAAGTCCCACAGGTCGGTGAACGGGCCGTCCTCGGCACGCGAGGCCTTGATCGCCTCCACCGCCGCGTAGCCGACGCCCTTGACCGCGTCGAGGCCGAAACGGATGTTGCCGTCGACGACGACGAAGGCGTGATCGGACTGGTTGACGTCGGGCGGGAGCACGCTGATGCCCATGCGCTCGGTCTGGTCGACGAAGAACGGGACCTTGTCCTTCGTGTCCATGACCGACGAGATGAGCGCCGCCATGTACTCGGCCGGGTAGTTGGCCTTCAGCCAGGCCGTCCGGTAGGCGATGAGCGCGTAGCAGGCGGCATGCGAGCGGTTGAACGAGTAGTCGGCCGACTTCTCGTTCGTGTTCCACAGCCACTCGATGAGCGAGTCGGGGGTCCCGGAGGCGCGGCAGCCCTCGTAGAACGCGGGCTTGAGCTTCGCCATCGCCTCGCGGTTCTTCTTGCCGATCGCCTTGCGGAGGTCGTCCGCCTGGGCGCCCGAGAACCCGGCCAGCTCCTTGGAGATGAGCATGGCCTGCTCTTGGTACAGGATCACGCCCTTCGTGCCGCCGATGATCGGCTCGAGCCGCGGGTCGGGGATGTTGACCGTGTCCGGATCGCGCTTGCCGCGCGCGTACGTCGGGATCTGGTCCATCGCGCCCGGGCGGTACAGCGCCACGAGCGCCACGAGGTCGTCGAACTCCGTGGGGCGCACCTTCTTCAGCGCCTCCTGCATGCCCTCGGACTCGAACTGGAACACGCCGACGGAGTCGCCGCGCGCGAGCATGTCGTACGACTTCGCGTCGTCCAGGGGCAGCGTCGCCATGTCCGGGCGCTCGCCGGTGGAGCGGCCGATGATGTCCAGCGCGTCCTCGATGACGTCGAGGTTGCGCAGGCCGAGGAAGTCCATCTTCAGCAGGCCGAGCTCCTCGACGGGCTTCATCGAGTACTGCGTGACCATGCGGTACTGGCGCTGGCCGTCGGCGCCCATGCCCGCGTCGGCGAGCTGCAGCGGCACGATGTCGGTGAGCGGCATGCCCGCGATGACGACCGCGGCGGCGTGGATCGACGAGTTGCGGACGATGCCCTCGAGGCCCTGCGCCACGTCGACGATCTGCTTGGCGACCGGGTCGGCGTCGTAGGCCTTCTTCAGGTCCTGCCCCTCGGTGAGGCAGTCCGCGAAGCTCGGCGGGCGGCCCTGCTGTGGGTCGGGGATGAGCTTGGCCAGCTCGTCACCCTTCTGGTACGGGTGGCCGAGGACGCGCGCGGCGTCGCGGGTGGCCGCCCGCGGGAACATCTTGCCGAAGGTGACGATCTGCGCGACGGACTCGCGGCCGTAGCGCTCGACGACGTACTGCATGACGCGCTCGCGGCCGCGGACGGAGAAGTCGATGTCGATATCCGGCATCGACACGCGCTCGGGGTTGAGGAACCGCTCGAAGAGGAGGTCGTAGCGCAGCGGATCGACGTCGGTGATCTGCAGGCAGTAGGCCACGAGCGAGCCGGCGGCCGAGCCACGGCCCGGGCCCACGGCGATGCCGTGGTCCTTCGCCCACGTGACGAAGTCCCAGACGATGAGGAAGTAGGCGTCGAAGCCCATCTTTGTGATGACGCCGAGTTCGTACTCCATGCGCTCGATCGCCTCGGCGGGCGGCGGGTCGCCGTAGCGGGCGCGCAGTCCCTCCATGACCTTGTCCCGCAGATACTGGTGTTCATCCTGGCCCTCGGGCAGGTAGCGCGGGATGAGCTGGCGCCCGAGCTCGATGTCGACGCTGCACCGCTCGGCGATCTCGAGTGTGGTGGGCAGCGCGTCGGGCCACTCGGCGAACGCCGCGGCCATCTCCTCGTTGCTCTTGAGGAAGAACTCGTTCGTGTCGAAGGTCATCTTCGGCGCGGCAAGCGTGGACTTCGTCTGCACGCACAGCAGGGCCGTGTGGTGGTGGTAGTCCTCCTTGCGGAGGTAGTGCACGTCGGCCGTGCCGACGAGCGGGCGGCCGAGCTCCCGGGCGATCTTCACGATGCCCTCGTTGGCCTTATCCTGGTCGGCGATGCCGTTCTTCTGGACCTCGAAGTAGACGTTGTCGCGGCCGAAGACGTTCAGCAGCTCATCGGCGTGCGCCCGGGCTTCGTCGAACCGGTCGTTGACCAGCCGCTGGCAGAAGCGCGACGCCAGGCATCCGGTGAGCGCGACGATGCCCTCGCTGTGGCGTTCGAGCAGCTCCATGTCGACCGACGGCTTGCCGCGGTTCAGCCCCTCCAGGAACCCGGCGGACGAAAGCTTGACGAGGTTGCGGTACCCCTCGTCGCTGGAGGCCAGCAGCGTGAGGTGGTTGCGCTCGCGCCGGACCGAAGAATCGGCCTTGCGGTCGTCGACGAAGTAGATCTCGCAGCCGACGATCGGGTTGATGCCGTGCTTCTTGGCGGACTTGTACAGCTCGACCGAGCCGTTCATCACGCCGTGGTCGGTCAGACCGAGCGCGGGCTGACCGAACGCCGCGGCGCGTTCAGCGAGGGCCTCGATCTTGCACGCTCCATCGAGCAGCGAGTACTCGGAGTGGACGTGCAGATGGGCGCAGGACGGCGTGCTCACGGACATCCGAGATTAGGGACCGCCCCGGATGGCGTGACCCCTCTTCCCCGCACATTGCGGACAAACCTCATCGGGCCACCGAGCGAGCCGCGAGAAGGAGCCGCAGGCGAGTTCTCGCAATGGCATCCGAGCCGCCAGGCGAGGATGTCACAGGACCCGAAAGCCCTGCGCCCGGTCGAACCAGCGCGCGAGCGACGCGGCGGCCGCCGGATCTCCCGCGACGGTGGTCGGACCCTCCGCCGGGGGCTCGGTGCGCGTCAGGTGGGCCAAGAGCCCGGCGCATGACGGCGCGTCGACGGTGGCGGTCGCCGTGGGGTCGCCGCCGTCCGTCACCGTGACGAGGCGGCCGTCGGCGACGCGGACGAGCCACACCTGGCCGTCGTCCTCCCCCACGCGGTAAGCGACATGGAAGCGGTACCCGGACGTCCACTCGGGCTTGACGGAGACCGCGAGGAGCCGCAGCGCCAGGCCGCAGTCGAACGGGATGCCGGACCGGACGACGTCGCCGAGGGTGACCGGGCGCCGACGCGCGCGGAACAGGCGCTTGAGCTTGCGCTTGCGGCCCGTCGTCTCGAGCGACACGCCGCGCCACGCGCCGCCCGCGACGAGCGGGGCGACGTTCGCGGGCGTGCCGGTCACGGCAACGTCGGGCTTCGGAAGTTCGACCCCGTCCTCGTGGTCCTCGACCAAGAAGGTCCGCTTGCCGAGCACGACCCGTCGTGGCGCGAGCGGTTCGACCGTGAGGTCGTACGTCAGCTTGCGGCGCATGATCGGACCCTGCAAGGGCAGCAGCGCGGTGACGGCGTCCGCCGCCGCGGGGCGATCGACGGTGTCGAGCTGCTCGATCGCGTTCGTGAGCCAGAAGGTGAAGAGCTGATCGTTGACGACCCGCGGCGCGAGCTCGATGACCCGCTCCACGCGCGGCGGCGCCGGGTCCGGCCGCGGTTCGACCGCCGCCGCCAGTGCCTCGGGCGTGATCGCGTCCTGCTCGATCGTGACCCCGAAGCCGTCGACGACCTGTGCCAGCAGGTCCGGATCGTCGGCGGGCGAGACGATGGCCTCGCGCACCGACTCCCCCTCGGCCTCGACCGGTGCGGCATCGGGCAGGACCTGAGCGTCGGCCGCGAGGTGCTGTGCGCGCTCGCGCAGCCGCTCGGCCGCGCGGCCGAGGTTCGCGATGGTCGCCTCCGCTTCGGGAGGCGGGGCGAACGCCGGGGGCATCGGGGCGGACGACATCGCCGCCGGGACCTCCCCGCGCAGCGCGGCAACCTCGGCGCTCAACGCGCCGACGTGCGCACGCTCGGTGCGCAGCTCCGCCTCGGCGACCCAGCGGGCCGCCGCCTCGTCGCGGAGACGCACGCGCAGCTCGCCCGCGAGTGCGATGAGCGCGTCGTTCAGGTCGTCGACGCGCGCACGCAGGCGGCGAAGCTCGTCGAGTTCCATGCCGTCGGCCGGCGCCGACGACCGCACAGCGGCGATCTCCTGCGCCAACGCGTCACGCTCGGCCTCCGCCCGTGCGCGGGCGTCGCGCTCGCGCTCGATGCGCTCCGCGAGCACCGCGGGCTCCTCGCGCTGGGCCCGGCGATCCATCAGCACGGACGGCTCGATGACCTCAGCGCCGACGGTCGCGCCCACCCGCGCGGCGGGCAGCGACACCTCGGCGGCGCCCAGGCGCAGCGCCGCGCCGGTCTGCAGCTCGCCCCGCAGGCGCGAGGGCAGCGTGAAGGCGGCGCTGAACGCACCGGTCGGGCCGGGAAGCTGCTCTCCGCGCGCGCCGAACCTGCGGCGCAGCCCGGCCTCTTCGACCAGCAGCAGCGGCGTGGTGGGCATGGGCGCACCACGCCAGCGACCCTCCACGACGACCTCGACGGTCCCACTGCCGGGACCGGTCGGCGACCACACGACGCGGTCGACTTCGATGGGGGCGAACTCAGGCGGGACGGCGGGAACCATGGCTCGCAACGTACGTGGCAGAGCGGACGGTTCGGGCCTGTACGCTGCGCGCCATGAGCACGTCGCGCTACCTGGCCGTCGGTGTCGTCACCCGCACCAGCGGGCGCTGGACGGTCCGCCGCCGATACCGCATATGGTCGCCCACCCGCTGGGCGCTACTCATCCTGCTCGAACGGCTTCCCGTCCGGGTGCTGGGCTTTTTCGCGTGGCACGGGGTGCTGCGCTACCCGCAGCTGCGGTGGTCGAAGTCTCCGGGCCCGCTGAACGCCGCCGCGTTGGTGGCGCTCTGGATCGTCATCGCCCTCATCCGTGACCGGCTCCCCCGGCCGGTCACACAGTGGTTGCTCGACTGATCAGTCGTTGGCACCGTCGCGCTCGCGCATCTGCCACGCCAGGCGCGACTGCAACGACCACAGCTCGATGAAGCCCGGCGACGCGTCCTGTGCGAACAGGCCGCCCGACTCCGCGAACGACGCCAGCGACGCGTCGTACACCGCGTTCGGGCTCTCGCGGGTGACGACCCGTGCGCTGCCCTTGTAGAGCTTCATGCCGATCGTGCCGGTGACCCGCAGGTTGACGTGGTCGATGTACGCCTGCAGGTCGAGGCGCAGCGGCTCCCACCACAGGCCCGCGTAGACGAGGTACGCCCACTTCTGGTCGAGCCCCGGCTTGAACTGGTTCTGGTGGATCGTACCCGTGAGCCGCTCGAGCTCCTTGTGCGCGGGCAGGATGATCGCCGCGGCCGGAACCTCGTAGATGTCGCGGACCTTCAGGCCGACGATGCGGTCCTCGATGTGGTCGAGGATCCCGACGCCGTGCTTCATGCCCAGCTCGGCGGCCTTGTCGATGAGCTCGACGATCCCCATCTGCTCGCCGTTCAGGGCGACGGGGACGCCGCGCTCGAACGTCACCGTGACGATCTCGGATTCGTCGGGCGCGAGCTCGGGCCGGGTGACGAGCTGGAAGACGTCGTCATCGGGCGCGTGCGTGAGGTCCTCGATCCAGCGGCCCTCGGACGAGCGGCCCCAGAGGTTGTCGTCGATCGAGTACGGCGCGAAGCCCTCGCTGCCGCCCTTGACCGGGATGCCGTGCTGGTTGGCGTAGGCGATCTCCTCATCGCGGCCCATCTTCCACTGGCGCACAGGCGCGACGACCTTCAGCTCGGGCGCGAGGGTCGCGACGGTCGCCTCGATGCGGACCTGGTCGTTGCCCTTGCCGGTGCAGCCGTGCGCGATGGTGTCGCAGCCGTGCTTGCGCGCGTACTCGACGGCGAGCTTGGCGATGAGCGGACGGCCCAGCGACGTGAACGCCGGGTAGCCGTCGCCGTAGTTGACGTTCGCCTTGATCGCCGGGATGAGGTACTCGTCGGCGAACTCCTGGCGCGCGTCGTGGACGATCGCCTCGATCGCGCCGAGCTGGATCGCCTTGCCCTTGACGACGTCGTAGTCCTCGCCGGGCTGGCCGAGCTCGACGGTGAGGGCCACGACCTCGGCCTCGTACTCGTCCTGGATCCACTTGAGCATGACGCTCGTGTCCAGGCCGCCGCTGTACAGCAGCAGGACGCGGCCCACCTCCTCCGGTTCCGCGAGATAGCTCGCGACGCGCACGCGGTTCGGGTCGGCGACGTGGCGTACTTCGGTGCGGACGGGCGTGGAGGGGTGCTCTTCGGTCATCTCGCCCCGCAGGTTATCCGTCAACCGCGGGGCGAGGCCCGGCCGTCGCGACGCGCCACGTCACCGTGATCGTGCTGCCGGGAACCCCGGCGTTCGATGCGGCAGAGATCGTGAGCTTCACGCGAACCCTGCCCTTCGCGCAGGATCTTCCGGCCCTTGGCGTTCAGCCCGATGTCCAGCGTCCGCGGACGGCGGCGTCAGCTTGATCTGCAGGCGGTGCCGTCGCTGGAGCCGGCGACGACCTAGCGACCGTGGCCTGCCGCGCGACCGCGTGTGCGATGTCGGTCTTTCCGGGGGACGCGTCGACCATCCGGACCCCGCCGGAGCCGAACGTCGCGTCGGCGGCGCCGGACGCGCCGAAGCGCGCGTCGCCGTTGTGTCTGGCCTGCCCTGCTACCACCACCTTTCCGTTCTGCTGCAGTGCATCATGGACCTCGGTGTTCTCGTCGCCCGCCGCGATCGCGATGCGGCCGTTCGTCCCGTAGCTCGGCTCGAGGTCGTCCGAATCGGCCTGCGCACCCGCGGGGAGCGCGACGGCAAGGGTCAGGGCAGCGGTGGTGGTGCGCATGCCCCGGTGACGCGCAGAGCGCGCGCTGACGCCCGCCACCGCGAGGCTCCGCGACGCGAAACCCACGACCATTGAGGTTTTCGCGTCGCGGGCCGCGCTCAGGCCAGCACTGCCGCGAGCCGCTCCAGCGCCGTGTCGATCTCGGCCTCGCCGATGATCAGCGGCGGCAAGAGCCGGACGGTCGCAGGGCCCGTCGCGTTGGCGACCAACCGGTGGTCGGTCAGCAGGCGCAGGACGAGCTCCGGCGCCACGACATCCTCGACGTCGAAGCCGACCATCAGCCCCCGCTGGCGGACCGCCACCACATGCGGCAGGTCCTTCAGCCCCTCGCGCAGCCGTTCACCCAGCTCCATGACCCGCGTATGCAGCGCCGGCTCCTCGACGACATCGAGCACCGCGTGCGCCGCCGCACACGGCACGGGGCCGCCGGCGAACGTCGAGCCATGGTCGCCGGGCTGCAGGACCTCCTCGAACCCGGGGCCGGTGATGAGGGCGCCGATCGGCAGGCCCCCGCCGAGCGCCTTGGCTGTCGTCATCGCGTCGGGCTCCACGCCGAGCTGATGCCACGCCCACATGGACCCGGTCCGGCCCAGGCCGGTCTGGATCTCGTCGAAGATCAGCGCCGCGCCGTGGACGTCGCAGGCCTCGCGCGCGGCGCGCAGCACCTTCATCGGGATCGGGTGCACGCCCGACTCGCCCTGGATCGGCTCCAGCAGCACCGCCGCCGTGCGGTCGCTCACGGCGCGGTTCAGCGCCTCGACCGTGGGCGGGATCGCGATGAACCCGGGGACGAGCGGCGCGAACGGCGCCTGCTTGCTCTCCTGCGGCGTGGCGCTCAGCGCGCCGTACGTCCGGCCGTGGAAACCGCCATGGACGACGACGATCTCGCCGCCGGGCTTCGCCCGCCGCGCGAGCTTCAGCGCGGCCTCGACCGCCTCCGCGCCCGAGTTCGTGAAGAACACCCGCCCACCGAGACTGCTGCGCCGCAACCGATCGGCCAGGCGGATCATCGGCTCGGTGTAGAAGAGGTTGCTCGTGTGGATGAGCTGCCCGGCCTGCTCGCAGATGGCCTCCACGACCTTCGGATGGCAGTGCCCGACGCTCGACACCGAGATGCCCGTGAGGAAGTCGAGGTACTCGGCCCCGTCGGCGTCCCACAGGCGGGCACCCTCGCCCCGCACGAACCACGCGGGCAGGCGGGCATAGGTGCCGACGATCGACTGGCGGTCCAGCGCGCGGAGCTCGTCGAACGTCGTCATTGCGCGGGCCGGATCTTCGTGCCGATACCGCTGTCGGTGAACAGCTCGAGTAGGAGCGAGTGCGCGACCCGGCCGTCGATGATGTACGCGGCGCTGACCCCGCCGTAGATCGCCTCGAGACACGCCTGGAGCTTCGGCCGCATGCCGCCCTCCATGTGCTGCATCGCCTCCTGCACCTCGTCGGCGCCCGCCTCGCTGATGAGCGACTCGGGGTCGTCCTTGTCGCGCAGCCAGCCGGCCACGTCGGTGAGGAACACGACCTTGAACGCCCCCATCGCGCGGGCCACCGCCGCGGCGGCGTCGTCGGCGTTGATGTTGTACGAGTTGCCCTCGCGGTCGGCGCCGACGCTGGCGATCACCGGGATGTAGTCCTGGGCGATGTGCTCGAGCACGTCGACGTCGACGCGGTCGATCTGGCCGACGAAGCCGATGTCCTGGCCGTCAGGCGCGGACTGACGCGACGCGCGGAACAGCCGGCCGTCGTCACCGGACAGACCGACCGCGGGCTGGCCGTGGCGGTTCAGGCGCAGGACGATGTCCTTGTTGACCTTGCCGACGAGGACCATCTTCGCGATCTCGACGGTCTCCTTGTCGGAGACCCGCAGGCCGCCGACGAACTCCACGGGCAGGTTGAGCTTCTTCATGTACCGGGTGATCTCCGGCCCGCCGCCGTGGACGACGATCGGGTTCATCCCGACGTACTTCAGGAGCACGACGTCGCGCGCGAACTCCTCGCGCAGCTCGGGGTCCTCCATGGCCGCACCGCCGTACTTGATGACGACCGTCTGGCCGTGGAACTCGCGGATGTAGGGCAGCGCCTCAAGGAGGGTTGCGACGTCTCTCATGTCGTGTACTCCGCGTTGATCCGCACGTACTCGTAGCCGAAGTCGCTGAAGAAGACCTCGGTCTCGGCGGTGCGGTCCTTGCCGAGTTCGATCACATACTCGACCTGGTCGCCGCCGACCGCCTCGACGAGCGCCTCCTCGTCGAAGCGCGCGGCCTGACCGCCCTTGGCGACCGGGACCCCCTCGATGGCGATGTCGAAGTCCAGCGGCGCGCGGCCGGGCAACGCGGCGCCGACGGCCTGCGCGATGCGGCCCCAGTTCGGGTCCTGGCCGAAGAGGGCCGTCTTGACGAGCGGTGAGTTGGCCACCGCGCGGGCCACGATCTCGGCGTCCTCGGCCTCATCGCAGCGGACGACGACGCGGCCCAGGCGCTCGGCCCCCTCGCCGTCCGCGGCCATGTCGAGCGCGAGCGTGCGCAGCGCGGCGTCGAGGGCCTCGCCGAAGCGCAGCTCGTCCTCGCTCTGCGGCGCGACCTCGATCGCGGACACCCCGGACGCCATGAGAATCGCCGTGTCGTTCGTGGAGAGCTGGCCGTCGACGCTGATGCGCTCGAACGACCGCTTCACGCACACCCCGAGCAGCAGGTCGGCGGTCTCGGCGCTCAGCACCGCGTCCGTCTGGGCGAAGCACAGCATGGTGGCGAAGCCCGGCTGGATCATGCCGGCGCCCTTGGCCTGGGCGGTCAAGCGCACGCTGCCGCCGGAGAGCTGGACGTCGAACGCGACGGTCTTTCGGAACGCATCGGTGGTGCTGATCGCGTCGGTGAAGTCGTCGACCCCGTCGGCGCGCAGCTCCTCGCGCGCGCCCACGAGCGCCTGCACCACCTTGTTGCCGTCGAGCTGCACGCCGATCACGCCGGTGGACGCGACGGCGACGGCGTCGGTCGGAACGCCGCCGACCATCGACGCGGCGCCCTGCATCCGCGCAGCCTCGTCCAGCCCCCGGTTGCCGGTGGCGGCGTTCGCGTTGCCAGAGTTCGCAACGACCGCGCGCAGGCCGTCCAGCCGTGTGCGCTGCTGCGTGACCTGCACCGGCGCGGCGATCACCGACGACCGGGTGAACCGCGCGGCGCTCACCGCCTCGGCGGCGTCGCACACGAGGATCGCCACGTCCCTGTCGCCGTCGGGCTTGATGCCGCCGTACACGCCGGCGCAGCGGAAGCCCGCCGGCAGCGCAGCGTCCGCGGCCGGGGTGACGTGCGCATGCTCGGGCACCCAGCGGTACGACGCGGGACGGGCCTTCACGGTTGCACTCCCTCGACCTCGGGCCGGCCCACCATCAGGTTCAGGCTCTGCACCGCCTGCGAGGCGGTGCCCTTCCAGAGGTTGTCGATCGCGGCGAACACGAACGCCTTGCCGGTGCGCTCGTCGGCATGGACCTGGATGCGGCAGAGGTTCGTCTCCCGCACGTCGCGCACGCCCGGGGGGCGGTCGACGAGCTCGATGAACGGCTCGTCGGCGTACGCGTCGTCGTAGAGCTCCGCGAGTGCGTCCTGGTCGATCGCGCGGTCCGTCGTGACGTAACACGACACGAGCTCGCCCTGGTCGAGCGGCAGCAGGTGCGGCGTGAAGACCGGGGTGATCTCCGCGCCGAGCCGCGCGAGCTCCTGATCGATCTCGGGCATGTGCCGGTGGTGACCCACGCCGTACGCGGCGACGTTCTCGTCGACCGAGACGAAATGCGTCTTCGCGGTCGCCGCGCGGCCCGCGCCCGACACGCCGGTCTTCGCGTCGATGACGGCGTCGCTGATCACACCCGCCCGCGCGAGCGGCGCCAGCGCGAGCAGGGCGGCGGTCGGGAAGCAGCCCGGGCCGGCGACGAGGTCGGCGCCGTGCAGCGACTCGCGGTGCAGCTCGGGCAGCCCGTAGCGCGCGGTGTTGATGAGCTCGGGGTGCGCGTGCGGGACGTACCACTGCTCGTAGGTCGCGACGTCGTGCAGGCGGAAGTCCGCGGAGAGGTCGACGACCTTCACCCCGCGCTCGCGCAGCGCGGCGACCAGCGGCGCGGCGGCGCCATGCGGGTAGGCGACGATCGCGGCGTCGACGCCGGCGTGCACGTCGATGTCGAGCTCCTCGAGCACCTTGGCGACCCGGTGGTGCGGATAGAGCTCGTCCAGCCGCGTGCCGACATCGCTGCGCGACGTGACGGCGGCCAGCTCGAAATGCGGATGGCGGTCGATCAGCCGGGCCGCGAGCGCCCCGGCGTACCCGGACGCGCCGGCGACGAGCACGGAATCAGCCACGCGGCACCGCCCCGAGCTGCTCGGTCAGCGCGGCGACGATCTTCGCCCGCGCGCCGTCGGCGTCCTCGTCGGTCAGCGTGCGGTCGGGCGCCCGGAACTCGAGGTGCAGCGCCAACGACCGCTTGCCCGCGCCGACCTGCTCGCCCTCGTAGACGTCGAACACGCCGGCGTCAGCCAGCAGCCCTCCGCCGGCCTTGCGCGCGGCGGCCACGACGTCGGCCGCGGGAACGGAACTGTCGACCACGACGGCGAGGTCCTGCCGCAGCGCCGGGAAGCTCGTGACGTCCTCGTAGTCCTCGACCAGCGCGCGGTCGACCGCGACGGCGAGCACGGCGCCCAGGTCCAGCTCGACCGCCGCGACGGTCTGCTCGATGTCCCACGCCTGCGCGACGCGCGGGTGGATCTCCCCCAGCCAGCCGACGACGTCGCCGCCGTCGAGCACGATCTCGCCGCAGCGGCCCGGATGCAGGAACGGCTGCTCGGCGTGCCGGACGGACAGGTCGACGCGTAGCCGCGTGGCGAGCGCCTCGAGGATGCCCTTGGCCGCGAAAACGTCGGCGACCGGCGGGGTGCCGTCGCCCCACGTCGGCGGCACGGCACGTCCCGTCAGCAGGATCGCGAGGTGGTCGTGCTCGTCGGCAAGCGGGTCGTCCGCATCCGCGTAGTAGATGGCGCCCCGCTCGAACAGCCGGAGGTCGGCGGCGCCGCGCGCGACGTTGTGGGCGGCGACGTCGAGCAGCGACGCGACGAGGTTCGTGCGCAGCAGCGCGTGGTCCTCGCTCATCGGGTTCGCCAGCGCGATGGCCCGGCGACGCGGGTCGTCCTCGGGCAGAGACAGACGGTCGAAGACGCCGGCGTTCGTGAAGCTCCACCCCATGATGCCGCGCAGGCCGCGGCCCACCAGCGTGTCCTCGGCGCGCCGCCGCAGCCGCTGGGCGGGCGACAGGCGTCCCGCGGCGCCCCGCCGCGCGGGCAGCGTGGCGGGCAGGTTGTCGACGCCGTCGATCCGGGCGACCTCCTCGACGAGGTCGGCCTCCCGCGTGACGTCGAGCCGCCGGAACGCGGGCACGGTGACGTCGAGCCCGTCCTCGGCGGGTGCCACGCCGAACTCCAGCGAGCGCAGGATCGCCTCCTGGCGCTGCGGCGAGATCGTCGTGCCGAGCAACCCCTCGACTCGTGCGCTGCGCAGCCGGATCACGGCCGGATCCGGACCCGGTCCGCCGACATCGATGAGCGCCGGCCGGACCGTCGCGCCCGTCAGCTCGAGCATGAGCTGGTGCGCGACCGCCTGGGCCTCGAGCGTCTGCTCGGGCGCCAGGCCCTTCTCGAACCGCCCCGACGCCTCGGTGCGCAGCGCGAGCTTCCACGAGGTCCGGTTGATGTTCGGCCCGATCCACGTGGCGACCTCCATGAGGACGCGCGTGGTGGTGTCGGCCACCTCGCTCCGCGCGCCGCCCATGACGCCCGCGATGGACGTCGGGCCGTCGGCGTCGTCGATGACGACCATCTGCTCGTCGAGCGTGCGGACCGCGTCGTCGAGCGTGGTGATCTGCTCGCCCGCCTTGGCCGTGCGCACGAGGAGTGCGCCGCCCGCGACCCGGTCGAGATCGAACGCGTGCAGCGGCTGGCCGCAGAGCAGCATCACGTAGTTCGTGATGTCGACGACGTTGTTGATCGACCGCTGCCCGCACGCGGCCAGGCGCGCCTTCAGCCAGGGCGGCGACGGCCCGATCGTCACGTCGTCGTAGGCCAGCGCGGTGAAGCGCGGGCACAACTCGGGGACCTGAACGTCGATCGTGACACCGTCGAGCTCGCCGACGGGCGGCAGCTCCACGCCGGCCCACGGCGGCGGCGTCAGCGGTGAGCCGTTCGAGGCGTGGACCTCGCGCGCCATCCCGTAGATGCCGAGGCAGTCGGGGCGGTTCGGCGTGAGCTCGAGCTCGAGGACGTCGGTCGAGATCTCGAACAGCTCGGCGACGAACGTCCCGGGCGCGGCGACATCGTCGGCCAGGACCATGATCCCGCTGTGGTCGTCGCCCAGCCCGAGCTCGCGCTCGGAGACGATCATCCCCTGCGACTCGACGCCGCGCAGCTTGGCCTTCTTCAGCTTCATGCCGTCGGGCATGACGGTGCCGGGCCGCGCGACGGCGACCGTCTGGCCGGCTGCGACGTTCGGCGCGCCGCACACGATCTGCGCGGGCTCGGTCTCACCGACGTCGACGGTGCAGACCTTCAGCCGGTCGGCGTCGGGATGCTGCTCGGCGGTCAGCACCTTGCCGACCACGAGATGCTCGAAGCCGTCGGCCTTGATGCCGAACCGGTCGACGCCCGCGACCTCCGTGCCGGTCGCGCTGAGCGCGTCGGCGAGCTCCCACGGGTCGCCGCCCGGGTGCACGTACTCCGAGAGCCAGGCCAGGGGAAGTCTCATCCGAACTGCTCCAGGAAGCGCACGTCGTTCTCGATGTAGAGCCGCAGGTCGGGAATGCCGTGCTTGAGCATCGCGATCCGCTCGATGCCCATGCCGAACGCGAAGCCCTGCACCTTGTCGGGGTCATAGGCATCGGAGCCGACGGCGCGCAGCACGTTGGGGTCGACCATGCCCGCGCCGAGGATCTCCAGCCACGTCGTGCCCTTGCACACCGGGCAGCGCGACCCGTCCCTCATGGACCCGCCCTTGCAGTTCGAGCAGGACACGTCGATCTCAACGCTCGGTTCGGTGAAGGGGAAGAAGTGCGGACGCAGCCGGATCTGGCGCTCGTCGCCGAACACCGTGCGGGCAAAGCTCAGGAGCGTGCCCTTCAGGTCGGCGAGCGTGATGTCCTCGTCGACGGCCAGGCCCTCGACCTGATGGAACTGCGGCAGGTGGGTGGCGTCGTGGTCGCGCCGGTACACGCGGCCCGGGATCACGACGTACAGCGGCGGCGGATGGGCCTCCATCGCCCGGACCTGCATCGGCGACGTATGTGTGCGCAGCACGACGTGATCGGCGACATAGAACGTGTCGGTCCACGCCCGCGCCGGGTGCGCGGGGTCATGGTTCAGCGCGTCGAAGTTGTAGTGGACCGTCTCGACCTCGGGGCCGTCCATCACGGTGAAACCCAGCCCGAGGAAGACGTCCTCGAGGTCGCGCCACGTCTGGTGCAGGATGTGCAGCGACCCGACCGGCTGCGCGGGCGTACCCGGCAGCGTGATGTCGACGCGGTCGCGTTCCAGTTGCGCGTCGAGCTCCGCGGCCGCCAGCGCTTCCTCGCGCCCGGCGAGGAGCGCTTCCAGTTCCTGCCGGGCCGTGTTCGCCGCCTTGCCCACCGCACCGCGCTCGGCGGGCGGCAGGTCGGCCACGCCGCGCAACAGGTTCGGCAGCTCGGCCTTGCGCCCGAGGAACCGCACGCGCAGCTCCTGCAGCTCGGCGGTGGAGCCGGCGGCGGCGATGGCCTGCGCGGCCTCGGCCTGGATCTCGGTGATGCGATCGGTGACGGCCACGGGCGGCATCCTATGGTCGGCGGGTGACCTCGTAGAGCGCGATGGTCGCGGCCATCGCGGCGTTGAGCGATTCCGAGCTGATCGGGATGTGCGCGAGCCGGTCGCAGGCCTGCTCGACGTCCTCGCCGAGCCCGGTCCGTTCCGCCCCGATCACGAGTGTGCGCTCGGCGGTCGCACCGTCACCGCGGAGCTCGTCTCCGGCCCGAGCGGCCAGCCCGATCGTCTCCCCGGGCAGCTCCTCGATCGACGCGACCCGCGCGATGGGCAGCGTGAAGATCGCGCCCATCGACGCACGCACCGCCTTGGGTGAATACGGATCCGCGCAGTTCGGGCCGAGCGCGACGCTGCCCGCCCCGAAGGCCAGCGCGCTACGGATCACGGCGCCGACGTTGCCCGGGTCACCGACGCCCCACAGCGCCACGCAGAGCGACCCGACGGGCTGCGCCCACCGGGTCTCGTAGACGCCGACCACCCGGCTGCCGGAGCCGAGTGTGGAGACGCCGCCGAGGAGGGCGGGATCCACCTCTTCGCCCGCGAGCCCGCTCCCCTCCGCGACGAGCCGGTGCAGCGGCGTCCAGCCGGCGGCGTCGGCGGCGGCCAGCAGATCCTCGCCTTCGGCCACGAAGCGGCCACGGTCGTCGCGCTCGCGGCGGCGATGCAGCGCGCGGACCTCCTTGAGCTTCGCGTTGTGGGGGCTGGTGATCGTCATGGAAGGTGGTGCAGGGGCAAAAAAAAGGGCGCCGGTCCCGAAGGAGCGACGCCCGAGAGACTGTGCTGCGGCCCAGATCAGGCAGCCGACGCCTCGCGAGCAGCCTCGACGAATCGGCGGAACGTCTCTGGATCGCGCACGGCGATATCGGCCAGCACCTTGCGGTCCAGCTCGATGCCCGCCTGCTGCAGGCCGTGGATGAACGTGCCGTAGGTCATCCCGTTCTGACGCGCGGCGGCGTTGATGCGGGTGATCCACAGGCGCCGGAAGTCACGCTTCTTGTTGCGTCGATCCCGGTACGCGTAGGAGTCGGCCTTCATGACCGCTTCCTTGGCGCGCTTGTAGTTCGAGTTTGCCTCGCCGCGGTAGCCCTTGGCCCGCTCGAGGGTCGCGCGGCGCTTCTTGCGCGCGTGGACGGAACGCTTGACGCGGGTCACTTGCTCTTGGCTCCCAGCAGCTTCTTCACACGCGCGGCGTCGTGGTCGCTGAGCACGGCGTCGTTGCCGAGCCGGCGCTTCCGCTTCGGCGACTTCTTCTCCAGGATGTGGCTGGTGAAGGCGTGACGGCCCTTGACCTTGCCCTTGGCGGTGAGCTTGAAGCGCTTCTTGGCGCCCGAGTGAGACTTCATCTTCGGCATGAGGACGGAACAGTAAAGCAGGTCCGAGGGCGACATCTGTGATCGCACGCCCGAAGGGCGGCGACCCGGCCTATTCCTCGGTTGCTTCGGTCTCCGGAGCGTCGTCTTCGGCCTCGGGCTCGTCCGCTTCGACCTCAGGCTCGTCGCCCTCAGGCGCCTCGACCACGGCGACGGCCTCCGTTCCAAGGGCATCCGCGTCAGCGGAATCCCCGTCCTCTCCCAGCGTGCCCGCGATCACGGCCTTGGAGGGCGAGAGCAGCATCGTCATGTTGCGGCCGTCCTGCTGGGGGCGCTGATCGACCTGGCAGAGATCGGCGAGGTCCTCGGCGAGCCGCTCGAGGATCATCGTGCCGCGCTCGGGATGGGTGACCTCGCGGCCACGGAACATGATCGTGACCTTGACCTTGTCCTTGTGGCGCAGAAAGCGCTCGACGTGGCCCTTCTTGGTCGCGTAGTCGTGCTCGGCGATCTTCGGCCGGAACTTGATCTCGCGGACGTTGATGCTCGTCTGGTGCTTGCGCGCCGCCTTGGCCTTCTGCGCCTGCTCGTACTTGTACTTCGAGTAGTCCAGGACGCGGCAGACGGGCGGACGCGCCTCAGGCGCGACCTCCACGAGGTCGAGATCGCGGCTCTGTGCGTACGACAGCGCCTTCTCGGTCTTCATGACGCCGACCTGCTTGCCGGACTCGTCGATGAGACGGACCTCGGGAACGCGGATGCGGTCGTTGATCCGGGTCTGATCCCGCTCAGGCGGGCGCCGGTCGAACCTTCTCGGTACCGGCATTTAGCTTTGCAGCGCGCGGGTCAAGCGGAGTGGTGCGCGCGGGTGTTGGAGCGGAACACGATCAACGGGAGCGACTATAGCCGCTTCAGGAGGACGGACGCGCGCGTCGCACGGGAACCTGCGACGAAAGTGCCGCCGCGAAGCGGTCTCCCGAGCCGGACCGGACCTCCACCACCGACCGCGCGGCGCTGCACGCAGCGTGCTTGCGGGGCGGGACGTCATGGTCGACGCGCACGACGGCGCCCCGGCGATCCAGCCAGACGACGTCGAGCGCGAAACGCATCCCCAGCGTGTGGACCGACTTGGTGCGGGTCAGGAGCAGCCCGCGTTCCTCGGGCAGCTCGTCGAGCCGCGCGAGGCCCCGCAGCCGCGACAGCGGGCCGTCGGCGACGTGCAAGACGAGTCCCCCGGGCAGCGCACGAGCGGGCAGCGGGTCCAGGCGTCGGCGCCAGGCCGTCACGACCGGCGATCACGCACCTGGGCGAGCAGACGCTCACCGAGGGCAGCAACCGTCTCGCCGCCCGTGTCGCCGCCCTTGTGCTCACGCACGCCGACCTCGCCGGACTCCGCCTCACGGTCGCCGACGACAAGCATGTACGGCACCTTGCGCAGCTCCGCCTCGCGGATCTTGCGGCCGATCGACTCACTGCGGTCGTCGACCACCACGCGCAGCCCCTGGTCGAGCAGCTGGTCGCGCACGCTGAAGGCGTAGTCGTTGTGACGGTCGGAGACCGGCAGGACGATCGCCTGCGTCGGTGACAGCCACAGCGGGAACTCGCCGGCGTAGTGCTCGATGAGGATCCCGATGAACCGCTCGAACGACCCCAGCAGCGCGCGGTGGATCATCACCGGCCGGTGGTCGGCGTTGTCGGCGCCCGTGTAGGTGATGTCGAACCGCTCGGGCATCGAGTAGTCCAGCTGCACCGTGCCGAGCTGCCAGGACCGGCCGATCGAGTCGGTCATGTGCAGGTCGATCTTCGGCCCGTAGAACGCGCCGTCGCCGGGGTTGACGTCGAAGTCCAGGTCCTGGGACCGCAGCGCGGACTCGAGCGCGGCCTCGGCGCGGTCCCACATCTCCTCCGTGCCGACCCGCTTCTCCGGTCGGGTGGAGAGTTCGAGGCGGGGCTCGAACCCGAAGAGGTCATAGAGGTGGAAGCCGAAGTTCAGGCAGCCCACCACCTCCTCCTCGATCTGGTCCTCGGTGCAGAAGATGTGGGCGTCGTCCTGGGTGATGTGGCGGACGCGCATGAGGCCGTGCAGCGTGCCGCTCGGCTCGTGGCGGTGCACGAGGCCGGCCTCGGAGTAGCGGATCGGCAGGTCGCGGTAGCTGTGCCGGGCGTTCTTGTACAGCTGGATGTGGCCGGGGCAGTTCATGGGCTTCAGGCCCATCGCCCGCTTCTCCACCTCGGTGAAGTACATGTTCTCGCGGTACGTGTCCCAGTGACCCGACGTCTTGAACAGGTCGACGTCGAACAGGATCGGGGTGCGGACCTCGCGGTAGCCACGCCGGGCGTTCTCCGCGCGCCACAGCTCGGTGAGCGAGTTCCAGATCTGCATGCCGTCGGGCTGCCAGAACGGCGAGCCGGGCGACAGCTCGCTGAACATGAAGAGGTTGAGCTCGGCGCCGAGCTTGCGGTGATCACGCGCGCGGGCCTGCTCGAGCAGCTCGAGGTGGGCGTTGAGCTCCTTCTTCTTGAAGAAGGCGGTGCCGTAGACGCGCGTGAGCATCTGGCGACTCGCATCGCCGCGCCAGTAGGCCCCGGCGACGCTCTGCAGCTTGAAGGCCCCGATGCGCTTCGTCGACGGCGCGTGCGGGCCGCGGCAGAGGTCGGTGAACGGGCCGTTCGTGTAGAGGCTGACGGTCTCGACGCCCTGGTTTCGGACGAGGTCCTCGATGAGCTCCACCTTGTAGTCCTGCCCCTCGGCGCGGAACCGCTCGAGCGCCTGGGCCACGGAGATGTCCTCGCGCAGGAAGCCCTCGTCGGCGGCGACGTGCTCCTTCATCTTCGCCTCGATGGCCGCGAAGTCGCCCTCGTTCAGCGTGACGCCCTCGGGGAACTCGAAGTCGTAGTAGAAGCCCTGGTCGATGGGCGGGCCGATGGAGATCTTCACGCCCGGGTAGAGCTCCATGACCGCCGCGGCCAGCACGTGTGCGGTGTCGTGGCGGATGAGGTCGAGCGCGTCCTGGCCTGAGCGCTCGGTGAGGATCTCGATGGGCTCGCCGTCGATGAGCGGCGCGCTGAGGTCGCGCACGGCCCCCTGCTGCTTGACCGCCAGGGCGGCCTTCGCCAGGCCGGGACCGATCGCGGCGGCCGCGTCGGCGCCGGTCGCGCCGTCTTCGAGCTCGAGAGGTGTTCCGTCCGGAAGGGTGACCCGCATCGCGGTTGAGGGTACGTGGTCGGCGGGCGGTAGCGTCCAGTCGGTGACACCTACCGAACCTGCCGCCCTGCGCAGCCGCTTCCCGCTCCTCGCGCAGACGGTCTACCTCAACGCCGGAACCTGCGGGCCGCTCTCGTGGGACACCACCGAAGCGCTCGCGGACGCCACGAGCCGCGCGACGCTCGTCGGCCGCGCGGCCGCGTACTTCGAGGTGCTCGTCGCCTCGCACGCGCGCCTGCGCTCCGTGTATGCCGGCGCGCTCAGCGCCGATCCCGCGGACGTCGCGATCACGACGTCGACCTCCGACGGGCTCGCCCGCGTCCTCGCGTCACTGCGCCTGCAGCCCGGCGATGAAGTCGTCACATCGACCGACGAGCACCCCGGCCTGCTCGGCCCGCTCACCGCCCTGCGCGACCTGCACGGCGTCACCGTCCGCACTGTCGCGCTCGCGGATGTCGCGGACGCTGTCGGGCCCGCCACGAAGGCCGTCGCCTGTTCGCACGTCTCCTGGGTCACCGGCGAGCGGGCCCCGGAGGACGCGCTGCGCGAAGTCGGGCGGGACATCCCGGTGATCTACGACGGCGCGCAGGGCGCGGGCGCGATCGCCGTCGATCCCGCGTCGCTCGGGTGCGCGGCCTACACCGGGGCGGGCCAGAAGTGGCTCTGCGGGCCGGTCGGGCTCGGGCTCCTGTGGCTCTCCCCCGCCTGGGCCGACACCCTGCGCCCCCAGGCGCTGAGCTACGGCAACCTCGACACGCCGTCGCGCGGCCTGGACGCCGAGCCGTGGCCTGACGCCCGGCGCTTTGATGCGTCCGCGATCTCCGCCGAGATGGCGAGCGCGGGCGCCACCGCCGCCGAGCAGCTCGCCGAGTTCGGGTGGGACCAGGTCTTCCACCGGTCCGCCGCGCTGGCCGACCTCCTCGAGGTCACGCTGCGCGATGGCGGCTACGAGGTCGCCGCGCGCGACCGCACTCCGCTGCTGAGCGTCGTGGTGCCCGACCCGCCCGCGATGCGCGACCGCCTCGCGGCCGCCGGGATCGTCGTCCGCGACCTCCCCGGCCGGCCCTACGTCCGGATGTCGACCGGTGCCTGGAACAACGAGCAGGATCTGCAGCGCCTGCTCGACGTCCTCACGGCGTAGGCGCCGCCAGATGGTGCGGATGGCGCGCCTGGTACTCCAGGCCGATCCGCAGGACCGTCTCGTCGTGCCCCCACGGCGCCGCCAGGTCGATGCCCACCGGGAGCCCGCTCGCCACGCCGCGGCCGAGCGGCAGGTGCGCACACGGCCACCCGAGCGTGTTCGCCCGGGCCTTCTCCACCCCGGCGAACGGCGCGGTGAAGTCGTTCTCCCGTCGCGGTGGGAGCTGGACCTTCTGCGGCCAGAGCACCGCGTCGAGCTGCCGGTCGGCCATGACCCGGTTCCACGCGCGGCGGTACGCGCGCCGGTCGCCGCGCGCGGCGTCCAGTGCGACCGGGTCGTCGGCTTCGTGCAGAAGTCGATCGCGCTCGGACGGCGTGTGGCGGTGGCGGAGCTCCACGGCGGCGGCGATCGCGGCGTCGTCCGTGCGCGCGTACGTGTCGGCGTGGACCATGCGGCGCTCGTGGTCGGTCAGGCGCTCGTGGCTGCCCGCGTGCACGCGCGCAGGCGGGTCGATCCGCACGATCTCTGCGCCGAGCACGCGCAGTTCGTCCTCGCAGCGCCGCAGCGCGGCCACGATGTCCGGGTCCCAGGTGTGACGCGCCGGGGCGGGCTCGGTCTCGACCGTGGAGCCGATCCGCAACCCGGCGAGCGGGCGGTCGCCGCCGCGGGCGAAGAGCGGGATGTCGGGCGAGAGCGGAGCGAAGCGGGTGCGGGGGTCCGTCGCGTCGCGTCCGGCCAGCGTGCGCAGCAGCAGGCTGACGTCCTCCATGGCCGGCGCCATCGGGCCGGCGTGATCGAGGCCCGGGATCAGCGGTGCGACGCCCGTCAGGGGAATGAGCCCGTGGCTGGGCTTCAGCGCGGAGATCCCCGCCTGCTGGGCCGGGTTGCGCATCGAGTTGCCGGTGTCCGTGCCGACCGTCAGCGCCGCGAGCCGGGCCGCGGCCGCGGTCGCCGAGCCGCCGCTGGATCCGCCGATCGCCAGCTCGGGGCGCCAGGGGTTCGCCGTCTGCGGGCAGAGGTCGTCGGCCGTCCACGGGCCGGTATGCGTGTGCCCGAGCAGCACCGCGCCGGCCGCCTCCAGACGCGCCCAGATCACCGAGTCGCCCGCCACGCGCTGGCCGCGCAGCGACGGACACCCGAGCGACAGCGGGAGGCCGTCGACCGCGATGACGTCCTTCAGCGCGACCGGCAGGCCGCACAGCAGCGGGGCCGCGAGCCCGCCGCGCGCCGCGGCATCCAGGCGGACATCCGCCGCACGCGCCGCACTGCGGGCGCGCTCGGCGTACACCGTGACGTACGCGTTCAGCGCGCCGTTGTCCGCGTAGACGGCGTGCCTGCGGTCGGGGCCCTCGGGCCCGCGCGCGACCGCGATCGCTCCGCCGTCCCCGTTCAGCCGCGCGATCCGGGCCAGGTAGGCCTCGGTGAGCTCCGCGCTGGAGATCCGCCGCGCCTGGAGCAGCGCGACGAGGTCGACGGCGCCGAACTGTGTCGGGTCCCCGCCGGTCCGATGCGCCTGGGCGGCCCGTTCGCCCAACGCGCGGCGAAGCCGCGGGGCGTGCTCGGTCTGCGGCGGAGCCGCGGGTTCGGCCACGCGGCCACCGCTCGCGGCGAACACGAGCGCCGTCAGCGCATGGTTCGTCCGCCTCGCCGGGCGGCGCCGTCCTGGCGCCAGTGCGGTACGCGCGTCGGCGACGCGTTGCACCGCAGGCATGCTGTCCTTCGCTGCCACCCCTTCACGGTGCCGCGTGGGGCGCGAAACCGCCTTGGACGCACGTCGAAAGTCCTCGGACCGAATTGGACCGGTGGGACAACGACGTGGCGCGTCAGCGACGCTCCCAGGCGTCCGGATCCGACGTGAGCTTCACGACGGCCTTCGGCAGCTTGGCCGCCGCGACGTCGGCGAGCGTCGTCTGCTCGAGCACGGCGCGCAGGTTGGCCCGCACCGCCACCCACACGTCACGCAGGGGCTCGGCGGTGCCGTGGAACTCCAGCTGGTCGGGCGACTGGCCCGACACGCCGGCGAGCGGCCCGTCGATGGCGCGGATGACGTCGGCAAGCGAGATCTCCTTCGCCGGCCGCGCCAGCAGGTGGCCGCCCTCCGGCCCGCGCTTGCTCTGCACCAGGCCGGCGTGCCGCAGCGATTGCAGGATGTTCTCCAGGAACTTCACCGGGATGTCCTGGGCGCGGGCGATCTTCTCCGCTTTCATCGGGACGCTCGGGTCGTCCACGGCAGCCAGCTCGGTGGCCGCCCGCAGGGCGTAGTCGACTTTCGCAGAGACGCGCACCCGCGCATCATGCCCGACGGTCAGGCGGGAGCGGCCTGTTCCTCCGCGAACGCGTGGAACCGATGCGCTCGCAGCCAGATGATCTGACCGGCCTCGAGTTCCTGCTCGGCGGCCTGCTGGCGGGTCACGAGCACGGACACCGGCGCGCCGTCGGCGAGGTGCGCCTCGACCCGTGCCTCGAAACCCACCCGCGCGACGTGTTCGATCTGCGCCTCCAGCCCGTCGTCGACGGGCTCGAGGTGGAGGTCGATGTCGTGCGGGCGCACGTACCGGTCCCCGAGTTGCGACACCGGGCCGACGAACCCCATGACGAACGGGGTCGCCGGGGCCTCGTAGAGCTCTTCCGGCGTCCCGGCCTGCTCGATGCGGCCCTCGTTGATGACGACGATCTGCTCGGCGACCTCGAGCGCCTCCTCCTGGTCGTGCGTGACGAACACCGTCGTGACGTGGACCTCGTCGTGCAGGCGGCGCAGCCAGTCGCGCAGCTCCTTGCGGACCTTCGCGTCCAGCGCACCGAACGGCTCGTCGAGCAGCAGGACCTTCGGTTCGACGGCGAGCGCGCGAGCGAGCGCCATCCGCTGGCGCTGGCCGCCCGACAGCTGCGCGGGGTACCGGCCCGCGAAGCCGTCGAGGTGCACGAGCTTGAGCAGTTCGTCCACGCGCGCGGCGATCTCGTCCTTCGGCCGCTTGCGGATCTTCAGCCCGAACGCGACGTTGTCTCGCACGGTCATGTGCTTGAACGCGGCGTAGTGCTGGAAGACGAACCCGACATCGCGGTGCTGGGGCGCGACTGCGGTGACGGGCTCTCCGTCGAAGAGCACCTCGCCGGCGTCGGCGGTCTCGAGCCCGGCGATGACGCGCAGGAGCGTCGACTTGCCGCCGCCGGACGGACCGAGCAGCGCGGTGAGCGAACCGTCGGGCACAGCCAGCGACACGTCGCCGAGCGCCTGGAAGTCGCCGAACGCCTTGCTGACCTTGCGGACCTCGATGGCCATCAGGAGGCCTCCTTCCTGCGATCGAGCAGGTTCATCGACAGGATCACGAACAGCGCGACGAGCGCCAGCACCACGCTGGCTGCGTAGGCGCCGGTCAGGTCGAACTGCTGGTACTGCTCCTCGACGTGGAGGGTGAGCGTCTGCGTCTCCCCCACGATCTTGCCGCTGACGACGGCGACGGCGCCGTACTCGCCGAGCGCCCGTGCGGTGGTGAGGATCACGCCGTACGCGACGCCCCACCGGATCGCCGGGAGCGTGATGCGCCAGAAGGTCTGACTCGGCGAGGCGCCCAGCGTCCGGGCGGCCTGCTCCTGCTCGGTGCCGATCTCGCGCAGCACCGGCACGACCTCGCGCACCACGAACGGCAGCGACACGAAGATCGTCGCCATCACCATGCCGGGAACGGAGAAGATCACCTGAATCCCGTGGTCCGTCAGCCACTCGCCGAACCAGCCCTGGCGCCCGTAGACGAGGATCAGGGCGAGGCCGACGACCACGGGCGAGACCGCGAACGGAATGTCGATGATCGCGCCGACGATCGTCTTGCCCCGCCAGCGCCCCCGCACGAGCGCCAGCGCGGCGACGATCCCGAACACCGTGTTCAGCGGCACCGCGATGACGACCATCACGATCGTCAGCCAGAACGCGTGCTGGGCCTCCGGCGTCGTGACCGACGCCCACGCGGCGGCGAACCCATCGGCGAACGTGCTGTAGAAGACCATGCCGACCGGGAGCGCGAGCAGCAGCGCCAGGTAGCCGAGGGCGATGGTGCGCAGGGCCAATCGCGCGGCGTCAGCGTGCATGACGATCCGCTCTTGTGCCGATCCAGCTGACGCCCAGCAGCAGCGCGAAGCTGATGAGCAGCAGCACGACGCTCACCGCCGCGGCGCCGCGCGTGTTGCTCGACTCGATCTGGCCGAACAGGAACACGGACGCGACCTCGGTCTTGAACGGGATGTTCCCGCTGATGAGCACGACCGAGCCGAACTCGCCGAGCGCGCGCGCGAACGCGAGGCCCGCACCCGACGCGATGGCGGGGACGAGCGTCGGCAGGATGATCTTGCGAAAGACGGTGAACCCACCGGCGCCGAGCGACTGCGCGGCCTCCTCCATCTCACGGTCGAGTTCCATGAGCACCGGCTGCACCGACCGCACGACGAACGGGAGCGTGACGAACAGGAGGGCCGCGATGACCGCGATCCGGGTGAAGCCGATGTCGAACGGCGCGGGCCCCTTCGGCCCGTAGAGCGCCAGGAGCGTGAGGCCGGCGACGATCGTCGGCAGGGCGAACGGCAGGTCGATGATCGCGTTGACGGTGCGCTTGCCCGGGAACTCGTCACGCACGAGCACCCAGGCGATGATCGTCCCGCTGACGATGTTGATCGCGACCACGATCGACGAGGCGATGACGGTGAACTTCAGCGCCGCGACCGCCTGCGGCGACGAGATCGCCTTCCAGAACCCCGCCCAGCCGTCGACCGACGACTCGACGACGACGGCCGCGAGCGGGATGAGGACGATGAGGCTCAGGTACGCCGTCGCCAGCGCCCCGGCGATCGCGGGGCGGGCGACGACGATCCCGGCGGGCCTAGGAAGTGCTGACACCGAGGCTCTCCTGGATCTGCTGCATGACGGAGTCCTCGGGGTCGAAGAACTTCGTCATGACCGTGTCCCAGCCGCCGAACTCGGTGATCTCGAACAGACCGGAGGGCGTCGGGTACGTCTTCTCGTCGTTGAGCTCGGGGATCACCGAGCGGTAGCCCTTCTCGACGAACACCTGCTGCGCGGGCTCCGACACGGCGTAGTCGACGAACGCCTGCGCGAGCTCGGGGTCCTTCGACTCCTCGGCCACCGCGATCGGGTTCTGGATGAGGATCGTCTCGTCGGGGATGACGTACTCGACGTCCTCGCCCTTCTGCTGCGCGGTGATCGCCTCGTTCTCGTAGGAGATGAGCACGTCGCCCTTGCCGCCGGTGAAGGTCTGCAGCGACTCCCGCGCGGACTTGTCCTGCACGGGGACGTTCTTGAAGAGCTGCTCGAGGTAGGCGATGGCCTGCTCCTCGGTCCTGCCCTGCTGGATCTGCGAGCCGTAGGCGGCCATGACGTTCCAGCGGGCGCCGCCGGACGTGAACGGGTTCGGGGTGATGACCTCCACCCCGGGCTTGACGAGGTCATCCCAGCCCTTGATGTTCTTCGGATTGCCCTTGCGCACCCCGAGCACCACGACGGAGTTCGTCACGAATCCCTTCGTCGGCGTCTGGTTCCAGTCGGGCGCGACGAGCTTCTCGTCGACGAGCTTCGTGACGTCGGGCTCCAGCGACAGCGCGACGACGTCGGCCGGCAGGCCGGCGATCACGGCCTTCGCCTGATCGCCCGAGTTGCCGTAGGACTGCTTGACCTTCGTGCCGGCTCCCTGCTCGGTCTTGGCGAACGCCGGAACGATGTCCTCGTAGGCCTCCTGCGGCGTCGAGTAGGCGACGAGCGAGAGGTTGCCCCCGCCGCCCGAGCCGGACGACGACTCCTCCGACGTGCCGCCGCACGCGGCGAGCGCGAGGCTCGCGGCCAGCACAAGGCTGGCAGGCAATACGTGAAACAGACGTCGGGTCATGATGAAATGCGGCTCCTGTGGAAGTGACGTGGCGTTGTGGAGCGCCGCAATATACAAAAGACCGATCGAGAATGGGGTATTTAGCGTCATGAGCGCCATCGACGAGTGCGTCGAGGCGGCCGCGCAGGCCGCCGAGCACGTCGCCTCACCCACGCTGGGCGCGCCGCCGCGCCGCGGTCTTGCCGTGGTCATGTGCATGGACGCGCGCATCGATCCGATCCGGATCCTGGGCCTGCGGCCGGGCGACGCGCACATCCTGCGCAACCCCGGCGCGCTGATCACGGACGCCGAGCTCCGCGCTCTGGCGATCAGTCAGCGCAAGATGGGCACGACCGAGGTCATGGTCATCCACCACACCGACTGCGGCGCGGCATCGCTGGACGAGCCGGCGCTGACAGCGGAGATCGCCGGCGACACGGGAGCCGCCCCGCCCTGGGACGAGCTGCCCTACCAGACGGTCGCCGAGTCGGTGGAGCGCGTGCGCGCGTGCGCCGCGCTCCCCCACCGCGACAACGTGCGCGGCTTCGTCTTCCACGTCGAGGACGGGAAGCTCGTGGAGGTCGCGTAGGGCGCTACGCGGCGGCGGCGTCCGGCGGGTCGTGCTCGATGCGGTCGAGCACGGCGCTGGCGTTCAGGTCCGGCGCGCCGGGCACGCGCACGCCGGCGGGCAGCTCGAGCCGCATGGCGCTCACGCGGTCGACGCGCAGCGTGCCGTGCGCCAGATCAGCGGCCAGGACGTGCCCGCCGCGGGTCCGGTCGTCGCTGATGACGTGCAGGTGGTAGCCGGGGAGCTCGATGCCCGCCGCCGCCTCGGGGAAGCGGAAGCCGACGAGCGTGGCGTCGAGGTCGGTCCACTCGAAGAGGACCTGGCGCGCGGCGACCTCGGCGAGCGGCAGATAGGGGCGGCGCTGGCCGGGAACGGACCGCGCCCGGACCCGTGAGAAGTGGCCGTCGATGCGGATCGCGACCGTCCCGCTGTCGGCGACGTGGTCCTCGATGGCGGCGAGCAGGTCGTCGTGGGACCGCGGCCGCTCGAGGGCGACCGTGACGTCGGGGGCGAACGCGCAGACGACGGCGAACGGCGTGCGTTCGTCGTCGGCGATGCGGCGGACCCGGCCCGTGGCTGACGCCTGCCAGAACTCGCCGTCGAGAGCGATCATCTCGCCGTCGAGGTGCTGCAGCGTGCCGAGCCCGAGGTCCCCGTGGGCCCGCAGCTCGCCGAAGGTCACGTCGCCGTCGTAGGCGCCGTCGAGCAGCGCGGCGATCGTGGACGTCTGAAAGACCTCGTGCTCGGCCGCCGTGTCCGTGAGGTGGTCGTGGCAGACCACGCCGGGGTGCAGGGCGCGGACGAGCGCGGGGTCGAGGGGGGCCATGCCCCCACGATCGACACCGGTCGGCCGCGCTTGAGCGCTGCCAGACGACGGGCTCAGCGACCGACCTTCGCGATGGCCTCGTCGAGGCGCACCAGGCCCCCGACGACGTCGAACGCCACCCCAACCGTGCCGGGCGTGTGGAGCACGGTCGCGACGACCACTGCGACGTCGGCGCGCGGGATGGCGCCGTAGTCCAGTTGCGTGGCCGCGCTGATCCTGCCGGTCGGCGGATCGTTCGTCAGGCGCCCGGGACGCACGATGGTCCACTCCAGGCCGCTGACCTCGAGGGCGCGGTCGGCCGCAGCCTTCGCGCGCAGGTACTCGCCGAAGACGTCACCGCCGCTGGTGGGCGGGTGCGCGGCGCCCATCGCGCTGACCATCACGTAGCGCCCCACCCCCGCAGCCTTGCACGCTGCCAGCAGCGTCGCGGCGGCGCCGAAGTCCACCGTCCACTTGCGCGCCTCGCCGCTCCCCGGCCCGGCGCCCGCCGCGAACACCACGGCGTCGGCGCCGTCGATCGCCTCCGCGACCTGCGCCGGCGCGGCCCGCTCGAGATCGCACAGGACCGGCGTGCCTCCCACGGCCCGGACGTCGGCCTCGTGATCGGGGTTGCGGATGAGCGCCCGCGCGTGGTCGCCGCGTGCGGCGAGCAGTCCAGCGAGCTGCAGGGCGATCTGCCCGTGGCCTCCGGCGATGGCGATGTCCATCGGCCGGATCGTAGTGGCCGCGTGAAGACCCGGTGACCAGCGCTCAAGCGCAGCGGCGCACACAGGGCGATCGGCACGAGCGCGCTGCCGGGCGGGACGCGGCGGAGCTCTCGCCCCGCCCCGTCCCGCCGTAGTTCAGCTGATCAGGCGTGTCCGAACCGCACGTCCGGGAGCACCCGGTCCAGCGGCTTGGGCAGCCACCACGCCCACTTGCCCAGCAGCCGCAGCGCGACCGGCACGAGCAGCAGGCGGATGAGGAACGCGTCCAGCAGCACCGCGATGCCGAGGATCACGCCCATCTCCTTGGGCGGCAGCGGCCCGGAGAGCGCGAAGGTGAAGAACACCGCGACCATCACGCCCGCCGCGGCGAACACGACGCGGCCGGAGTGCGCGACGCCACCGACCATCGCTTCCTTCGGGTCATGGTTCTTGTCCCAGTGCTCCTTCGCGCTGGAGAGCAGGAACACCGTGTAGTCCATCGAGATGGCGAACACCATCGCGAAGAAGAACACGGGCGCCCAGGCGTTGAGGTAGCCCTGGGGTTCCAGCCCGAGCAGGCCGGCGAGGTGACCTTCCTGGAAGATCCACCGAGCCACGCCGAACGCGGCACCGACGGCCAGGAGGTTCGTCACCACGCCGACGGCGGCGAGGATCGGCGCCTGCAGCGCGACGAGCAGCAGCAGGAACCCGAGCAGCAGCACCACGCCGATGACGAGCGGCGTCTTGGCGGTCAGCGCCTCTTCGAGGTCGTGGTTCTCCGCCGGCGCGCCGCCGACGAGCGACGAGGCCGGCAGCGTCTCGCGGAGCCGGTCGATCGTGTCGCCCACCGCCGGATTCGACGGATCGTTGGCAGGAACGACCTGCACCATCGTGCTGCCGCCGCTGCCCGGCATCGCCGGCATGACCTGGGCGATGCCCTCGTCGGCCTTGGCGACCGCCGTGACCTGCGCGGCCTCGCCCTTGGCGCTGACGATCTGCAGCGCACCGGGAGCACCCTCGCCGAACGCGTCCTGCACCTGCGCGTAGGCGATGCGCGACCCGTCCTCCTCCGGGACGACCTTGATCGACGGCATGCCCGTCTTCAGGCCGAACACCGGGATCGTGAGTGCCACGAGGATGATGAGCGCGACCGACCCGTAGGCGATCGGGTGCTTCCACAGGCGCTCGGCCCAGGCGGCGAACTTCGGCGAGCGGTGCTCACCGCTGTGCACCCACGGCAGCGAGATGTTGTCGATCTTCGGCCCGAGCTTGCCCAGCAGCGCGGGCAGCAGCGTCATCGTCGCGGCGAGGATGAAGACGACCGCGATCATGATCCCGAGCGCCATCGACCGGAACGCCGGGCTCGGGACGAGCATCACGGCGGACAGGCTGATCAGCACGGTCAGGCCGCTGAACAGCACGGCCTTGCCGGCGGTGTCCATGGTCTCCCCGACCGCGTCCTCGACGGCTTCGTGCTGGCCGAACAGCGCTCCGCGGAAGCGGTAGACGATGAACAGCGCGTAGTCGACGCCGAGCGCGAGCGCGAACATCAGCGCGAAGTTCATGGCCCAGACGGAGATGTCCATGAACTTCGTGCCGAGGTACAGCGTGCCCGCCGACGCGACGAGGCCGAGGATCGTCAGCAGCAGCGGCAGGCCCGCGGCCACGAGTGACCCGAACGCGAGCACGAGGATCGCGAACGTGACCGGCCACGAGATGAGCTCGGACTTCATCATCGCGTCGCGGTTGGCCGCGTTGAAGTCCGACCACATGCCCGAGGCCCCCGTCATCGAGACGGTGATGCCGTCGGCGGCGGGGAGCTCTTCCTTCAGATCGTCCGCGGCGCGGACCATCTCGTTGGCGGTGTCGGCGGCGCCGGCCTGGATGACGACGGTCTTGCCGTCCTGCGAGATCGACATGCCCGGCTGCGGCGGGACCACGTCGGTGACGCGGTCGTCGGCCTGCAGCTGCGCCGTCGTGTCGGCGATGACCTTCTGGAACGCCGCGTCCTTGTACGTCTGGTCCTCTGAGCGCACGACGACCATCAGCGCCGACGACGACAGACCGCCGAACTGCTCGTCGATGACCTGACGTGCGTCGACCGACTCAGAACCGGTGGCCTCCCATCCCGCGCCGGAGAGCGCATGCTCGACCTTCGGGGCGAGGAAGCCGAGACCCAGGGCGACGACCGCCCAGGCGATGAACACCACCTTGCGGTGGGTGGCGGTGTAGCGGCCGAGACGGCCGAGGGGTCCGAGCCTCGGGCTCATCGCGACACCTCGGCACACGCCGAGCGGAAGCCGAACGCCTTCGTGAGGACGAGCGACGCGAGGCAGGCGCCGGTGGCGGCGAACAGCAGCTGGTTGACGCCGACGAAGGCCGTCAGCAGGAGGAACCACGGCGAGACCGTGGCGGCGAGAAGCGCGCTGAGGAGCGTCATGGTGCCGGCCATGGTGAAGAGCACGCGCTCCAACGGCCAGGCACGACGCTGCGTGGATAGGGCAGACGTGGACATGCCCGACACTATACCACTGTTCAGTTGTGCAGTGGTGGTCCTGATCGAAGAAGCCAGAGCGCGGTGTTTGATGAACGGCCCGCGGACGTTGCGACACGCCGCGGGGGTCGTGGTCCGCTTGCTCGTCCCGGCCGGGTAACAGATCTGCTGAGCGCTGTCGGTCGGCACGAGCGACCCGTCGATCGGGTCGACGTCCTGGCCACTCCGGCACGGACTGAGGCCCGACCCGTCGTGCTTCACGGTGTCCTGGCCCTTGTTGCATGCAGCACGATGGCCTTCGTCCGCGCGCCGAGTGATGCGGGGGACGGGAAGACGCTGCCGAACAGCGAGGGCGCCGCGGTGCTCCGCGGCTTCTTGGGGAGATTGCCGCCGCCGGAACCGGTCGCCTGGTGCGTCGTGGTGCACGTGGTCGCCCCGGTGCTGTCGCGCTCGAGCCGTGTCGAGGTCAGCGCGTAGCGCACGGTGTACGAGCTGCCGTTGTCCTCGGGCTGCCAGCCGGCCGCACCCGCGCGCTTGGTCATCCTCACCTTGAGCGTGACGGTGCGGGTCTCCTTCTCGGTGAAGACGTCACCGCCGGGCGTGTCGGTCGTCGTGGTGGCGGTGGTCGTCCACGAGATCGTGCCCTGGAGCTTCGTGCCCCTGGCCGGTCCCCGGCGAGGCGCGCACCGCGGCATTCCCTTCACCGTGGCTGCACGGCTATAGGATCCCGCCGGTCATCTGTTGCGACGTTGGCTGGCCTTCCCCCCGTCGCGGTGGGACCAACCGAAGCCGTCGTCCTCATGTGGCCTGAACGCCCGCCTGAGACGACGAAGGCCCGCGTCGCGGGCCTTCCAAAGGTGGGCGATACTGGGCTCGAACCAGTGACCTCCTGCTTGTCGAGCAGGCGCTCTCCCAGCTGAGCTAATCGCCCTGGGAGACCAGCAGAGTAGCAAGGGTGACGCGTCGTTTAGCGCCCCACCGCGTGCTTGATGTTGTCGAGCAGCACGACCGGCAGGTTGCGACGCGCCGTGCGCAGGGCCTCGGCGATCGCCGGACCCGCCTCAGGGCCCGCGACCGCTTCACCGTGCCCCATCAGCAGGAGATCCACGTCGAGTTCGCCGAGCTTCTTCGGCGGCAATGCCCGGAGCATCGGGTGCACTCCCACGCGCTCGCGACGCGCGGTGTACCCGGGCGCGGCCGCGAGCACGTCCGCGCACACGAGGGTCTTCTCGGCCGGGAACCACAGGGCGACCTCGTGCCAGCCGGGGATCCGCAGGATCGACAGCACCTGAAACGGCGCGTCGGCGACCCCGTTGAACGGCAGCTTGTAGTGCGGCACTCCGAGCCGGTGCGCGACGTCCGCGCAGTCACGGTCGTGGCGGTCGAGCAGTTGGACGACGCCGCCGGGGACGCCCAGGCCGACGATCCGCTCCAGGATGCCGTCCCCCGCGGGCGGGTCGATCACCCAGACGCGCCCGCCGCTCAGGACGGCGTGGCCGGCGCGCAGCATCCACTTCGGCTCCGGATGGATCCAGCCCACGACGCCCGGGAACTCGTCGCAGAACCGGACGGGTGCAGCGCTCACAGGTTGTTGACTGGGTCGGGCATGCCGCGGAGGATACGCCCGACCCGCTGAGCGGAGCGGTCCGGTGGCCCACTAGCATTACCCGTCCCCGGCGCCGTGGCGGAGTGGCTACGCAGCGGCCTGCAAAGCCGTGTACACCAGTTCGATTCTGGTCGGCGCCTCTCTCCGAGGCGACTCAGGGGGCACACATGCGCACGCGATCGTCGTCGCCGCGAAGGTCCAGCCCGACGGGCAGATGAGCACGATGGTCGCCGACCGCGTCAGCACGGGCGCGCGCCTGTACCTCGAGCGGAAGGTCAACAAGGTCCTCGCCTCGGGCGATCACGGCACGCGCGGCTATGACGAGGTCAACGCCATGCGCTGCTCGACGCGGGCGTTCCCGACGCGACATCTTCACCGACCACGCCGGGTTCGACACCTGGAGCAGCATGGTTCGAGCACAGAAGGTCTTCGGCGTCGAGTCCGCGCTGGTCGTCACGCAGAGGTTCCATCTCCCCCGCGGTGTGGCTGGGAGAGCGCGCCGGACTCGACGTGCACGGCGTCTCATCGGACCTGCGTGGCTACGGCAGGCAGAACGGGCGCTCGTCGCGCGACCGAAGGCGGTGCAGGAGGTCGTCGTCGGGCGCGACCCGCAGTTCCTCGGGCCGCAGATCCCGATCACGGGTTACGGGCGCGCCAGCCGCGGGTGACGCGCATCAGCGCCGGCCGCGAAGGCGCAGCCGCGCCTGCATCACGGCCATCATCGCCACCGACCCCGCGGTGCCGATCGCGACGCCCCTGAGCAGCTGCCGCGTGTCGAGCTCCGGGTCACGCAGCAGGCGCACGATGCCCGCAATCCCGAGCGGCAGCATCACCAGGACGCCGGTGACCGCCCCCGGGTTGTACGCCTTCGCGCGCACGAACTGGCCGCCGTGCAGCGCCGCGTTGCCGACGTCCATCGACAGCACGACCGTGGCCAACGCCGGGTGCCTGCGCCCCAGGACCGCCCCGAGCAGCGTCAGGGTCCACCCGATCTGCGTGTTGATGAAGCACCCCAGCGGCCGCGTGATGGGGAACTCGTCCTCGCCGCTGCCGGCGACCTCGCGGTTGAACCACGGGAGGAACCCGCCGGGCACCACCCACTCCTCGGTCTGATGGCAGAACAGGACGGGCAACGGGAGCCAGAGCGCCCATCGCCCGTCCTGCTTCAGCCAGTCACGAGCGGCGTACGCGACGGCGGCGGAGGGTGCCGCAGCCGTTGCTGCCACCCACGGCCACCGGCCGTGAGTCTCGCGTGTGCGCAGAGCGGGAGGCATGCGCATCGGGGGCCCATCGGCGAATGCGGCGCAGGACTTGAGCCCTGATCGCAAGCGGGCCTGCGGGGCCGCTATCATCGCTTCTCCTCGCGGATGTAGCTCAGTTGGCTAGAGCGTCTGCTTGCCATGCAGAAGGTCGAGGGTTCGAGTCCCTTCATCCGCTTCACCGAAAGGCCCGCAACCGCGGGCCTTTCGCGTTTCTGGAGCAGCCCGCTGCGTGAGGTCGCAGAAGGTTCACGGGCTCTACTGCCCGGTCGGGCGGAAGTCTCCGGGCGCGGCCACCGGCCGCATCCCGCGGGGCCTCCTCGCTCCTCCTGCCCCGCTACGTTGCGCCCATCCTCGCCGTGATGATCGACACCATGGTCTTCGACGCCGTCGCCGACGACCCCGAGACGCGTGAGGCCATCACCGCGGCGACGCGCGACCGGCGCATCGCGCTCTTCACGACCCAGATCCAGGAGGACCAGCTCGCGGCGATTCCCGACCCCGCACGGCGCAAGCGCCTGCGCGCACTCCCCCGCGAGGTACTCCCGCCCGTGTCTGCCGACGGCGGCGAACTCGTCAACGCCGTGCACGCCGGCCAGAACAAGCACATGGCCGACGCGATCATCGCCGGCACCGCGCTGGCCCGCTGCGATGTCCTCGTGACCGAGGATGCGCGCCTGACCGAGCGCGCCGGCGCGCTCGGACTCGAGGTCTGGAACATCCAGCGCCTCCTCGGCTGGATCGCGTGATCCCTCACCCGTTCGGATCCCCCATCCCCAGGTTTCAGGAATCCAGGAGGACGCCGCCTGGACACAGGCGCGAAGCGCCACGGACCGACCGTCATGCTCATCAAGAGCAGACCTTCACCACTGAAGCCGCCATGCGCACGACCGGGCACGTAGGCCCTCAGTCCGCGGTGACGTCGAGGCGCAGCGTCACGACGTCGCCGGCCTCGACGCGCTCCTTCCGGCGAACGTCGCCCTTGACCGGCAACAGGTAAGACCCGCGCTCCGTGTCGGGAAACACCGACGTCTCCCACGAGCTGGTGCCGAGCGTCGGCCGGACGGGCACGGACCCGAAGCCGCCCGCACGCCCGAAGCGGAACTCGATCTCGTCGGCGACGTCCTCCGGGAGCGTGATGAAGTGCCACGCCGCCTTGCCCGCGGATCGCCAGATCTCGGCCTCGAAGGTGTACGTCGCGTCGCTCAGCGCCCCGCCTCCACGACGACCTGCCGCAGGACGGACGCGGCCAGCCCGTCCTCGAAGCGGCGGCGCACCGCGTCCTCCACGCGCTCGGGCGTGTGCTGGACGCCGTCGTAGACCACGACGATCGCCTCGTCGCCGGCCTGCAGGAAGGTCGTCTCGCCGACCTCCGTGTAGCGCGTCGCGCCGATGCCGATGAGGACCTGGGCAGGGAGCTTGACGTCGCGCAAGTATGCACCGACGGGCTCCAGCGGCGTGCCCTCGCCACCCTCCTGATGGTTGAGCCGGTCGACGATCCAGTCCAGAAGCTGGGCGCCGTAGTACGAGTAGCCGGCCAGCGGGCTGTCGACGCCGTAGGCCGACGTCTCGCCGCCGCGGCGCAGGAAGCACGCCAGGCGGAACCCCGCCGTCGGTCCATCTGCTGACAGGTCGGTGATCGCGAACGCAGCACGCGCCACGCCCTTCGACGCCGCCCCCCAGTTCTTCTTGTGGCTGATCTTCGCGGCGCCCGGCCGGCGGATCGAGCAGTCGTTGAACGCGGCGATGGCGACCGGCGCGAGGCCGGTGACCGCGCCGTCATCCGCGTAGGCGACGTCGCAGAGCACCCCGACCTCGGGCTCGATCTGGAGGTTCAGCGGCTCATCCGACGCGGGCAGCTCAACCCGGTCGTGCGCGAGCGGGAACGCACCGAGGAACGTCTCGGAGCCCGGCAGGTACCACGGGAAGATGCCCTTCGGCGCCTCGACGCCGGCCTGACCGACGCCGACGAAGTCCGCGGCCTCGCCCGCCTGCTCGAGGTGCCCGGCGAAGTTCCCGGCGACGCCGATCCCGGCGGCGGCGCGCAGCGCATCGAGGTCCAGCTGCATGACTGCGACCCTACGCACCTTGTTGACATCGTATGTTGTCAATTGCATCATCCGTGCATGACCCCGAGTTCGGACACCGGTTACCTCGGCCCCGCCGCCGTGACGTGGCCGGTCCTCAGCCACCCCGGCGCGCTCATCGGCGGGCTGCGTGCACTGCTCATCCAGTCGCTGCACCCCCTCGCGATGGCCGGAGTCGCACAGCACAGCGACTACCGCAACCGCGCACTGAGCCGGCTGCAGCGCACGGCCGCATACGTCGGGGCGACAGCGTTCGGCACCGTCGAGACCGCGGACGAGGCCGCGGCGCGCGTCCGGCGCATGCACCAGCGTGTCCGCGGCATCGACCCCGTCACCGGCAAGGCCTACAGCGCGGATGACCCCGAGACGCAGGTATGGGTCCACGCCGTCGAGTGGCACTCATTCCTCGCTGCCCACCGGGCCTTTGGGCCGCAGCTGACGCCCGGCGAAGAGGACGCGTACCTCGCCGAGGGCGTCGTCATCGCCGCGCTCGTCGGCGCCCGCGAGGAGGACGTCCCCGCCTCGGTCGCACAGATGCGCGAGTACTTCGCGTCCGTGCGCCCCTCCCTGTGCGTCAGCAGCGCCGCACGGGACTCCATCAGCTTCGTCTCCTCCCCGCCCATCACCCGCGAGCTCCTGCCCTACCAGCTGCCGCTGCGCGTGTTCTCCAGCGCCGCGCTCGCCCTCGTGCCCCGGGACCTCCGGCGCCTCGCCGGAATCGACCGGCCGGCCGCCGTGGACGTCGCCGCGATCGCGATGGCCCGCCCGTGGCTGGAACTCATGCGCACGCCCATCGGCGCGCGGCTCGCGACCTCCGTGGTGGGCGAGTCGCTCCCGCGCCCCGCGTGACCGCGCCGAAGGCGCGCACGGGCCGATGACCGTCGCGGCGATGCGCGACCGCCGCGCCGAGCTCGGCGTCACCGGGCCCGGGATCACCCGGCGCCCGGTGCGCCTGCGAGAGGCCACCGCGGCGTAACGCGGGGGCTGGCGCCGCGCGGCCAACCGCGCGGCGTCGAGCGCCTGGTTGACCAGCGCGTCGGCATGCGAGTTCTGCGCGCTTGGCAACGTGCGGACCTTCCAGGCGCGCTGCTGCTGGGCCTGGCACGCGCCAGGGAGCTTGGTGCGCGGGAGGTCGAGGTCGCCCGGGCAGAGCCCGGCGGCCGCTGCGGCCTGCGGTTCCTCGAACTGCGCCCCGGCGACGACCAGATCATCGGGCAGTACTCGCCGATCTCCAGCGCGACAAGCTCTCGACGTCGCTGCGCTGACCGCAGCCGCCCCGCGCAGTACCGTCGTTCCCATGTCCGCGATCGTCCCGTGCTCCTCCTGTGGGGCCAGGAACCGCGTCGGCGCCGTCGCCAGCGGCTACCCGCGCTGCGCGAAGTGCAAGACCCCGCTGCCGTGGCTCGTCGACGCCGACACCGAGTCCTTCGCCGAGGAGACGCAGGCGTCCGTCCCCGTCGTCGTCGATTTCTGGGCCGCCTGGTGCGGCCCGTGCCGCATGATCGCGCCAGTGCTCCAAGACCTCGCGACGCGCCACGCCGGGCGCCTGAAGGTCGTGAAGGTCGACGTCGACGCGAACCCGCAGCTGGCCGCCCGTTACGGCGCGCAGTCCATTCCGCTGCTCGTCGCGCTGCAGGATGACAAGGAGGTCGACCGCATCGTCGGCGCCCTTCCGCCGGCGGCGCTCGAGGCGCGGATCGCGCCGCTGCTCGCGGAGCGGTAGCGCACGATCCTCCCGCGGCGTCAGCCCCGGAGGCGCTCGCGGGAAGCCCGCAGGCGAGAGGGTGGTGCCCACCGACGTTGGGTCGCCTCGCGTCTGGTTGTATGTGTCGCTCCGAACGCAAGACCGAGAGGCTGCGCATGTCATCCAACGCCCGATCCGGGTCATCGTCGGGACACGAGCCTGCTGAGGCAGGCGCCGCGCCACTGCTCGTGATTCTCCTCGGAGTGGCTGTCGTCGTCGCCGCGATCGTCGCATTCGTCGTGACGGATTCGGACACGGTCAGAGCCGTCGCGCTGGTGCTGGAGGCCGTGATCACCGTTGGTCTCATCGCCTACCTCTACCGCCTGCTCACCCGCACTCTCGGGGCCGCGGCGCCCCCGCCCGCCGAGCCCTCGATGCCGCTCGGCGCCGAGGTATCCGGCGAACGCCTGCACTCGGTCATCGTGATCGCGCTGCGTGACGCGCACGCGCTGCAGCGCGGCGTGGGGCACTTCACCGAGGCGGCGCTGGACGGGCTCGACGCGAGCGGGGTCGGCGCGGGTGAGGTCTACGAGATCCTCGAGCGCCAGCGCGCCGCGGCCGCTGACGACGAGGGCCGGATCAGCGAGCGGCTGGCGGGGCTCGGCCAGGCACGTGGGCGGCTAGCCGACGACGAGCTGCTCGTGGGTGAATGGATGTACGAGCGGCTGCTGGCTCACAACGTCCTCACGAATGCACGCCACGCCTTCGGCCTCGCGCACCTCGCGGCGACGACGTACGCGATGCTCGAGCGGCTCGCGGCCACGGCCGGGGACGAGGAGACCCGGCGGCTGGCGGCCGGCGGCCGGGCCGGCGCGGAGACCCTGGCGGCGGACTGGGCGGGCGCCTGGGATGCCGTGCTCGACGCCGCCGAGGCCGACGGCGCGGGACGCAACGCGACCCACGAGCTGCTCGGCGAGGCCGAGGGCATGGAGCAGATGCGCACGCGGCTGCTGACCGTCACCGCCGGCCAGAGTCGCCAGGCGGGGATCGCATCCGGGGCCGATGAGGCCGGGCTGGGTCGTCTCGTCGAGGGGATCGATCAGGAGCGCGCCGAGGTCGACGAGCACCTGCGCCTCCTCCGCGGCCGGCTGCAGGAGCTCGGCGAGCGTCCCTCGCGCGTGCGCGGCTGGGAGACGTTCGCTGCGGCACGAACCGCGGCGATGTCGCAGCACGTGCGCGGGTACAAGCTCGCGCGGGACGTCCGTGACGTCATCGCCTCGGATGAGCTCGAGGTCGCAACGTACGAACTGCTCAAGCGGGCCGCCGAGAGGGACGGCGACACGCTGACCGCGGAGCTCGCGTCCAGACTGCGCGACCATGCCACCGAAGGTGCGTTCCGTGGCGCGGAAGGGCTCGACGAAGCGTTGGAGATCGCGCTCCTGGCCGAGTGAGCGCACGCGGCGTCGGCCGCGGCCTCAGCTCGCGTCGACGTCGAGCCGGACGGTCACCGTCCTCGGCCTCCACGCCCTCGACGCGCCGCACCGCGGCCTTCAGCGGCAGCAGGTACGAGTCGCGCTTCGTGTCAGCGAAGAGCGATGGGCGCCTCGGCGGCGACGGACCCGATGCCGGCGAAGTCCGCCGCCTCCCCCGCCTGCTCGGGGTGTCCCGCGAAGTTGCCCGCGACGCCGATTCCGGCGGCGGCGCGCAGCGCATCCAGGTTGAGCTGCATGCATTGAACCGGCTACCGCGCCGCGTCGAGCGCCTGGTTGACCAGGGCGTCGGCGTGCGAGTTCTGCGCGCGCGGCACCGTGCGGACCTTCCAGGCGTCGAACCCGCGCAGCACGTCCAGCGCGGCGGCGTGCAGCGGCTTCATGTCCGCGTGCTTGACCTTGTACTGGCCGTTGACCTGCTTGGCGATGAGCTCGGAGTCGTTGACGACCTCGACCTCCCGCGCGCCGAGCTCCTTGGCGCGCGCCAGGCCCAGCAGCAGCGCGCGGTACTCGGCGACGTTGTTCGTGCAGACCCCGAGGGTCTCGGCCGACTCGTCGAGGACCTCGCCCTCAGGCGTGGAGACGACGGCGCCGGCGGCTGCGGGTCCCGGATTGCCGCGCGAGCCGCCGTCGACGTGGACGACGACCTTCACGCGGCGGGCGGATCGACCGGCGGGAACTCGCCGATCACGCGCGGGCGGCGGCGGTCGCGGACCACCCGCAGCGCGGGGCCATCGTTCTCCGTCGCCGGCCCGCGGCGCTCGCCCGACCGGCGATCCACGATCACCTTCACGTTCGGATCGTCGGCGTAGTACTCCTCGAGCTGCGCGAGCAGCTCGGGCGCCATCTCCTGGGGCACGACGCAGTAGATCAAGCCGCCATCACCAACCCTCCACGCTCGTCGGCCGCGGCGTTCGCGGTCTGCTCCTCGACGGGCAGCTCGTCGAGCTCCGCCCCCTGGGCCATCAGCCGGACGCCGGACGCCTCGTCGGCGAGGTCGACCTCGTACCGGTACCAGCACAGCTCCCACGCCACGACGATCGAGACGATCGACCCCTCGGTGATCGAGGGACGGACGGCGACCACCGGCGCGCCGAGCGACCGGGCGATCCCCGAGACCCGCTGTGGCGCGTCACTGCGGTTGAAGATCTCCAGCGCCCGCTCGAGCTTCATCTGCGTGTTCGTCGGGACCGCGTGGACGGTGCGGTTCACGCGCTCGATCTCGACCTCGAGACGGCTCGCCTTCGCCTGCGCGGCCGAGGGCGCAGGTGCGGGGGCGGGGGCGGGCGCGGCCTCCGCGTAGGCGGGCTCGGCCAGCGGATCGAGGTCGTCGGCGGGCCACTCGTCCATCAGCGGAGCCGCGTCGGACAGCGTGGTCGGCGACGGGGTTCGCGGCGCGCCCTCGCGCCGGCGCAACCGGCGCAACAGTGAGCCGCGCCGCTCGCGGCCCTGGCCCCGCGAGCCCGCGGCGTCGCCGAGTCCTTCGCGGATCCAGCCCTCGTGCGTGGCGCGCTGGGTGCACAGCTCGCAGACGAGGCGCCGCGAGCCTCCGGCCAGGAACGGCTCGGAGTGCTCGCCGCGCAGCAGGGTGCGCCCGCAGACGTCGCACGAGACGGCCTGGTGACGGGTGGTGATCGTCTTACGACTCACGAGACGGCGAGGATAGCGATCCACGCCATCTCGCTCAGGTCACGCTCGAACGGTGTCCGCAGCTTCCGGCCCGCTTTGCACCACTTTCTGGGCGATATGAGCGGGAACTTCCTGGTACCGGGACAGCTCCAGCGTGTAGTCGCCCTGCCCGCCCGTCAGCGCCCGGAGATCCGGGGCGAAATCGAGGAGCTCGGCCATCGGCGCCTCCGCGCGAACCTCCGTCATGGCCGCCTGCTGCTCCATCCCGAGCGGGTGCCCGCGCCGCCCGTTGAGGTCGCCGATCACGTCCCCGACACTCGTCTCGGGCACCGACAGCGTGACGAGCATCACGGGCTCGAGCAGCACGGGGGCCGCGACGCGCAGCGCCTCGCGCATCGCCATCGCGCCTGCCGTGCGGAACGCCTGTTCGGAGCTGTCGACACTGTGGTAGCTGCCGTCGACGACCCGCACCCGCACGCCGCGCACCGGATAGCCGGCCACCGGCCCGTGCGCCAGCGCGTCGCGCACGCCCTTCTCCACGGCCGGAATGAACCCGTGCGGGATCACACCGCCCTTGATCCTGTCCTCGAACACGAGATCATGCGGATCGTCCGCGGGCAGCGGCTCGATCTCCAGGTGGCAGTCACCGAACTGCCCGCGCCCACCGGTTTGCTTCTTGTGGCGGCCGTGCGCCTTCGCCGAAGCCGTGATCGTCTCCTGATACGGGACCCGCGGGGGCTTCAGCGTCACCTCTGCACCGAACCGGTCCTTCAGCCGCCCGACGATGACCTCGACGTGGACCTGCGACAGGCCGGCCACGATCTGCTCGCCCGTCTGCACGTCGCGGTGCAGGTCGATCGTCGGGTCCTCCTCCTGCAGGCGCCGCAGGGCGGTGAAGACCTTCTCCTCGTCGCCGGGGCTCGACGGCTCGATCGCGAACGCCATCACAGGCGCCGGGAACCGCACCGGCGGCATCGTGATGGGCTCGTCGCGCTCGGCCAGCCAGTCGCCCGCGCGCGTCTCTTTGAGCTTCGCCACGGCGCCGATGTCCCCGGGCCCGAACGCGCGAGCGTGCTCGTTCTCGCGGCCGGCGAAGACGATCAGCTGCCCGATGCGTTCCCTGTGGTGCGTGCGGGTGTTCATGACCGTCGTGTCGTGGTCCATGACGCCCTGATAGACGCGGAACAGGTTGATCCGGCCGGCGTACGGGTCGGCGCGGGTCTTGAAGACGTAGGCGAACAGCTCGCGGGCCGGGTCGGCCTCCAGCGTCACCTCGGGCAGTTCCAGCGCGCCGTGCTTCACCGGGGAGGGCAGGTCGTCGACGATCGCGTCGAGCAGGCGGTCTGAGCCGAGATTCCGCGTCGCGACACCACAGGTCACCGGGAAGAGTCCGCCGTGATTCGTTCCCTCCTTCAGCGCCGCGACGATCTCGTGGTGTGCGATCTCCTCCCCCTCGAGGTAACGCTCGGTCAGCGCGTCGGAGACCTCGCAGATCTCGTCCATCATCCGGTCGCGGTACGCCTCGGCGAGCGCCTGGAGATCCTCGGGGATCGGGATCGCACGACACGCGTCACGTGCCTCGCCCGCGTACTCGTAGGCCTGCATGTCGACGAGGTCGATGACGCCGCGGACCTCGTCCTCGGTGCCGATCGGGATCTCCGTGGCCACCACGTGCGGGCCGAAGGTGGCCTTCAGCCCGTCGAGCGTGCGAAAGAAGTCGGCCCGCTCACGGTCGAGCATGTTCACGAAGATCAGCCGGGCGAGATCGAGCTCCGCGGCCTGTTTGAACAGCCGCTGGGTGCTGACCTCGACGCCCATCACGGCATTGATGACGAAGACCGCCGACTCGCAGACCTGCATCGCACCCAGGGCGTCCGCGATGAAGCTCGGATCGCCCGGCGTGTCGATGAGGTTGATCTTGCGGTCCTGCCACGCGAAGGACGACAGGTGGGCGGAGATCGACATGCTCCGCGCCTGCTCGTCGTCCTCGCTGTCAGAGACGGTGGTGCCCTCGGTGACGCTGCCGAGCCGGGACACCGAACCGGCTTGAAAGAGCAGTGCTTCATGCAGCGACGTCTTGCCGGCCCCGCGATGGCCGACGAGTGCGACGTTCCGAATGCGATCCGCCGGCGTGGGCATGGCGGGCTCCTCTCATCGGGTGGGGCGAGCCTACGGATCGCAATTCGTGCGGTCCAGCACGAACCGTGGTCGGCGCGGCTATCCGAACGCCGACACCTGCTCGAACGTTGGGCGGTTCTGCCAGCGCATCGCCGTCGGCAGCGTGAACACCGGGATGAACAGGATCTGCGATGACGCAGAGCTCATCCGCCAGCGGCTCGGCCGGTCGCGCACCCACGGGAACTGGGACCGCCGGGCACGGGCATAGGCCGCGTCGAGCGCAGACCACACGAGCGCGCGGCATGCCGCGGCCTCCCCGCCGCCGCACGGGGCCGGAACGCCCTCGGGCGCCTCCGCCGCGCCCGACGCGCGATCGAGCTCGCGGGCCAACGGCGAGAACCACCCGGACTGATACGCGCTGCCGGTCACGCCGGGCCGGTTCTCCGAGACCGGGATCAGCCGGGCGGTCTCGTCGCCCAGGAGCGCCTTGTAGGTGCGATCCAACAGGCCGTCGGTGAGCGGCTCGACGAGCGTCGCCGCCGCGGCGTCGAACCGGAGGTCGCGGTTCGCGTCACG
>JBPPNC010000057.1:0-10551 GCA_051306365.1 Solirubrobacteraceae bacterium
TCGGAGAGCTGGTCAGCCTCCTCGAGGTACTGCGTCGTCAGGAAGACCGTGACGCCCTGCTCGCGCGCGAGTCGGCTGACCTCCTCCCAGAGGTCGGCGCGTGACTGCGGGTCGAGCCCGGTGGTGGGCTCGTCGAGGAACAGGATCGACGGCTCATGCACGAGTGCCAGCGCGAGGTCCAGCCGCCGCTTCATGCCGCCGCTGTAGCCGCCGACGCGCCGGTCGGCCGCGTCGGTCAGGCCAACCCGGTCGAGCAGTTCGACGGTCCGCGCGTCGCGCCTGGGCTTGGCGAGGCCCTGCAGCGAGGCCTGGAGCCGAAGGTGTTCGCGGCCGGTCAGGAGCGGATCGAGCGCGGCCTCCTGCAGCGCGGCGCCGATGTGCCGGCGGACGTCCGGCCCCTGGGTCGCGATGTCGAAGCCCGCCACGGTGGCGCGCCCGCCGGACGGGGGGAGGAGGGTGGTGAGCATGAGGACCGTCGTGGACTTGCCGGCGCCGTTGGGCCCGAGGAAGCCGAAGATCTCGCCGGGCTCGATAGCGAACGAGATGCCGTCCACGGCCTGGAGGTCCTTGAAGGTGCGCTCGAGGTTCTCGACCTCGATGCCGGGTGGCGGAGCCATCCGGCCACGGTACCCGTCAGCGCGCGACCTCGGAGGACTGAGACACCGCCCAGCCCGACGCTGTCGCCGATCCGAAGGCTGCCGTCCGGCGCCAGCGGCGCCGACGAGAACCTCGCGACGGGCTCCGCGTCGATCCGGATGAAGAGGGGCAGTGGCGACATGACGGTGAAGGGGAGCAAGGTCGGCGGCAACTGAGGTGACGCATCGGCGCGTACAGTTCGAGACACTGGGTCCGGCACTTTCAGGGAGGCGACATGACCGCACCCGTGTACAGCGGCGCGAATCCGGTCCACCGGGCAAACCGCGCTGCTGAAGACCGCCGGCTGATCGCTCGGTACGGCGAGACCGGTGATCAGCGCGTCCGCGACCAGCTCGTCTTCACGTACGCACCGTTGGTGAAGTACCTCGTCGGCAAGAAGTTGCGCTCGCTGCCGTCCGAGGTCCATGGCGATGACCTCATCTCCGCGGGCCTGGAGGCGATCCTGCGCTGCATCGACCGCTACGACCCGGACGTCGGGTCGTCGCTGGAGGCATTCATCTGGACCCGGGTCCAGGGCGCCATTCTCGATGAGCTGCGACGGGACGACTGGGTCCCGCGCTCGGTGCGACGCCATGAGCGCGAGGTCGCGACAGCCGGGGAGCGGTTCCTGCGCGAACACGGCCGGGATCCCGACGAGCAGGACCTCGCCGACGCGATGGGCGTCTCGATCGAGCAGTTCCGCGAACGTCAGCACGCCGTGGCGACCGCCAGCGTCGGCTCGCTGAACGCCACCCTGGTCGACACCGACGGCGCGGACATCGAGCGGATGGAGACGCTGCCGTCCGAGGACGACAACGTCGATCCCGAGCGGGCGATGATGAGCGCCGCGGCGGCCGAGCGGCTGCGTGACGCGATCGCCGACCTCACTCCGCGCGAGCGCCAGATCATGGTGATGCTGCACACCCATCACATGACGCTGGCCGAGACGGGCGCGGTGCTCGGCGTCTCGGAGAGCCGGGTCAGCCAGTTGCACACGCGGATCCGCAATCGCCTCGCCGAGGCGCTGGCGGATGACCGCGCGCTGTTCGAGATGGTCTGACCGACGCTCTCGCCAGAGCACCCCAGCGCAGAAGGGGGTCTACCGCGCGCCGTGAGCCTCCCTCGTCCCCGGGCGCGGAAGGGTGAGCGCGAGCTCGGGATGCGTGCGCTCCAGGACGACCTGGGTCCTTGTGGACTCGCAGCCCTCGGCCGTGCCGACCCAGCCCAGCCCGAGCGTCCCGGTGATCTGCGCCGGTCCGGTGCTCCACGGGAAGTACCGGTCGCTCTCCTCTGGAAGCCCGGAGGCCAGGAAGAACCCGGCTGGGTGCGGCGGCGGCGCGCCCCGACCGGGGAGCTCGAGCAACGCGATCGGGAACTCGGTCGAGAGCTGCACGGAGCCCCGCTCGTCCACCTGGCCGGACACGCCGGTCCAGCGCTTCGCGACCTCGGGGAGCTCGGCGTCCGGCGTCTTGCAGCCGGGAACAACGCCGCTGACCGTGCCTTCGAGGTTCGGCACGAGCTCGCCGGTCATCAGCGTCATCCGGTCCTTCACGTCGAATCCCACGGCGACGCCATCCGGCGTCTTTGCGGTGTACCGCAGCAGGGACGCACGTGCGCGGACCCATCCCGTGTCGCAGCGCTGCCCGGGCTTCATGGTTACCCGGCGGTAGCGCATCGTCAGCGCCGCGCCTGCCTCGCTGAAGCTGCCGGTCAGGTCTTCCCGCACAGTGATCCGCCGATCCTGGCGAAGCCGCGAGGGGGGGTCTCGCCGATCCGACCCACCTCAGGCTAGCCGAGCGCAGAGTCGAACTCGACCGCCCATGCCACGGACGCCCCGACCGTACAAAGCACGCATCCGCGGCGGCTCGCGTCGCCCGGCGCTGCACCACGGCCGGGCCGCGCCGACCGCGCGAGCACAGCGCGGTCCGGCAAGAAGCCGGCCGATGGTTCTACGTCGGCCGGTGCCGGGCCAATAGGCTCGGTCGGCTCATGTTGACCGTCCTGTCGCCCGCCAAGTCACTGGATTTCGCCTCGAAGCTCCCGACCAGGAAGCACTCGCAGCCGCGCCTGCTGGACGGCGCGGAGATCCTCGCCGATCAGCTTGCCGCCATGCCCCCTGACGAGATCGGGCAGCTGATGTCGCTCTCCGATGAACTCGCCGGGCTCAACGCCAAGCGTTTCCGCGACTTCACGCTCCCGTTCGAACCGGGGCGCGAACGCCCCGCGGTCCTCGCCTTCGCCGGCGACGTCTACCAGGGCATGGAGGCGCGGAGCTTCGGGGAGCGCGACTTCACCGAGGCCCAGAAGTCGGTTCGCATCCTCTCCGGGCTCTACGGCCTGCTGCGGCCCATGGACCTCATCGCCCCGTACCGCCTGGAGATGGGCACGAGGCTCGCCACACCGGCCGGCGACTCGCTCTCCGCGTACTGGCGCGACCGCGTCACCACGATGTTGGCCGACGACCTGGAGCAGTCCCCGGGCCCGGCAGTGCTCTTGAACCTGGCCAGCAACGAGTACTTCCAGGTCGTCGACACCAAGGCCCTGGGCGCCAAGGTGATCGCGCCGCGCTTCCTCGACGCGCCGTAGTCCGATCCGAGCGAACTGAAGGTGATCTCCTTCTTCGCCAAGAAGGCGCGCGGAGCCATGGCCGGCTGGCTGGTGCGCGAGCGGATCCGAAGCCCGCGCAAGCTGCCCGAGTTCGCCGGCCTCGGGTATACGTACGATGCCGACCGTTCCACCGCCACCGAGCCGATCTTCACCCGCACTGGCGCACCCGCCTGATGTCGAACACCACCTGCCACACGTCGATCTCGCTCGACGGCTTCGACGCCACCTACGCACAGGCGCGTGAGACGGCCGGCGCCGACGGAGCGGACATCGCGGGCGGCGCCTCGACCGTGCGGCAGGCGCTCGCAGCCGGGGTCGTCGACGAGCTCACGCTCGACATCGCACCGGTTCTGCTCGGGTCCGGCGAGCGGATCTTCGACGGCGTCGAGTCCCTCGGGATGATCGACGTGCCGGGCCCGAGCGGCGGAGCGCCGGTGCGGCTGACGTTCAAGGAGAAGACGTTCAAGGTGCGAGGCGCACCGGAGCGCGGGGACGTCGTTCCGGTGATCGTCAACGCCAAGCGCACGAAGGCGATGTTCGACCTGAGCGATCCGCGCATCGACGGCGACGGCTGGATCGAAGCGCAGGCGAAGCGGCGCAAACAGCGCGACGACGAGCGGTTCGAGGCGCTGCGGGCCGGCCGGGAACCGGCGCCTGAAGCTGGGGACGACTGATCATCGGAGCTGCTCCGCGAGACCGATGATGATGATGCCCTCGGGGCCTCGCACGAGGGTCGGGGCGTGTGGAAGCGCCCATCATGGCGATGTCCGCGGGTCATGCGCTCACGCTCGGGGGTTCCTACCAGCTGACGGGTACGTCGTACGCCCGCATCGCCTGGTCGGCGGAGACCAGGACGGCGTTCTCAGCTCGCGCCTGTGCGATCAGCATCCGGTCGAAAGGGTCTCGGTGGTGCAGCGGCAGCTCTTCGGATGCCGTCGCGTGAGCAACGCTCAGGGGTAACTCGGTCGCGCCGTCGCGGATCAACTCCTCGACCAGTGTCGGCCGCACATCGAGCTTTCCCAGCCGGCGCTTGACGGCGATCTCCCACGCGACGACCGCGCTCAGGAGCACGCTGTTCCGCCGGTCGATGATGAGTTCGACAGCGTTCGCGCTCAGGCGAGCGGAGTCATGCGTCCACCACAGCACGACATGCGTGTCCAGCAGCAGCTTCAACGGGCGCCGAGCGCGTCGGCGATGTCGTCAGGCAGTTCGTCGAAGTCGTCGGCGATCCTGAGGTCGGCGGCGGGGTAACGGTCGCGCGCTGTGGCAAACGATCGCGGCTCGGCGACCGGAGACAGCCTCGCCACGGGGATCCCGCGACGCTCGATGATGACCTCCGCGCCTTGCTCGACTTCCGCGACGAGCTTTGAGAGCTGAGACTTGGCTTCATGCATCCCGACGACCTTCACACCAACAGCCTAACAGACTAAGTCGATAAGACCACGCCGCTGGCCACGCACATCCGCCGCCGCCGGGCGACCTGTGTCCTTGACGCCCTTGACGCTGGGCCCTACCATGAGTGAATGTCCGTCAAGTCCGATGCTGCGCTGAGCGAAGCCTTGGAGAGTGTTCGGGTCGCGGAGCGCAACCTGGTCGCACTGAAAGGGCGCGGAGTAGAGGCGATCGACGCGGCGTCTGGGCAGGCCGAAGCGGTTCGGGAGTTCTCGCAGACCCTGCAGGAAGTTCTCGGCGATCGCGATCTGGACCCAGCCGCAGGCCGGCGTGCAGCGCTTGCTGCCGCGGCCCGCACCGTCTGGGATGACGCCGTCGGACCACTGCTGAGCAGTGGTCTTGCTCGTGATCTACTCGGAGGGGTCAGCCGGCAGCGGCTCGGCCAGCTCGTCAAGGACGGGCAGCTGATCGCCCTGCCGCAGCGAGCAGGGTCGCGGGCCTTCCCGGCCTGGCAGTTCGACGAGGACGGCCGCCCGCTGGTAGACCTCGTTCGCGCCCATCACGCGCTCGTCACCGACGGGGCGATGTCGCCCTGGACAGCGGCATCTTGGTTCACGCATCCGCACCCCGAGTTGGGCGGGAGCACGCCCCTCGACTGGGCCCGGACCGGGAACGACCCCGAGCGGCTGCACATCGTCGCCGGTCGCGACGCCGCGCGCGCGGCGCAGTGACACGTCCGGTCGACGCCGACTTCCCTGTCGTCACCTGGCCGGCCGGATGCGCGCTCTGGCGCATTCATCGAGCTGCCTGTGATCCCGTGTGGTTCAGCGACGATGGCACTGGACGGTTCGACCCCGTCGGATCGGGCTTCGGAGCCTGCTACGCGGCAGCCGAGCCGCTCGGGGCGTTCGTCGAGGTCTTCCGCACCCGCTTGGAGCTCGACGCGGCCGACATCGATGATCGCCGGCTGTCAGAGCTGACCTGCACCCGTGACCTGCGCGTCGCGAACCTGGGGTCGCGCGCGGCGCTGCGATACGGCGCGACGGCGCAGTTGGGCGCCGACGGCGACTACTCGGCGGCGCAAGCGCTCGCCGCCGGGCTCTGCGCGGAGGGGTTCGACGGAGTGCGATGGTGGGTGCGCCACGATCCTGCGCAGGAGCTCACCGGCATCGCGGTGTTCGACCGCGCCGATGTGCAGCTGAGCGCAGGTACGACCGCGGGCATCGATGACGGTCTGCTGTCGGAGGCGCGTCGCGCGTTCGGGTATCGCGCCGTGCCGAGACCATGAGCGAGACCCTGACATGATGATCAGCACGGCGCCCACCCGCACTCGACCGCTGTGTAGCAGACTGCTACGCTTTGTTCATGGCGACGATGCCGACGCGAATCAGCCAGGACCTGTTCGAGTCCGCCCGAACCGTGGGGGAGGCGCGCAGCCGCAGCGCCGCGCAGCAGCTCGACTACTGGGCCCGGCTCGGCCGCGAGCTCGAAGCGTCGCCGGGCATCACCGTTGGCGAGATCGAGCGGATCCTCTCCGGCCAGGCCGCCTACGACGATCTCGCCGCCGGCGAGCAGGCCGTGGCCCGCGTCGCCTGGCAGCAGCAGATCCGCGAGCGCGCCGCCGCACTGGACCTCACCGAGGAGCTCGCCGCGGCTGGCCGTTCCTGGCCTGAGGCAGACGCCGACGGCAACGTCGTCATCCGCCGCGCCGACGCGGCCGCGTGACCGCGCCGGAGGCGCCGGTCCTGCATCTGCTCGTCGGCCCGAACGGATCGGGCAAGACGACGCTCGCCCGGCGCGTGATCCTCACGGGCGCCGGTCAGAGCCTGCCCTTCGTCAACGCGGACGAGATCGCCAAGCAGCGATGGCCCGGAGAGGAAGAGGCACACGCCTACGCCGCAGCCCGCGCTGCGGCAGACGAACGCGACAGCATGATCGCCGCCCGCCGGTCGTTCGTCGCCGAGACCGTGTTCAGCCACGAGTCCAAGCTCGAGCTCGTCAGCGCCGCGCGCGCCGCCGGCTTCGTCGTCTGGCTGTACGTCATGGTCGTCCCCGAGGACCTGGCCGTGGAACGCGTCGGCTACCGCGTCGGCGACGGCGGCCACAGCGTCCCCGAGCAGAAGATCCGCGAGCGGTACGGCCGGCTGTGGCCGCTCGTTGTGATCGCGGCGGGCATGGCCGACTGGGCCGTCTTCTACGACGCGACTCGGCCGAGACTCGTTCCGATCGCAGAGCTCGAGCACGGCCGCACCGCCGCGGCGCCGCAGTGGCCCGCGTGGGCGCCCGCCGTACTCAGATCGGTCCGGTGACGGCTCGATGGTTCGCCTCCGTGGTACTGGGCCGCGGGCGTCTCTCCTAGTGGTTTACATAACCACCATTATCGAGCATTCGGTTCGGCGTTTGGCCGCGACCGGTGGCCTCCTCAGCGTCAGGCCTCCAGGAGCTCCGACGTCTCGATCCACGAAGCCTCCAGCCGCTCGCGCTCGGCGGCGAGCTCGTCGAGGTCGTCCTGGAGCGCGCGCAGGCGCGCGTGGTCGGTGGCCGCGGTGGCCATCTGCTCATGCAGTTCGGCCTCGCGCGCGTCGAGCTTCTCCAGTGCCCGTTCCAGCCGCTGGACCTCCTTGCGCGCGGCGTGGACGTCGCGTCCTGAGCGCCGCTGCGGCCTCGGGACGGCTGGGGGCGCTTCTCCGGAAGCGTGACGCAGCTCGAGGTACTGGTCGATCCCGCCCGGCAGGTGCCGCAGCCCGCCGTCGGTCCCGAGCGCGTACACGTCGTCGCACACGCGCTCGACGAAGTAGCGGTCATGGCTGACGACGATGAGCGTGCCGGGCCACGCGTCGAGGAGGTCCTCGAGCGCGGTGAGCGTGTCGATGTCCAGGTCGTTCGTCGGCTCGTCGAGCAGCAGGACGTTCGGCTCCTCCATGAGCAGCCGCATGAGCTGCAGCCGCCGGCGCTCGCCTCCGGACAGCTCGCGCACGCGCGTCCACGCCCGCTCGCCGCGGAAGCCGAACCGGTCGCAGAGCATCGACGCGGTGAGTTCCTGGCCCTCGCTCGTCGTGGTTCGGCCGCGCACCTGCTCCAGCGCCTCGAGGACCCGCACGTCCGGCGGGATCTCCGCCGCCTCCTGTGAGAGGAACGCCAGCCGCACCGTCGCCCCGCGCTCGACCTCGCCGGCGTCCGGTTCCAGCGCCCCGCCCAGGACGCGCATGAGCGTCGTCTTGCCCGAGCCGTTGACCCCCACGAGCCCCACGCGTTCACCAGGCCCGAGCCGCCACGTCACGCCGCGCAGCAGATCGCGACCGCCGAAGCGCACCCCGACATCCACCGCGTCGAGCACCTTGTCCCCCAGCCGCGACGTCGCGAAGCGCAGCAGCTCGACGGTGTCGCGCGGATCGGGCTCATCGGCGATGAGCTGGTTCGCGGCCTCGATGCGGAACTTCGGTTTCGCCGTGCGCGCCGGCGGCCCGCGGCGCAGCCAGGCGAGCTCCTTGCGGATGAGCTGCTGGCGCCGGTCCTCCCGCGCGGACGCCTGGCGGTCGCGCTCGGCGCGGGCCAGCACGTACGCCGCGTATCCGCCCTCGTACTGGTGCACCGTGCCGTCGACGACCTCCCACGTCGCCGTGCACACAGCGTCGAGGAACCACCGGTCGTGGGTGACCACCACGAGCGAGCCCTTCCGCCCGGCCAGGTGGCGGGCGAGCCAGTCGACCCCCTCGACGTCGAGATGGTTGGTCGGCTCGTCGAGCAGCAGCAGCTCCGGGTCGTCGAGGAGCAGGCGGGCCAGGGCGATGCGGCGGCGCTCGCCCCCGGAGAGCGGCCCGATGCGCGTGTCCATCCCGTCCGGGAAGCGCCGGATCTCCACGCCGCCGAGCAGCCCGTCGAGCACGTCGCGAAACCGGCTGTCGGCGGCCCACTCGTGATCGGCGCGCCCACCGATGAGCTCCTCGCGGATGGTGCGTGAGGAATCGAGCTCGTCCGCCTGCGCGATGACGGCCAGGTGCAGGTCGCTCGTGCGCGTGACCTGGCCCCGGTCGGCGTCCTCGGCGCCTGAGATCAGTTGCAGCAGCGTCGACTTGCCGTCGCCGTTGCGGCCCACGATGCCGATCCGGTCTCCGGCGGAGATCCCCAGCGTGACGTCAGTGAGAACCGACCGGCTGCCGTACCCCTTCGCGACCGACTTCAGGTTGACGAGGTTGCGCGCGCTCACCGTCGGCGCAGCCGCTCCAGCTCACGGCGGTCGCGCTTCGTCGGACGGCCCGTACCGGGCTCACGTACGAACATGTCGGTCGGCGCCTCCGTCCGCGCAGGCGGCGGAGGGCTGTGATCCACGACGCACTCCGCGGCGGCCGGCGCGCCGACGCGCTTCTCGATGACCTTCACGACTTCGAGGATCCGTTCACGCCCTCCGGCGTACGCCTCCACGCGATCACCGATGCGCACGAGCGTCGCGGGCTTCGCCGCCTTGCCGTTGACCTTCACGTGACCGCCCTTGCAGGCGTCGGTCGCCGCCGAGCGCGGCTTGTAGAGCCGCACCGCCCAGAGCCACCGGTCCACGCGTGTGCTGTCCACGCCGGACATCGTCGCACGCCGTTCAGTGGACGAGGACCTTGAGCACGACGATCATCAGGCCGAACGCGCCGTTGATCGTCGCGGTCATGATCACGCCCGGCAGGGTGCGCTTCTCGGCCCGTCCCAGGCGCACGCCGTACAGGAAGAGCGTCACGACCCCGATGATCAGCGCGACGTTGACCGACGCCGAGTCCCTGAATCCGGTCAGGCCGCCCACCAGCAGCGCCAGGCACGGCGGGCCCGCGGCCGCCAGCAGCGGCCATTCCTCGCGCGCGACCTCCCGCAGCTGACCGCGGGTCGGGGCGTGCTGGGTCTCCAGGCGAATCCCGAGCTGGCCGGCGTACACGTGGGCGACGTAGAAGATGAACTGCGTCGCCAGGACACTGGCCATGATGCGCAGCGGCAGATCCTGGTACTCCGACGACACCGCGACGAGGGACAGCGTGAGGATCGTCCCGTAGACGGCGGCCTGCATGTTGCGGCCGAGGCGGCTGGCCTCGGGCAACTCCGGGTCGTGTGCGGTGGTTGTCGCCATCGGCCGGGCAGCCTATCCCGCCCGGCCGTGAACGACCGGCCTGCCCGCTCAGGTCGCGCGCAGCCCGATCCGGCGCCGCCGACCGATCGCCGCGGCGACACGCGACGTCCGTCCCAGCTGAGCGGCGCGGAGCTCGAGCATGGAGACGACCTCGGTCGTCCGCGCAAACGGGTCGGCAACGACGGCGCCGTCGGCGAGTGAGCGGGCCGCGACCGCGCGGCCGTCCAGCGCGGCCATGACGTACGGCGGCGCGGGCACGGGGGCCGAATCCAGCGCCGCCAGACGCTTGGCCTCAGCGAGTCCCTGCGCGTCCTGCGCGTAGACGACGCGGATGGTGAGATCGGTGTTGGTGTCCTTCATTGTGCGATTGTGGGACATGGTGGCCTCCGCTCGGGCCGTGCGTGGTACAGTTCGCGAGCAGTATCGTCGTGGATACGAGGTCCCACAATGTCATACACCAGGGAATTGACTGACATTCAACGCGGCGGCGAGCGCTCGGTGACACAGCAGATCATCGATGTGATCACCGCCGCGATCGCCTCGGGGGAGCTCAAGCCCGGCGATCGCCTCCCCGCCACGCGGGAGGTCGCCGAGATCGTCGGCGTCAACCACCTGACCGCCGTCCGCGCGTACCGCCGGATGCGTGAACAGGGCCAGGTCACCGCGCGCGTGGGTGCAGGCACCTTCGTCCGGGACCCCCGCGCCGTCAACGCGGGCGCCGACGAGCCCGAGTGGCAGCGCTACGTCCTGCCGCCGGCGACGCCGAGCCACCACAGCCGCGCGTCCAGCACCGGCCACGATCAGGCCGTCGA
>JBPPNC010000072.1:0-2364 GCA_051306365.1 Solirubrobacteraceae bacterium
GCCGCTGCGGCGCGCCAGCGCGACCGCCGGCAGCGGGATGCGGCGCGCCGGCGGGCGAGCCGTCGTCAACGGCGCTCAGCGACTCGCGCCGCAGATGGCGGCCGCATCGATGCGACTCGGGCCGCTCGGGAAGGCCGGGAACACCGGCGCGGCCGGTGCCCGCGCGGCGCGAGGCGCTCGCGGATGGTGGCGAGACCTTCCACAACGCGGAGCCGCGATGCGGACCGGGCCCGCCGGTGCAGCGGGTGATCGCGCTCGCCCAACGGGCGAGTCGTCGAGGAAGGGACCGCGGGCGGCCGACGGCCCGAGCTCACGGCGCGGCCGGCCCTCGCCTGGCGCTCGGGGCAGCGCCGGAGCGGCCCCGACACCTCGGAACGCCCAGCGCGCGCACACGATGCAGACCCCGGGCCGAACCGGCCGCAGCGCGGCCGCCCCGCCGACACCGAACTCAAAGACCCCGCGAACGGTCAAGCCGTCGCCCGCGCCCGCGCCAAGCACGGCGGGGAGGCCAAGCGGCCCGGCACGATCGACGGCCGCGAGCAGCCCCTCAGCCCGACCGGTGTCTGGCCCTGGGACCAAGCCCGCCGTCTCGCCGCGCGCAGCCACGGCGCCCACGCGCAACACCCCAGCACGGCCCTCCTCGGCCGCCACCTCGACACGCAAGCCGCCACCCCGGCAGCCGTCCGCGCGCCGCAACCCCAGCAGGTGACCCGGTGAGCCGCGAACTGACAGAAGCGCTCCGGTCGGCACTCGGATCGGGGGACGACCTCGTCCACGCCACCTACCGGCACCTGACACGCAAGACCCGCGTGCTCGGACTGACCCTCGGGCAGTGGGCGACGATCGCCGGCTGCCTCGCCACCACCTACGCCCTCTACAAGCTGATCCCCGGAGGCGGACAAGCCGTGCTGGGCGTCTCGGCATTCGTCGCCGGGCTGCCGGCCGTCTGGGCGCTCGTCAGCCCCGACAGCGACCTCTCGCTGCTCGAGCTCGCCCGCAGCGCCGTGCGGTTCTCACGCGCGCGAGGCACCTACCTGCCCCCCGGGCCAGACCTCAACAGCGAGCCGCCGCGCGGCTACCGCGTCATCGGAGAACACCCGTCGCTCGATGACACCGGCTCTCCCCTCGCCCCATCGACACCGGAGGACCTCTGGCGATGAACACCCCCACCAGACGCAAGAAGACCCGCAGCGCCAAGAACGCGCCCCCCGCACCGACCGTGCGCGGCTCGGCATCCGAGCTGCTGCCCATCGAGTCGCTGTCTCACGACGGCGTCCTCGTCCGAAGCGACGGAGCGTTCGTCCGCTACCTCGAAGTGCTCCCGACCAACCCGCTCGCCCTCGACGACGACGGATGCCGCCGGATGACCCGGGTGTTCACCGACCTGCTGCTCCGAGTGCCCGCCGGGATGAGCGTCCAGATGTACGCCGAGGCATCCCACGTCGCCCTCGACGCGCTTCTCGACCACTCACGGCGCGAAACCGACGCGGCGACGGCCGATCTCGCGTCAGCAGAAGACCCCGCGCTGCGGGCCCGCGCTGCCGCGCTGCGCCAACTCGCCGCCGCGCACGCCGAGTCACTCGCCGTTCACGCCGAGGACCAAGCCGCCCTGCACCTCCGCTACCTCCTCGTCGTCCCCTACCTGCCCGGCGCCACCGGACAGACCGGCCTCGCGGGACTCAAGGCCACCCGCGCCGGCAAGCGATCCGACCGCCTCACCCACACCCTCGACGAGCACCTGCGGATCCTCCGCGACAGCGCCCAGCACACCGACACGCTGCGCGCGGCCCTGTCGGCCGGCTCAATGCGCGCCAGGCAGCTCACCGGCGCCGAGGTCGCCGACCTCCTGTGGTCCCGATTCACGCCGACCGTCGCGCGGATGACACCAGGGCAGATGCCGTCGCGACGCGAACTCGCCGCGCTGGGCTCGCTCGACTACGCCGCCGACGCCGAGACCGCCACCCGGGCGGCCACGCGGGTGCGCGACGCGATCGCCACCGCCCCCGTCGACCTCACCGACATGCGCCAGGTGCGCGTCGGCGGAGACATCGAGCGGACCATCTACGTCTCCCGCCTGCCCGAGCGCACCTTCTACGGCTGGCTGCTGCACGCCATGCAGAGCCGCAAGCCGTGGCGGCTCTCGGTCCACGTCCGCGTCCAAGACCGCCTCGCGATGCGCAAGAAGTACCAGCGCCTCGAGCGACGCCTCGACGGCGTCAACACCGCCTCGGCGCTAGACGGCAAGCGCCCCGACCGCGACCAGCTGCGCCAACAGGCCGAGCTCGAGCAGCTCGGCGACGACGAGCTGGCCACAGGCGCCGAAACCGTCGTCGACGTCGGGATCTACCAGACCATCACCGAACC
>JBPPNC010000086.1:0-11937 GCA_051306365.1 Solirubrobacteraceae bacterium
GGTCGCGCTCGCCATCACGAAGTTCAAGGCGTTCCCGAGCTCGTTCAAGAAGGGCACGCGCCTCCCGGCGCTCACGACGAGCAAGCGCGGCGCCCAGCTGCGCTTCACGATCAATAAGCCCGCGACCGTGAAGTTCCGCTTCGCGAAGGGCACGGTCGGGCGGAAGGTCGGCAGCTCGTGCGTCAGGCGCACGCGGCAGAACGCCTCGAAGAAGCGGTGCGTGTACTACACCGCCGTCCCGGGTTCGTTCAGCGTGAAGCCCGCGGCCGCCGGTGACTACCGGGTGCGCTTCCAGGGCCGGATCACGCCGAAGCACGCGCTGACGCCGGGCCGCTACCAGGCGACCGCCACGGCGACGGGCACCGACGGCAAGGCGGCGACGCCCGTCAAGGCGACGTTCGCCATCAAGACTTCCTGACGGTCGGTCGGGAACAGCGCGGGGCGGCCCGGCCGCCCCGCGCGTCTACTTCTCCGCGCAGGTCCGGTCGGGCCATGCACCCTGTACAGCGGCTTCGCGACGCACCGGTTCGGAGGCTGACGGTCAGCGCAGGCCGGCCGCGATCGCCGAGTTCGCCGCCTCGGTCAAGATCCGCTTGGTGCCCTTGCCACGCTGGAAGACCTTGGCCTGGATGCCGTAGAGCACCTTGTCGCGCACGAACTCGATGGACGGCGGCGCGCACGACGCACCGCAGGAGATGTCGCGGTACCACCCGTTCTTGCCGTCCGCGAGGCGGACGCGGATCCGGTTGTTGCGCTTGCCGCCCTGGACACCCGACAGCGTGCCGAGGGTGCAGGCGTTCGCGCCGCGGCAGTCCTTGCCCCCCACGGAGACGAACCACGCACCCTCGGTGACCTCGGTGAAGCTGTAGAGCCTGGCGCTGTAGTCGAACGGCAGCGACTGCGCCAGCATCACGCCCACCGGCGTCTTTTCGACGAGCGCGGCGAGCTGGTCGCCCATGACGGTCGGGATGTCGTAGCGCTTGGCGTCGGCGGCACCGGGGGCCAGGAGCCCTGCGGAGGCGACGGCGGCGAGGACGGAGAGAAGACGGCGGCGGCGCATGTGCGAAGTATCACGCGAATGGATGGGCCCCGCGCGGGGCCCCCGGACGCCGCGCGGAGTTCGACGCTCCGCCTCATGAGCCGACCGGAGAGTTGGCTCGGCCCGGCGGGGGAGTGTTGTACCGCGTCATCAGACAAAAGGCCAGATCACTTGCGTGACCGGGCGCACACGCCGATGTGGACATTTGATCGAAACCTGGATGACTGCTTTACACTAAGGACCGTATGTGTCAGACTTCCCGACGCTCACCTGTTGTGATGCCCACGTCTTAGGAGTGTCCCCCGCTTCATGTCCGCCCACGCCCACGCCCCCGGTCACCACCATCACCACGACAGCGACGCGCAGGCGATCGCGCCCACATGGAAGGACTCCAAGCGCTACGCCTGGCTCCTCGGCATCGTGGTCCCCGCCCTGCCGATCGCCGCGTTCGCGCTCGTCGAGGTCACCGGCCTCGGCCTGTTCTGGTGGTTCGGCCCGATGTTCGTCTTCGGCTTCATGCCGCTGCTCGACACCGTCTTCGGCACCGATCCGAACAACCCGCCCGACAACGTCATCAAGTGGTTGGAGGAAGACCGCTACTACCGCTGGTGCACGTACCTCTTCATCCCGATGCAGTACATCTCGCTCGTGTTCGCCTGCTGGGTGTGGGGCACACAGGACGTCGGGGTCGTCCAGTCGATCGGCCTGGCCTTCACCGTCGGCTCGGTGAACGGCATCGCGATCGCCAACGCCCACGAGCTCGGCCACAAGCGTGAGGCCATCGAGAAGTGGCTGGCGAAGGTCGCGCTCGCGCCCACCTGGTACGGCCACTTCTTCGTCGAGCACAACCGCGGCCACCACGTCCGCGTCTCCACGCCCGAGGATCCCGCCAGCTCGCGCCTCGGCGAGAACTTCTACGAGTTCCTGCCGCGCACGATCATCGGCAGCTTCAAGTCCTCGTGGAAGCTCGAGAAGCTGCGGTTCGACCGCATGGAGAAGAGCCCCTGGACGCTGAAGAACGACATCGTCAACGCATGGGCGATCAGCCTCGTCCTCTGGGGCGTCCTGCTCGCCGTCTTCGGCATCGACATCCTGCCGTACATGCTCATCCAGGCGTTCTTCGGCTTCAGCCTGCTGGAGGTCGTCAACTACCTCGAGCACTACGGCCTGCTGCGCGGCAAGCGCGAGGACGGCCGCTACGAGCGCTGCGCGCCCGAGCACAGCTGGAACTCGAACATCGTCGCCAGCAACGTCTTCCTCTACCACCTGCAGCGCCACTCCGACCACCACGCGCACCCGCTGCGCCGCTACCAGGCGCTGCGCAACTGGCAGGGCGCCCCGGAGCTGCCGGCCGGCTACGCGACGATGATCGTCGCCGCGTACCTCCCGCCCGTGTGGAAGCGCGTCATGGACCACCGCGTCGTCGAGCATTACAGTGGCGACGTGACGCAGGCGAACATCCACCCCCGCGCGCGCAAGCGGATCCTGAAGAAATGGGCGACGGCCTCGTGAGCGTCTTCCACTGCCCCGAGTGCGGCTTCGTCTTCGACGAGGCCAAGGGCGTGCCGCGCGAGGGCTTCCCGCCCGGCACGCCGTTCGCGCAGGTCCCCGATGACTGGACCTGCCCGGACTGCGGCGTGCGCGACAAACTGGACTTCGTGGCCGGCTCGCCTGAGGCTCCTTCTCCCGGTGCGGCAGAGCGCCCGTGAATCCACCGCCCGCCACCAAGGGGGACGTGGCGCCACCCCGCCGCATCCCCTACGCCGAAGCCGCTCGTGAGCTGCTGCGTGATTCCCTGCTCGACGCGGCCGTCGATCTGCTCGAGGACCGCACGTGGAGCCAGGTGACGATGGCCGGCGTCGCCAAGGGCGCCGGGGTCAGCCGGCAGACGCTCTACAACGAGTTCGGCTCACGCCAGGACTTCGCGCAGGCGTTCGTCCTGCGCGAGGTCGACCGGTTCCTGTCCGCCGTGGAGGACGCCGTCGAGGCCAACCTCGACGATCCGATGCGCGCGGTCTCCACGGCGTTCGGCGTCTTCCTGCTCGCCGCCGCCTCGAATCCGCTCGTGCGCTCGATCCTCGCCGACGACGGCACCGATGAGCTCCTGCCGCTCGTCACCACGCACGGCGGCCCCGTCATCGACCGTGCGACACAGCGCCTCGCGGGCGTGTTCTCTCGCGGCTGGCCGGGTGTCGAGGAACGCAAGGCACTGCTGCTCGCCGAGAGCGTCGTCCGCCTGGCGATCAGCTTCGCCGCGCTCCGGCAGGGCCCGTCGGGGATGTCACCCGACGCCGTGGCCGAACTGCTCGGCCCGTTCATCCGCGACGCGCTCGCCGAGGGCGACGCGGGCGCAGCGGCAGCCTGAGCGCACGGGGCTGCCGAGCTTCAGCGGCCCGGCCAGCGGCAAGTACCGCAACGTCAGCGGCGATGACTACTTCACGGTGAACGAGACGCGGCCGGTGCGCTGGCCGGCGTCGGTGTCCACCTGCAACGTGACACGGTAGTGGCCGCGACCGAGGCGCCTGGCGCCCACCTTCGTGCTCACCTTCAAGGTGTTCGCCCCGGACTTCCCCGGCACGGTGCGGCGGGTGACCGCCACCCATGTGCAGCCTCCGCCCTTGCAGACCCTGCGCTCGTAGACCGTCTTGATCGGGGCCGCGCGCGGCAGCGTGAAGCGCAGTTCGAAGGCCTTGGTGGCGCAACCCGTGCGACACAGGGCGGTGCTGCCCCTGCGGCGCACCCGCAGCGCGGGAGGCGGCGGTGCAGGCTCCTCTTCCTCCTCGCCGCCATCCTCGGGCTCGGACTCCTCCTCGTCGTCGCCCGCGGGGGGCGTCGTCGGGGTGGTGGGCGCAGGGTCGGGCGTGTCGGCGGGGGGCACGTAGCCCGACGGGCCCTGGCCCCCACCGTTCCCGCCGTCCGCCGACAGGCCGAGCGCGAGCGCCGCGTTGATGCGCCCGGGACTGACCGAGCGGCCGTTGAGCAGCGACTTCGCGTCCACGCCGTTCATCAGCGCGGCCTTCGCCTGCGCGACCGTGGTCGACCCGTTCGCGGCGAACACCAGCGCGGCGACACCCGCGGCGTGCGGGGACGCCATCGAGGTCCCGTCGAGGTAGACATAGGCGTTCGTCGGGTACGTCGACGCGATGCTCTGCCCCGGCGCGAAGACGTCGACGCTCGTCGCGCCGTAATTGGAGAAGCTCGCACGCAGGTCCGTGGAGGTGGTCGCACCGACGCAGAGGATGTTCGCGTGCCCGTAGTTGCACGGGTAGGTGGGCGTGACGTCGTTGTCGCGCCCGTCGTTGCCCGCCGCCACGACGTAGAAGGTCGCCGGGTGGCTGCTGATCGCCGTGGAGATCGCGGTCACCGAGTCGCTGCTGCCGAGGCTCGCGTTGACGACCTTCAGGCCGAGGTCACCGGCGTAGTCGAAGGCGTCGGCGACCGCGGAGCTCGCGCCCGCGCCGTTGTCGCCGAGGACGCGCAGCGGGAGCACCCGTGCGTCAGGAGCAACGCCGGCGATCCCGATGCCGTTGTCGCGCGGTGACGCGATGGTGCCGGACACGTGCGTCCCGTGGCCGTTGCCGTCCTGGGGAAGGTTGTCGCCGCTGACGAAGTCCCAGCCGCGCCAGTCGTCGACGCGGCCGTTGCCGTCGTCGTCGATACCGTTGGTCTCCTTGCCCCCGCCGATCTCGCCCGGGTTGCCGGTGATCCGGCTGGAGAGGTCGGGATGGGTCGCATGGACGCCGGTGTCGACGACGCCCACGGTGACCCCCGTGCCGGTACTGGCGGCCCAGGCGCTCGGCGCGTCGATGTCGGCATCCGCGTTGCCGATCTCGTCGTTGACGTCCTGCCCGGTGTTCTCCAGGCCCCACAGCACTCCCCAGTGCGGGTCGTTGGTCGCAGCGTGGACGGGGACGTCGGGCTCGGCGAGGACGACGCCCGGGTCGGCGTTCAGCGCGTCGAGCGCGTCCGTCAGGTCGCCGGCCCGGGCCCGCACGACCTCGGTGTCGGCCAGACGCATCATGCGGACGTGGGCGACGTCCGCGTCCGCCCGCAGGTCGGTGCGCTCGCTCGCCGTCAATCCCGGCTCGCGGATGACGATGATGTCGCGCAGCCCATCGCGCTCGAGCGTGCCGGGCGTCGTCGCCGCAGCAGCAGACGCGGGCAGCGCAAGCATGGCGGTGAGAGCGGCAAGCAGCAGGCGGGGCACGAGATCGCCTTCGGCCGGCCGTCGACGCGCCTCGCGCCCGTGGCCCCGCAACGGACGGGTTTCCGATCGATCGGCGCGAGGGTACGCTTGTGGACATGTGCCGGAACATCCGAACGCTCCACAACTTCGAGCCGCCGGCGACCGACGACGAGGTCCACGCCGCCGCCCTGCAGTACGTGCGCAAGATCAGCGGGTCGACGAGGCCGTCCCAGGCGAACGCCGACGCGTTCGAGCGGGCCGTCGATGCCGTCGCGGCGGCGTCGCGAACGCTGCTCGGCGAGCTGACCACGTCGGCGCCGCCGAAGAACCGCGAGGCCGAGGCCGCGAAGATGCGGGCCCGCGCGGCGAAGCGCTACCAGGCCGCATAGGTCAGGCGGACGCGACCTGCATGAGCGCGGCGGCCGCGTCGATGTGCGCCGGTCCGTGCCGCAGCCAGCCGTCGTCGTAGCCGAACACCTCCCGGATCGTGCGGGCCGTGAAGCCCGTCGAGAGGATCTCGAGCTGGTCGGGCCCGACGAGCGCGGGATGCGGCAGGCCGCACGTCCCGGCGAGCGCGAGGAGCTCACCGCGCAGGATGCGCACGTAGTTGGCGCAGCGCTCAGCCTTGCTCGTGGGGTCGAGCCCGCGGGTGAGCCAGCGGTTCTGCGTCGCAACGCCGGTCGGGCACCGGTCGGTGTGGCAGCGCTGGGACTGGATGCACCCGATGGAGAGCATCGCCTCGCGCCCCACGTTGATCATGTCGCAGCCCATGCCGAACGCGAAGAGCGCCGCGTCGGGGAGCCCGAGGCGGCCCGACCCGATGAAGACGATGTCGTCGGCCAGCCCGTTCTGCGCGAACGCCGCGAACACCCGTGAGAAGCCGAGCTTGAACGGCAGCGCGACATGGTCGCTGAACGCCAGCGGCGCGGCGCCCGTGCCGCCCTCGCCGCCGTCGATGCAGACGTAGTCCGGCCCGGTGCCGGTGCGCGCCATGTGCGCGGCGAGCTCGGCCCAGAACGCCTGGACGCCGACCGCCGACTTGATGCCCACCGGCAGCCCGGTCGCCGCCGCGACGAGCTCGATGAACTCGCACAGCTCCGGCACCGAGGAGAACGTGCTGTGCCGCGGCGGGCTGACGCAGTCCACGCCGGGCTTCACTCCCCGGATGGCCGCGATCTCCGGCGTGACCTTGCGGCCCGGCAGCATCCCGCCGAGCCCGGGCTTCGCCCCCTGGGAGAGCTTGATCTCCAGCGCGCGGACCGGCGCCCGGGCGATGCTCTCCTGCAGCGCGTCGAGGTCGAAGCGCCCCTCGGCGTCGCGGCACCCGAAGTACCCGGTGCCGATCTGGAAGACGAGCTCACCGCCGTGGCAGTGCGCCGGCGCGAGCCCGCCCTCGCCCGTGGTCTGCAGGCACGCCGCCGCCGCGGCCCCTCGATTCAGGGCCTCGACGGCGGGCCCCGACAGCGCACCGAAGCTCATTCCGCTGATGTTCACGACGGACGCCGGGCGGAACGCGTGGCGCCGCCCGTGCACGGCGCCGAGCACCTTCAGGGCGGGCACGAGGTGCAGCGGCGGGCTGCCCGGGCGACCCGGTTCCGGCGCCGGCCACGGCGGCGTGACGTGTTTGATGACGAGGTAGTCGTCGACGCGCTCCATGTCGTTGTCCGAGCCGAAGCCGAACGTGTTGCGCTTCGCCTTCGACGACATGTAGACCCACGCGCGCTGGTCGCGCGAGAACGGCCGCTCCTCGTCGTTGCCCGTGACGATGTACTGGCGCAGCTCGGGGCCGACGGACTCGAGCATGTAGCGGAAGTGCCCGAGGACGGGGAAGTTGTGCAGGATCGCGTGGCGACGCTGCATGACGTCGTACGTGACGATGCCGCCGAGCGCGGCCGTGGCGCCCGCCCCGAGTCGCTTGAGTGTCCGCGCGCGTGCCATCGACGCGAGGGTATCTAGCTGGCGATCGGGACGGCGACGGCGAAGTACACGATGATCGAGAGCAGGTCCTGGATGACGGTCGCCAGCGGGCCCGACCCGAACGCGGGATCGTGCCCGAGCCGGTGGAAGAGCATCGGCAGTGTCATCGCCACGACCGTCGCGACCGAGCAGCTCGCGACCAGGGCCAGCCCGACCGCGACGGCGAGGTTGGCGTCGCCCCATCCGAGCAGGCAGAACGGCACGAACGCGCCGCCGACGAGGAGCCCCACGATCAGGCCCGTGAGGACTTCCCGGCGGACGACCTGGCGAATGTGGATCCCGACCGACAGGCCGCGGATGAGCACCGCCTCGGTCTGCGTCCCGACGGCGTCCGCCATGTAGACGACCGCGGGGACGAAGAACGCCAAGAGCACGTTCTGCGCGAGCTGCTCCTCGAAGGACCCGACGATGACCGCCGAGAGCATCGCGCCGATCAGGCCGATCAGCAGCCACGGCAGCCGATGCCACAGCCGCCGCCCGACCGGTTCCTCAGCCGCCGTCCGCGCGCTGGCGGTGCTCGCAAGGTAGCCGCCGATCCGCGCGAGGTCCTCGTCGTGCTCTGTCAGCAGCACGGTGAGCATGCGGTGCGGCGGAATCAGTCCGACGAACCGGCCGTCGTCGTCGACCACCGCCAGGCTCGACTCCCCGCGCCGCACCATCTCCCACGCGACGCGTTCCTGCGCCTCTCCGGGCGGGACGGTCGGCGGGTCGGGGTCCATGATCGCGGCGACGGTGGCGTCGGCCGGGGCGGCGAGCAGCCGCTCGATCGGCAGCAGCCCGATGAGCGTGTCCCCGGTCAGCACCGCGATGTCGTCCGCGCACTCCACGAGCAGGCCGGCAAGCCCGGCCCGGAGGTCGCCGGCCCGGTCGTGCGGCGCGGCGCGCGGGACCCGCGCGGTGGCGTGGTCGGCGGCGACGCGTAGCAGCTCGCCGTCGTGCAGGGTCTCGTCCACGGCCGCCATGACGCCGACGATGGCAAACGCGGCGAACGGAACCTTCCGAACAAGGGTGCGCGCGGGCGCAGGGTCACCCTTCCGTCCGAACCAATTCGCAGACCACTCGGCATCGCCCTACCGCCGCCGCGCAAGCTCGGCGGCAGCCCGCAGGTCGATGAGCGTGCGGTCGGCCATGGCGCCCAGCAGCGCCGTGGCGTCGAGCACCGCGTGCGGCCCGGCGGCATCGGCGACCGGGCGGATCGAGCCGGTGAGCATCTCCACCAGGACCTCCGCGGGACTCTCTGCCGGGAATGCGTCGGCGGGCATCGCATCGAGGATGTTGCCCAGGAGGTCGGTGAGCATGAAGCCGGTGCGCAGGACCGTCTCGACGAACTCGCGGACCTGGTCGCGGTCGTCGGCGCACGGGTGGGGCTGTGGGGTTCGCATGTTCCTTCTAGGCGCGGGCCTGCGGAAGTTCGCCCCCCTGAGAGGCCGGGCCGCCGCGAGATCAACACGACTCGTCATCGCGCAACTCGAACTCGACCTCGTCACCGTGCTGAAGGTTCGCGCGATCGCGCACCGCCTTCGGGATCACCACCTGCCCCTTCGATGACCGCGACACGGGATAGCGGAGAGAGAGGGATTCGAACCCTCGGTGGACCGTAAAGCCCACACACGATTTCCAGTCGTGCCCGTTCAACCGCTCCGGCACCTCTCCTGGGACATCGCAGGGTAGCGCGAGATTCTGTCGCGCTACACCTGCCAGGCGCCGCCGACGAGCACCGGGACCTCGTCCCCGTTCGCCGTCACGCCGAGCACATCCACGTCGGGTGAGCCGATCATGAAGTCGATGTGGATCTGCGAGGTGTTGATCGCCGCGGTGTCCTCGTCGCCCACGCACAGGGCGTACGCGCTGCCGAGCGCGATGTGCGACGCGGCGTTCTCGTCGAGCAGCGTGTCGTAGAAGACCGTGCCGAGCGGGCCGATGCGCCCCGCGCCGTCGACCAGCGCCACCTCGCCGAGCCGGGCGGAGCCCTGGTCGCGCTTGGTGATGCCGCGCATGACATCGGCGCCCTCGTCGGCGTCAATGTGCGTGGCGATGCCGTCCTCGAACGTCACCCTCAGCCCGCGGATGATGTTGCCCGCGACGACGAGCGGCTTCGTCGAGGTGACCTCGCCGTCGACCCGCAGCGGATCCGGGGTCGTGAAGATCTCCTCCGACGGCAGGTTCGGCATGTGCACGAGCCCGTCGACCGTCTCGAACCGCGCGGCGATCCACGTCGATGACGGCAGCAGGCCGACCTTCAGATCCGTGCCCGGCCCGACGAACCGCACGGCGTCGAACCGCCGGTCGCTCAGGCGCGCCGCCACGCCGACGATCTTCTCCGCGCGCTCGGCCCACGCGGCGACCGGGTCCGTCTCGTCCAGGCGGCAGACATGCAGGATCTGCTCCCACAGCCGCTCCAGCGCGGCGGCAGGCTCCAGTTCCGCGAACACGAGCTCCGCCCACGCCGCCGTCGGACACGGCGCCGCGCACCAGTTCGTCGTGCGCGCGTTGACGATCTCGATCGTCTCCTTCAGGAACGGCAGCTGGTCGCGCGCGACGCGCTGCGGATCCAGGTCGTCGAGCAGGCCCGGGGCTACGGGACCGGTCAGGGCGATCCTGGCGCCGTGCATGTCGGAGATCTGCGTCAACCGCTCGCCGTACCACGGCGGCACGTAGTCGAGCGACTCCTCGTCGGAGTACTGCACGCGTGCGCGTTTGACGTGCAGGTCGAAGTACGTGACGTCAACGAACTTGGCGCCGGCCTCGTACGCCGCCGCGGCGATCGCGCGCGCCAGCGGCTCCTTGCCGGGTTCCGCGCCGACCGCCACCACCTGTCCGGGCTGGACGTTCGCCCCGAAGCGGACGATGAGCTCCGCCAGCCGCTGCACCGCGTCGTCAATCATCTGCGGGACCCTAGTCGCCGGGGCGGCGGGGCGTCAGCGAACCGTGAACGGAATCGTCGCGTGCTGCGCGCCGAGCCGCAGCACCGCGCGATACGTCCCGGCGGCGAGCCTGCCGCCCCGGACCTCCGGGCCGATCGTCAGGGTCGACTTGCCGCCCTTGACGGGAACGTTGCGCCGCGCCGTCACCCCGTACGAGCACTTCTTGCCCACGCAGCGCCGGCGCTCGTAGACCAGCTCGACGGTCGCGGGCCCCGAGACCGCGAAGGTGAGCCGCACCTCCCGTACCCTGCACGTGCGCCTGCCCTTGCCCTTGCCCTTGCGCTTCTTGCACGCCTGCACGGTGGTCCCCGAGCGGCGCACGTTGCGCAGCTGCGGCATCGGCGCCGGAGGCGGGGGTGCCGCAGCGGGACCAGCCGGGGCCTGCGCCGCCACCGGGATGGGCGTCAGGTCGCACGCGTCGCCGATCTCGTCGCCGTCGCTGTCCTGCTGCTGCGGGTCGGCGACGACGGGGCAGCGATCACCGGCGTTCGGGATGCCGTCGCCATCGTCGTCGCGCGGAGGTGCCGGGGCGCGCAGCGCGCCCGCCGCATCGAGCCGGCCACCGGAGACCGAGAGCTGCGCGAGAGCGGAGCGGCGGTCGGCACCCGCCAGCAGCTTCGCCTTCGCCTGCCCTGCCGTCAGGTTCGGGTCGGCCGCGAACAGCAGCGCCAGGACGCCGGCGACGTGCGGTGATGCCATCGAGGTGCCGTCCGCCGTCGTGTACCCACCGGTCTTCCACGTCGACAGGATCTTCGCCCCTGGGGCATGCACGTCGACGGTCGCCGGCCCGAAGTTCGAGAACGAGGCCGGAGCGTCCGCGGCGTCAGTCGCCCCGACACAGATCACGTTGGCGACCGGCAGGGCGCAGGGGTAGGTCGGCGTGGCGTCGACGTTCCTCCCCTCGTTGCCCGCGGCCGCGACGAGCAGCGTCTCCGGGTACGCGGCGACGATGTCGCGCAGCGCCTTCGACATGGTCGTGGCGCCCAGGCTCGCGTTGACGACGCGCACGCCGAGGCGACCAGCGCGGTCGAACGCCTGAATGACGTCGGAGACGAGCCCCTGGCCGCTGTTGTTCATGACCCGCAGGGGGAGCACCTTCGCCCCGGGCGCGACGCCCGCCACGCCGATGCCGTTGTCGGCCGAGGCCACCATTGTGCCGGTCACGTGCGTGCCGTGGCCGTTGCCGTCCTGCGGGACCGTGTCACGATCGATGTAGTCGTAGGCGTTGGCGAGATCGAGCTGGCCGGCGAGGTCAGCGTGCGTGGACGCGACGCCGGAGTCCACGATCGCGACGGTCTGCCCCGTGCCGCGGGTGACGGTCCAGGCGGTGCGGGCGTCGATGTCCGCCCCGGCGACCGCGCCCTTCGTCTTGCCGGTGTTCTGCAGGGCCCACAGGTCGCCCCACAGCGGGTCGCTCCCCGTGGGCGTCGTGGTCGAGGCAAAGATGGGCGCGTCGATCTCGGCGTGCGCGACGTCTGGGTCGGCCTGGAGCGCGGCGAGCGCCTCGGCGAGGTCGCCGCGATCGGCTGCGACGAGCTCGGTGTCCGGGAGCGGGAGCGCTCGCACGAACTCGACGTCTGCGTCATCGCGCAGGTCGCCTCGTTCCACCGCGCTCAGCCCCGGGTCGCGCTGCACGATGAGCCCGGTCACGCCGGCGCGTTCGAGCTCCTGCACGGTGGCAGCAGAGGCCGTGCCGGCCGCCGGGAGGGCGAGCAGCGAAGCGAGGAGGGGAATGACCTTCGTGGGCAGGGCCAGCCGCACCCCCGCTGTATCGGCCAAGTGCGGGGATTTCTTCAGTCCCCAGAACTGGG
>JBPPNC010000102.1:0-19722 GCA_051306365.1 Solirubrobacteraceae bacterium
GACCTAGGCCGGGAGGTCTGCGTCGGTCGTGTCGCGGATCTCGGCGCCGGCGATGGCGTCGAGAACCGTCATGGCCAAGCGCTCGTCTCCGGCGACGCGAAGCACGTCCCGGTCGAGCTTCGGGCCGAGTGCGCGGATCCAGTCCGCCTCGGCGCCGGCGATCTGAGCCTCGGCCTCAGGGGCCTCGCGCTCTTCGATCGTCACGCCGTCATCCTCGACGGCGATGGCGTAACTGCGCTGGTCGCCGTCCGGGCGGACGACGGTGAGTTCCACCAGACCGCGGACATCGCCCGGGTCGATGAGACCCGGTGCCACCCGGAAGATGGCACCGACGTCGATGGCTTCGTCGCCATGGGGTCCGTCCCATGCCCACCTGTAGCCCCAACGCGCGAGCGCGCCGAGGACCGGGAGCAGGGCCTGGGCCCGCTCCGTGAGCTCGTAATCAACGCGAGGGGGAACCTCGCGGTAGCGCTGGCGCGTCAGGAGCCCGTCGGCCACCATCCGGTTCAGCCGCGAACGCAGCTGTTCGGTGGAGATGCCGGGCAGGACGCGCTGGAGCTCGACGAAACGCCGAGGTCCCGCAGCGAGGTCGCGGACGATCAACAGCGTCCACTTGTCGCCGACCAGGTCCAAGGCCCGTGCGTCGGGCGTCCATTGATTGTATGGGTGCCGCTTCGGCGGCGGGACGGTCGGAATGGCGGCCTCCTCGCCTGTTCAAATGCCTCTCCCGTGGACGCACTCTACCCAGAACGTGGGACGTCCAGCCAGGGTTTGGCCGTTTTGTGGACCTTTGGTCGAACGCAGGGATAACGATTTGCACAGGTTTGGCCTTGGATCTCGTGCGAGATGGGCCGAACCTGATAGTGCGTCACCATAAGAGACGTGTTGCCGCGAGTGTTTCTCCGCCTCTACGCCCGTCTCGGGCCAAGCTATCCGCGCGTCGCGCTGGCGACGCAGGCGCTCGGGTCGCTCGTGGTCGCGTTCGCCGGCATCGCCCTGCTGACGCTCTACCAGCCGATGAGCGCGCAGCAGTTCTGGGTCATCGCCGCGGTGGCGATCACCGTGATCGCGTTCAACAACGTCGTCGACCTCAGCGTGGTCAGCCGGCTCATCAAGCCCGCGGACCCGTGGCTGCGCGGCGACCGCACCGAGGCGACCACCGTGGCCGCGTGGGAGGCGCTCGCGACGCTGCCCGTGGACCTGGCCCGCTCGGCGCGGACCATCCTCATGATCGGCGGCGTCGTCCCGATCACGGCGTTCATCACCGTGTACCTCGGCCTCACGTGGTACGCGTGGCCGATCCTGCTGGCGGGCGGGATCGTCGTGCTCATGTACGGCGCGTTCCTGCGGTTCTACGGCATCGAGGTGATCCTGCGGCCGCTGCTTGAGGAGCTGTCGAGCGCGCTGCCGGACACCCCGGCGACGTCGGTGCGCTCGATCCCCCTGCGCTGGCGGCTGCTGCTCAGCCTGCCGGCGATCAACGTCATCACGGCTGTGATCGTCTCCGGTCTGGCGACCGACGGGCCGCCGCGGCTCTCCGACCTGGGGGTGGGCGTGCTCGCGGCCGTCGTGGTCTCGCTCACGGTGTCGCTCGAGCTGACGCTGTTGCTCAGCCGGTCGATCCTCGACCCCATCCAGGACCTCCGCACGGCGACCGAGCGCGTGGCCGAGGGCGACTTCACCACACGCGTTCCCGTCGTCTCCGGGGATGAGACCGGGGAGCTCGCCGCGTCGTTCAACGAGATGGTGTCGGGCCTGAACGAGCGCGCGCGGCTCCGCGACGCCTTTGGCACGTTCGTCGACCCGAACCTCGTCGACAAGGTCATCGAGGGCCAGGACCTCGGGGCCGAGGAGCTCGAGGTCACTGTGCTCTTCCTCGACATCAGGGACTTCACCGCGTTCGCCTCACACGCGAGCGCGCGAGAGGTCGTCGACTACCTCAACGGGTTCTACGACCTCGTCGTGCCGATCCTCCTGCGGCACGGTGGACACGTCGACAAGTTCGTCGGCGACGGGCTCCTCGCCGTGTTCGGCGCGCCCGTCCGACTGCCCGACCACGCCGACCGCGGCGTCGCGGCGGCGGTCGAGATCGCCGCGCGGGTGCGCGCGCAGTACGGCGAGCGGCTGCGCATCGGGGTTGGGGTGAACTCCGGGCCCGTCGTGGCCGGGACGGTCGGTGGCGGCGGGCGACTGGAGTTCACCGTGGTCGGCGATCCGGTGAATACCGCGGCGCGCGTGGAGGAGACCACGCGCCACACCGGCGACGACGTCCTCGTCACGGAGGCCACGGTCACGCGCATGCACAGCACCTGGCCCATGCAGCCGCGGGGATCGGTGCGCCTGCGCGGCAAGCCCGACGACGTGCAGCTCTTCGCCCCGCAGCCGCCGCCCGCGCCGGCGCGGCCGGTCAGCGGAGCACGCGTGCGGCCTCCCGCGGGCCAGCGCCGCCGTCGCGTCTGACCGGAGTTGGACGAATGTCAAGTGAACGTAGACGTTCACTTGATAGGCTGGCCGCATGGCGACGGACACCACAAGCGAGACACTCCACGGCGGGCGACTGATCGCCCGCCGTCTGAAGGCGCATGGCGTGGAGGTGATCTTCACGCTCTCGGGCGGCCACATCTTCTCCATCTACGACGGCTGCAAGGAGGAGGGCATCCGCATCGTCGACGTCCGGCACGAGCAGGCCGCGGCGTTCGCCGCCGAGGGCTGGGCGAAGGTGACCCGCACGCCGGGCGTCGCGGTCCTCACCGCCGGCCCGGGTGTCACGAACGGCATGAGCGCAATGGGCTCGGCGCTCATGAACCACTCGCCGATGGTCGTGCTCGGCGGCCGGGCGCCCGCGATGCGCTGGGGGATGGGTTCGCTCCAGGAGATCGACCACGTGCCGTTCGTCGCGCCGCTGACGCGCTCCGCGACCACCGCGGACAGCCCCGCCGCCATCCCGGGACTCATCGACGACGCCCTCGCCGCCGCAGTCGGGGCCCCGGGCGGTCCCGCGTTCGTCGACTTCCCGATGGACCACGTCTTCAGCGAAGCGCCCGACCCGGCCAACCCGCCGGGCGACCTCGACGCATCCGTCGGCCCGGCGGTCGACGAGGCCCAGCTCTCGCGCGCCATCGAGCTGCTGCGCGGCGCCGAGCGCCCCGCGATCATGGCCGGAACGGACCTGTACTGGGGCCACGGGGAGGACGCGCTCGTGCGCCTTGTCGAGCAGGCGCGGATCCCGGCGTACGTCAACGGCCTGGCCCGCGGCTGCGTCCCCTCCGATCACGAGCTGGCGTTCAGCCGCACGCGCGGCCAGGCGCTGTCCGGCGCCGACGTCGCGCTGGTCATCGGCGTGCCGCTGGACTTCCGCATGGGCTTCGGCGGCGTGTTCGGCGAGGACACGCAGGTCATCGTCATCGACCGCGTGCCGTCCGAGCGCCCCCATCCACGGGAGATCGCAGCAGAGCTGTACGGCGGACTGCCCGCGATCCTCGAGGCGCTGGCCGACGGGGTGGACGCCGGCTCCGACACGACCGCGTGGATCGACGGCCTGCGGGCGGCCGAGACCGAGAAGCTCGCCGGCGAGCAGGCCGAGATGAGCGACGACCGCTCGCCGCTGCACCCGCTGCGGCTCTACAAGGAACTCATCGGTGTCCTGGACCGCGACGCGATCGTCATCGGTGACGGCGGCGACTTCGTCAGCTACGCCGGCCGCGTCATGCCGACGTACGAGCCGGGCAGCTGGCTGGATCCGGGCCCGTACGGCTGCCTCGGCGCCGGCCCGGGCTACGCGCTGGCCGCGAAGCTCGCGCGGCCGGACAAGCAGGTCGTGCTGCTGCTGGGTGACGGCGCGTTCGGCTTCAGCGGCATGGAGTTCGACACGCTCGCCCGCCACGGCGTGAACGTCGTCGGCGTGGTCGGCAACAACGGCATCTGGGCTCTGGAGAAGCATCCGATGGAATTCCTGTACGGGTACTCCGTCGCCGCGGACCTCGTGCCCGAAACGCCGTACGACCAGGTCGTCGAAGCGCTCGGCGGCACCGGGTCGCAGGTCCGCGAGCCCGGGCAGCTGCGCGGCGCCCTGGAGAAGGCGCTGAGCGAGGACGGACCGTCGCTCGTCAACGTCATGACCGACCCGACCGTGGTCTACCCGCGCCGGTCGAACCTGGCGTAGGACACATGTTGGCCGGGGGTGTGAGGATCCTGGTTCGTCTGGCGAACCGCAATGCGCACACCCCGCATGAGCGGGGTCCGGCGGCGTATCGACCCGACGAGCGTGTACCCGTCGGCGCTGGAGCAGGGTCAGGCAGCCCCGGCTCTGCCGCGGCGTTTTCCCCACAACCGGCGAAACCCGCCAGAGGCGGGCTTCGCGCGAGGCCCCGACAGGACGGGCAGGGGTGCGTTCTGAGGGGCCGGGATGTGTACGCGACTCGGGCGGCGGGAGGCGCCACTTGCGTGACGCAGTCGCCCGAACCTATGGGTGGGGGGGAACGCGAAGTGCCTCCCCGTACACACAGGACTATCGCCACTGGACGGGTGATCCGGCAATCAGACATGCGTCCATGCAGATCGAAATCCGGTGTGATTAGCGCGAGCGGACCTCTCCGCGGACGAGGGCCAGGGCGGCCCCGCGCAAGATGTCGTGCTCGCTGACTTCGACCTGCTGGAGGTCGTAGGCGCGCATGGCTTCCATGAGCATCGCGACGCCCGCGACGATGGTCGGCGCGCGGTCCGGATCGAGGCCGACGACGTGCCGGCGCTCGGCCAGCGGCATCTGCGCCATGCGGGCGAGAAGGAGCTCGAGGGTGGCGAGTTCGAGGATGTGGCCGTGGACCTTCGCGACGTCGTACGGCTCGAGCTCGAGGTCGATGGCAGCGGACTGGGTCGCGGTGCCGGCGACGGCGATGCCACGGGTGGTCTTCGCGCGCAGGTCGTCGGGAACGGCCGTGCGGAAGACGCCGCGCACGTCGTGGGCCATCGCCTCCAGCTCGTGGTGCTGCGGCGGGTCGTGCAGGAGGTAACGCTCGCCGTGCCGCACGACGCCGACCTGCGTGGAGACGTGGAAGTCGACGTGCCCGTCGCGGCCGACGACGAACTCGGTCGAGCCGCCGCCGATGTCGACGACGACGATCTCCTCGCCGTCGTGCGGCCGCTCGGACGTCGCGCCGGTGAACGTGAGGTTCGCCTCGGTGTCGCCGTCGATGACGTGCGCGTCGAGGCCGTAGCGGTCGGTGACGATCTGGCGGAACTCGGGGCCGTTGGCGGCGTCCCGCGACGCGCTGGTCAGGACGGCGAACGTCGCGGTGGCGCCGTGCTCGTCGATGAGGCGGCGGTACTCGTCGAGCACGGTGAAGACGCGCTGCATCGGCTCGTCGCCGAGCCGGCCGCTCTGATCGACGCCCTCGCCGAGCCGCGTGACGATCGAGCGGCGCAGCAGTTCGGTGACCTGGGCGCCCTCGTCCTCGACATCGGCGATCAGCAGCCGCGTGGAGTTCGTCCCGATGTCGACAACCGCCACCCGCACGGGCTACGCCTTCGCCGGGTTGGGCAGCGGCTCGCCTTCGAGCGCCGCGAGGACGTTGCCGACGGCGAGTTCGCTCATCCGGTGGCGCGCCGCGACGGTCGCCGACCCGATGTGCGGCAGGACGAGGACGTTCGGCAGGTCGAGCAGCGGGTCGTGGGGCGGCAGCGGCTCGGGGGTCGTGACGTCGAGCCCCGCGCCGCCGAGGTGGCCGTGTTCGAGCGCGTCGACGAGCGCGTCCTGGTCGACGAGGCCGCCGCGGGCGGTGTTGATGAGCAGCGCCCCGGGCTTCATCGCGGCGAGTTCCGCTTCGCCGATGAGCTTGCGGCTGTCGAGCGACAGCGGGACGTGGAGCGTGACGACGTCGGCGTCCGGCAGCAGGGCGAGCAGGTCGGCATCGCGCCCCGCGTACGCGACGTCCATGCCGAAGGCGCTCGCGCGCTCCCCGACCGCACGTCCGATACGCCCGGGGCCGACGACGAGCAGCCGCGCGCCGCGCAGCTCCAGTCCGAGGTGGCCCGCCGGCTCCCAGGTCTTCCACGAACCGTCGATCACCGCGCGCGCTGCGGTCGGGATGTGGCGCGCGACGCTGAGCAGCAGGACGAGGGTCATGTCCGCCGTGGCGTCGGTGAGGACGTCGGGCGTGACGCCGACGGCGATGTCGCGCCGCAGCGCCGCCTGGACGTCGATGTTGTCCGCGCCGACGGCGTAGTTCGCGACGACCTTCAGGCGCGGCGCGGCGTCGAGCAGTTCGGCGTCGACCCGGTCGGCCAGCGTGGTGATGAGCGCGTCGGCGTCGGCGGCGATGCGCCGCAGCTCGGCGGGGGACGGCGGCATCCGGTCGCGGCGGACCACGAGCTGGTGGCCCGCGTCGGGAATGCGCTGCAGCGCGTCGCCGGGAAGCTGACGGGTCACGTGCACGATGGCCATCGCACCGATCCTCGCACGTCGCGAGGCGGCGTCGGTGGGAGCGCCGGCGCGCTATAGTGATCGGTCCACGCCGCGGGGTGGAGCAGTCTGGTAGCTCGTCGGGCTCATAACCCGAAGGTCGCGGGTTCGAATCCCGCCCCCGCTATTGGTTCCTTGTCGGTTCGCCGGTAAGGAATCAGCCCGGAAGCCCCCTCTCGCCAGGGGGCTTTCGTCGTTCTGGGGCTGGTCGTCGAGATGCTCGAGCACCTAGACTGCTCGACGCAGGCGACAGCCCGCCCGAGAGCTCCGGGGCGTCCCAGTTGTTCTACGCCGCTGCCCAATGCGCTGACGAATCCCGGGGCGCACGGGACGTTCCCGGGCGTGCAGGTCGCGAAAATCGACCGCGGCCCGGCATTCGTCCGGCATCGAACTCGACGGGCCCGTCAGCCCGGCCGACATCCAGGTGACTGGGGCGTGTGGAAGCCGCCGTACGACGCCCTCCAGGTGCCATGGAGGCTTCAGGCTTGGTCCGCTCCGAGGGTCTGCAGGCCCGCCGCGGCGAGCTCTCCCTCCTCGGCCGCGAGCTCGTCCGTTTCGGCCGACGATGACGGCGCCGCGAACGTGTCACCGGGAAGCACCCACGCGAGCGCGGCCGCCGCGACGCACGCGATCGCGCCCACCAGGAACGTCCTGCTGTACGCGCCGGACGTCGGGAGCCCGCCGCCACCGCCGTCGAACGCGCGCAGGAGCGTGACGGCCAGGCCGCTGCCGATGGAGAACCCGACGTAGCGGCTCACCTGGTAGAAGCTCATCGCGCTGCTCGTCTCGTGCGACGGCACCGCGCCGACGATGAGCCCCGGCATCGCGGCGAAGGTGAAGCCCAGGCCGATGCCGATGATGCCCATCGTCACGAACGCCTGCCAGAGCGCATCTCCCGTCCCCGCGAAGAAGATCATGCCGGCGGCGATGACGAGCGAGCCGATCGGGATCGTCGCGCGCGCCCCGGCGCGCCGGGCGACGGCGGGCTCCATCCTGCTCGCCAGCGCCGAGAGGGCCGAGAAGGGCACGAGCGCGAGGCCGGCAGCGAACACCGACTGGTCCATCTCGGTCGGCAACTGGACGACCTGGGTGACGAGCGAGATGCCGAGGTACATCGCGGTGCCCAGCACGAGCCCGGTGACGTTCGCTGTGAGCACCGCACGGCGGCGTACGAGCCGCAGATCCACGAGCGGGTGCTCGACGTGCAGCTCGTTGACGGTCCACAGCGCCAGGAGGGCGACGGCGAGCGCGAGCAGCCCGAGCGTGGAGCTCGAGCCCCAGCCCCAGTCGGAGCCTTTCTCCAGAGCGAGCAGGAGGGCGAGCACGCCGCCGCCGATCAGCGCGGCGCCGCGGACGTCGAGTCTGGCGTGGTCGTGCACCGACGGCCCGGCGTGCGGGACGAACGCTGCCGCGACGACGAGCGCCGCGGCGCTGGCGATCGCGCCGAACCAGAACGCGGCAGAGGCGTCGAAGTGCTCGGCGATGAACCCCGTGATCGGATAGCCCAGCCCGACGCCGGCGGCGCCGATGACCGAGAGCAGCGCGATGACCCTGGCCGACCGGCCGGACGGCAGATGATCGCGGGCCGAGGCCATCGTCAACGGCATGAGCGCGAGGCCGAGCCCCTGCAGCGCGCGACCTGCGACGAGCACCGGCAGCGTCCCGGCAAGGGCCGAGATCGCGCCGCCCAGGGAGACCAGGGCGAGACAGACGAGCAGGACGTGACGCCGCCGCGGGCCGTCGCCGAGGCGGCCGACGAGCGGCGAGGCGACCGCGCCGACCAGCAGCGTGGCGGTCAGCGACCACTGGGTCGCCCCGACGCTCGCGTGAAGGTCCTTCGCGATGGTGGGGATCAGCGGCGCGCCGAGCGAGCTGATGACGGAGACGACGAGGCCGATCGCCAGCAGGGCCGGGACGAACGTGCGCTCGCGCGCTGGACGGAGCACGGTCGTCCCGGCCGCGTCGCTCACGCGTCGCCGCACAGGGCGTCGATCGCGGGGGCGAGGTGGGCGAGCACGTCGGCGGTCGACGCGTCGGCGAGGGCGGGCAGCATTCCGCCCGATCGCACGAGCGAGAGCCCGATCGTCGCCGCGACGACCATCGACGCGCAGAGCTCCGGATCGGCGACGCCGCGCTCGCGCAGGCGTTCGGCGAGTGGGGTGACCGTGCGGACCGCGAGGATCTCGCGCACCTGATCGCGCATGGCGTGGCTCAGCGTGGCGCTGACCATCGCGCGGCCGATCGGTCCGGCGCCCTGCGACTCATGACGGGTGACGATCCGCTGGGCGAACGCGTGCGCGTCGCCGCCCGTCCCCGGCCCCTGCGTCTCGGTCATCGCCGCGAGGTAGAGACCCTCCTTGCCGCCGAAGTAGCGGGCGATCAGCGCGGGGTCGACGGCGGCGCGCTCGCCGATCTCGCGGACGGTTGCCGCCTCGAACCCGCGTTCCTCGAAGAGTCCCGTCGCGGCATCGAGCAGCGCCCGCCGGCTCGCGTCGGCATCGTGGGTCCGTCGAGGTTTGTCATCAAGCGTTGACATCACGCGATGACATTAGCAGCGCGCCGGAGGCTCGGGCGCGCAGCTCGAGGTGCGGGCCGTCAGCCGTGATGTGCGGCTGACGGCCTCGCCTGCGCGCACCTCGTGCTCACGCGATGCCTTCTCGTCCTAGCGGACGTCGAAGCGGTCCAGCTCGGTGACCTTCGCCCACGCGGCGACGAAGTCCGTGACGAACTTCTCCTTCGCGTCGTCGCTGGCGTAGACCTCGGCCAGCGCGCGCAGCTCGGAGTTCGAGCCGAACAGGAGGTCGACGCGGCTGCCGGTCCACTTGCCGTCGCTGGACTCGAACGTGTCGGCCGACGGCGACGTCGGCACCCACGTGGTGGCCAGGTCGAGCAGGTTCACGAAGAAATCGTTCGTGAGGGTGCCCGGCGCGTCCGTGAGAACGCCGACGGTCGACCCGCCCTGGTTGGCGCCGAGGACGCGCAGGCCCCCGACGAGGACGGTCATCTCCGGGGCGGTGAGCGTGAGCAGGTTCGCCCGATCGATGAGCAGGTATTCGGCCGGGAGCGGGTGGTCCGCGCGGATCCAGTTGCGGAAGCCGTCGGCCGCGGGCTCGAGCGCCTCGAACGAGTCGACGTCCGTCTGCTCGAGTGTCGCGTCGACGCGGCCCGGGGTGAACGGGACCTCGATGTCGACGCCCGCCGCCTTCGCCGCCTGCTCGACGCCGACGGCGCCGGCCAGCACGATGACGTCGGCCAGCGAGACGTCCTTGCTGAACGCCGACCGGACGCCTTCCAGCGCCTGCAGTGCGGTCGCCAGCTCGGCCGGATCGTTGACCTCCCAGTCCTTCTGGGGAGCGAGGCGCACGCGCGCGCCGTTCGCGCCGCCGCGCTTGTCGCTGCCGCGGAACGACGAGGCCGACGCCCACGCGGTCGAGACCAGCTGGGAGACGCTCAGGCCCGAGGCCGCGATCGCCGCCTTCAGCGCCGCCACGTCCTCCGCGCTGAGCGGCGCGGCCGTCGGGGCGGGAAGCGGGTCCTGCCAGAGGAGCTCCTCGTCCGGGACCTCCGGGCCGAGGTAGCGGGCGACCGGGCCCATGTCACGGTGCGTCAGCTTGAACCACGCACGCGCGAACGCGTCAGCGAACTCGTCGGGGTTCTCGTGGAAGCGGCGGGAGATCGGCTCGTAGATCGGGTCCAAGCGCAGCGACAGGTCGGTCGTGAGCATCGTGGGCTTGCGCATCGCGCCGCCCTCGTTCGGGGCGGGGACGGTTGCCTCGGCGTCCTTGGCCACCCACTGGTGCGCGCCCGCGGGGCTCGTCTCGAGCTCCCACTCATGGCCGAAGAGCTTGTCGAAGAAGTCGTTCGTCCACTGCGTCGGGAACGACGTCCACGTGACCTCGAGGCCGGACGTGATCGTGTCCTGGAGCTTGCCGCTGCGGTAGGTCTGCTTCCAGCCCAGGCCCTGCTCCTCGAGCGGAGCCGCCTCGGGCTCGGGGCCGACGTACTGGTCGGGGTCGGCCGCGCCGTGGGTCTTGCCGAACGTGTGCCCGCCGGCGATCAGCGCGACGGTCTCCTCGTCGTTCATCGCCATGCGCGAGAACGTCTCGCGGATGTCGTGGGCGGCCGCGAGCGGATCGGGGTTCGCGCCCGGGCCCTCCGGGTTGACGTAGATCAGGCCCATCTGCACGGCGCCGAGCGGGCCCTCGAGCGCCTGCGCGTCCTTGACCGCGTCGCGCAGGGCGTCCGAGCCGCCGTAGCGGTACTGGTCGCCGAGCCACGTCGTCTCAGCGCCCCAGTAGACGTCCTCGTCGGGCTCCCACACGTCGGGGCGGCCGCCCGCGAAGCCGAAGGTCTCAAAGCCCATCGACTCCAGGGCGACGTTGCCCGCGAGGATCATGAGGTCGGCCCACGACAGGCTCTGGCCGTACTTCTTCTTGACCGGCCACAGCAGGCGGCGCGCCTTGTCGAGGTTGCCGTTGTCCGGCCAGCTGTTCAGCGGGGCGAAGCGCTGCTGGCCGGTGCCGCCGCCGCCGCGGCCGTCGCCGATGCGGTACGTGCCGGCGCTGTGCCACGCCATGCGGATCATGAACGGGCCGTAGTGGCCGAAGTCCGCGGGCCACCAGTCCTGCGAGGTCGTGAGGATCTCCTCGATGTCCTGCTTGACCGCGGGGAGGTCGAGGCTCTGGAACGCCTCGGCGTAGTCGAACTCCTCGCCGAGCGGGTTGGCCTCCGCGGGGTTCTTCGCGAGGATCTTCAGGTTCAGGCGGTTCGGCCACCAGGCGGCGTTGCCGCTGCCCTGGGTCGGGTGCGGGAGTTGGCCGTTGTGGGCGACGGGGCAGCCGCCGGACTGCTCGTCGTTCATCTCGCCGACGACGGCGTCGTCATGGTGCTGGTCAGACAAGGTGACCCTTTCGGGGATCGGAGGGTGAACACGCGGGACACAGGCCCCAGTAGATGACCTCGGCTTCGTCGATGACGAACCCGTGGTGCTCGTCGGGGGTGAGGCAGGGTGCGGCACCGACGGCGCAGTCGACGTCGGCGATGGCGCCGCACGACCGGCACACGACGTGGTGATGGTTGTCTGCGACCCGCGATTCGTAGCGGGCCACGGAGCCCAGCGGCTGGATGCGCCGCAGCAGGATCGCGTCGGTCAGGGCCTGCAGGACGTCGTAGACGGCCTGGTGGGAGACCTCGCCGAGTTCGTCGCGCACGTGACCGATGATCGAGTTCGTATCGGCGTGCGGATGGTCGTACACGGCGGCAAGGACCGCGACACGAGGACGGGTGACGCGCAGGGAGGCCCCGCGCAGCAGCTGCTCGAGTTCGGGGGCCGCCGGCACGCGGGCGAGTATGCCACACAATCTGGAGTCAATCCAGAATAATTCCCGCGCTCCCCGGGTTGGTCGCGGTGACGAACCACACAGACGCGCGCCCGACGATCGATCCGTCCGCGTGCCGCCACGATGCGAAGCGGTCGGCGACGGCCTCGGCGATCTCGGGCCGGCGGCGCTCGCCGTGCTCGCCGTGCACGACCTCTTCGGTCTCCGCCCAGATCGCGCTGTCCTGCTTGCGCCGCCAGCAGACCTTGTTCAGCCTGCCTCCCGGCACGAGGGCGCCGCGGATCGCGCGCATCGCAGGCACCGGCGCGGCGAAGAACTGCGTCCCCACGCGCGAGAACGCGTAGTCGAAGCTCGGGTCCCAGGAGGCGGTCTGCGCATCGGAGACCTCGAACGCCACGTGCTTCGCGCCCGCCGCCGCGGCCTCATCGCGGGCGTCGTCGATGAAGCGCGAGGACGAATCGGTGCCGAGCGCGAAGCCCTCCGGGCCCGTCAGTTCTGCGAGCCGCCGGGTGGTGTCGCCGAACCCGCAGCCGACGTCGATGCAGCGCCCGCCCTCGGGCGGAGGCATGCGGGTGAAGGCCTCGTCGGTGAGGTCGCCGAGCGACTCGACGAAGACCTCGCGCGGCCAGTCTATGTTCTGGACTGCGGCAGCTTGGCCGTGCCGCGCGGCGCCGCCGGCGCGGAGGGCGGCGGCACGACCGGGCCGATGTCCCCGTCGGGCGCCTCGTCGAGATCTACGATGACCGGCGCGTGGTCGCTCGGGCCCTTGCCCTTGCGGGCCTGGCGGTCGACCCACGCGGCCTTGACCCGATCTGCGACGGCGTCCCCGGCGAGCACGAGGTCGATCCGCATCCCGAGGTCCTTGTGGAACATGCCGGCACGGTAGTCCCAGTAGGTGAAGACGCGCGCGTCGGGCCAGCGGTCGCGGACGACGTCGTGCAGGCCGACACCCTGCAGGTCGGCGAGCGCGGCGCGCTCGGGCGCGGTGACGTGCGTGTGGCCGGCGTACGCGGCGGCGTCGAAGACGTCGTCGTCGGTGGGCGCGATGTTCACGTCGCCGAGGACGACGGTCGTGGAGGGGTCGCCCGCCGCCACGATGTCCCGCAGTGTCGCGAGCCAGGCGAGCTTGTAGCGGTAGTGGTCGGAGTCCGGCTCGCGGCCGTTCGGGACGTAGACCGACACGACGCGGACGCCGCCGCACGTCGCGGCCACGGCGCGCGCCTCCTGGTGCGGGAACCCCGGGCCGCCCGGAAGTCCGTCGACGACGTCGTCGAGGCCGACCCGCGAGAGGATCGCCACGCCGTTCCACTGCGCCTCGCCGTGGGCGGCGACCTCGTAGCCGCGCTCGGCCAGCGGCGCGGAGAGCAACGCGTCGAAGGCGCCATCGGCGAGCTTGGTCTCCTGCAGGCAGACGACGTCGGGGCGGCGCTCGTCGAGCCACGGCAGCAGCCGCGGGAGGCGCTGCTTGACCGAGTTGACGTTCCAGGTCGAGAAACGCATGCCGCGCAGCGTACGCGGAGGGCCACCTGACATGGATGCGAGACGGACTCGGCGATCGATTCGTCCAGGGAGTCCTGTTCCACACGGGCCCGCACGTGATCCATCTGGCCGATCGCATCGTCGCTGCTCCCATCTCGACGATCCGGCGCTGAGGCCCACGGGTTGCGCCGACGGCGCCGTGACGTAGAACTCTGGGCATGGCCTCACCCGCCACCACCGTCGACGCCGCCGGCCGCGAGGTCCGGGTCTCGAACCCCGACCGCGTCATCTTTCCCGCGACGGAGCGCACGCCGGAGCTGACGAAGCTCGATGTCGTCGAGTACTACGTCGCCGTGGCCGGCGGGATCATGCGGGCCCTCGACCGGCGGCCGACCACGCTCGAGCGCTGGCCGAAGGGGGTGCACGAGGGCATCGTCCTGTCGACGCGCGGGAAGGGCGGGGGCGACGCGTTCTTCCAAAAGCGCATCCCCCGCGGCGCGCCCGACTACGTCGAGACCGCGCGGATCACCTTCCCGTCAGGGCGCCACGCCGACGAGGTCTGTCCGACCGAGCCCGCGGTCGTGGCCTGGGCGACGCAGATGGGCACGATCACGTTCCATCCGTGGCCGGTGCGCCGGGACGATGTCGACCACCCCGACGAGCTGCGTCTCGATCTCGACCCGCAGCCCGGGACGGACTTCGCCGACGCCGTGCGCGTCGCGGGAACAGCCCGTGAGCTGCTCGCCGAGCTCGGCTACATCGGCTTCCCGAAGACGTCCGGTGGGCGTGGGGTCCACATCTACGTCCGGATCGAGCCCGCCTGGACCTTCACCGACATGCGCCATGCCGCGATCGCGTTCGGCCGCGAGCTCGAGCGGCGGTTGCCCGGCGAGGTCACGACGAAGTGGTGGAAGGAGGAGCGCGGCGAGCGCATCTTCGTCGACTACAACCAGAACGCGCGGGACCGCACGATCGCCTCGGCGTACAGCATCCGCCCGAAGCCGGGGGCACCCGTGTCGGCGCCCGTCGACTGGGACGAGCTGCCGGAGATCACCCCCGAGGACTTCACCGTGGCCACGATGCCCGCCCGGTTCGAGGAGGTGGGCGACAAGCACGCCGCCATCGACGAGGTCGCCCACTCGCTGCAGCCGCTGCTGGACCTCTACGAGCGCGACGAGCAGGGCGATATGCCGTACCCGCCCGACTATCCGAAGATGCCGGGCGAGCCCAAGCGCGTGCAGCCCTCGCGCGATCGGGACCGCAAGTCCTAGCTCGCTACGCCGCCTGCGTGTCGGCCACCGCGACCTGGTCGAGCGCCTGTACGAGCTGGTCGGCCTGGACGACGCCGGATGCGGTGCCGACGAGCCTGCCGTCGCGCAGGACCGCGAGCGTCGGGATCCCGCGGATCTGGAAGCCGGCCGCGAGCGCCTGCTCCTCGTCGACGTTGACCTTCGCGAAGCGGTACTGCGGCCGCAGCGTGGCGGCGCGTTCGAACTGGGGCGCCATCGCGCGGCACGGCCCGCACCACGGGGCCCAGAAGTCGACGACGGTGATGCCGTCGCCGGCGACGGCATCGGCGAAGGTCTCGGTGGTCAGGGCGGTGATCGTGCTCATGCGGGCGTCTCCGGTCGGGGTATTCTCCACTATACAACCGCGAAGTTGTATGCTGTACCTCTCCCGACACCAGGAGCTCCCGATGCTGTTCACCCGCACCCAGACGATCACGCCTCAGGACGCCGCCGACCGCCTGAGCGCGGGCACGCTCGTCCTCGTCGATGTCCGTGAGCCGGCCGAGGTCCGCGAGGCCCGCGTCCCGGGCGCGGTCGCGATCCCACTTGGTGAGCTGCCCGCGCGCCTCGGTGAGCTGGACCGCGCCACCCCCGTGGCGTTCCTCTGCCGTTCCGGTGCGCGCAGCGCCAGGGCCACGAAGGCCGCGGCGAAGGCCGGGCTCGATGCCACCAACGTCAGCGGCGGCATCATGGCCTGGGCCCGCGCCGGGCTCCGTGTCGTCGGCGGCTAGGTGCCCAGGTTGCGGGCGGCGCACATGGCGTTGCGGCGCTTCGGCGACGCGATCGCGGGCCGGTAGCGGAAGGTCTCCCGGAACGTCAGCGCCCACGTCACGGCGTTCGTGACCTGCTTGTCGCTGTTGGCGGGGAACTGGAAGATCGCCATGTCCGGGTCGTCGTGCTTGATCGCCTCGGCGAGAATCGGGTCGTACTGGCGGGCGAGCACCCTCATGAAGATGTCGTGGTCGCGGCGGCGGCTGGATCCGTCGGGCGCCGTGATCCCGGCGGCGGCGACCATGGAGGCCATGTCCTGCTGGATGTGGGCGTTGATGCCGAGCAGCAGGTTGCCGATGCCCTGGACGCGGCCCAGGTCGGCGGCCTGGTAGGCGATGCGCCAGGCCTTCGGCACCTCCGAGAATCGGCCGGCCTTCCAGCGGTCCTCGGCCTGGAAGTACTGAGCGGCGAAGATCGCGTCCTCGCGGGCGAGCCAGGCGGGGTCGTCAAAGAGCTCGGGCTCCTCACGCAGGCTCTTCGCGTAGGCCTCGGTCACGTTGACGTAGTTGCGCAGGAACAGCCCGTTGTGATTGCAGGTCCGGTCGTGGCCGGCCAGGCGCTCGCGCATCTCGGTGAGCGTCACGTCGAGGCAGCTCGGAGCTGCGTCCGGGCAGATGGCGAAGGGGTCCACATCGGCCCAGTTCGCGCCCGTGGCGGTGGTGGCAGGCAGTAGTGCGGCGGCCACGGTGAGCGCGGCCAGCCCGGTTCGTCTCCTCATGTGCGGGACCGTACACAAAGATGACAATGGATGTTGCCTGATGTGATGATGCGCTAGCATCATTCGCGTGCGCACGACGCTGAATCTCGACGACGATGTCGTCGCCGCCGCCAGGGAGTTGGCGGCCGGCGAGCGCCGCTCGCTGGGCGCGGTGGTCTCCGAGCTCGCGCGCCGTGGCCTGAGCCCGGCGCGGGTGGACGCCGATGGGGATCTGCCCGTCATCCGCGTGCCCGCGGGCACGCCCGCGATCACGCCGGAGATGGTCCGGCGCGCGCTCGACGAGGACTGAGCTGCCGTGGGGCTCCTCGACGTCAACGCGCTCGTCGCGCTGGCCTGGGATTCACATATCCACCACGCGCCGGTGCGCGGCTGGTTTGCGGCACACGCATCGCAGGGCTGGGCGACCTGCCCGATCACGGAGAGCGGCTTCGTGCGCGTGTCCTCCAACCCGAAGGTGCTCCCCGCACCGATCGGCGTCGATGCGGCCCGTCAAGCGCTGGCCGCGATGCGTGCGGCCGCGGGACATGCGTTTCTGGTCGACGACGTGTCCATCGCCGACGCCGATTTCCCTCGCGTCGCCGGGTACCGTGAGGTCACCGACGCGCACCTGCTGGTGCTCGCCCGCCGGCGCGGCACGCACCTCGTCACGTTCGACGCCGGACTGGCGAGCCTTGCCGAGGACGGCGAGGTCGAGCTCCTCAGCGCGCTGTGACGTTGGCGCGCGAGTCCGCCGCCGCGGCGACCGCCCGCTCGACCGCGTTGACGTCGCGCACCGCGCCCGTGTCGGCCGACGTCGCCATCGCGGCGTAGGCTCGCAGGGCGGGGGAGACGGCCCGATCGCGGGCGGCGGGCACATAGCCGGCGCCGGACTCCAGCCGCTCACGGCGCTCGGCGAGCTCCTCCTCGGAGACCACGAGCGTGATCGCGCGGTTCGGGATGTCGATGGAGATCGTGTCGCCGTTCTCGACGAGCGCGATCGCACCGCCGGACGCCGCCTCGGGGGAGACGTGGCCGATCGACAGGCCCGACGTGCCGCCGGAGAACCGCCCGTCGGTGATGAGCGCGCACGCCTCGCCCAGGCCGCGGCCCTTGAGGTAGGACGTCGGGTAGAGCATCTCCTGCATGCCCGGTCCGCCGCGCGGCCCCTCGTAGCGGATGACGACCACGTCGCCCTCCTTCACGCCGCCGCTGAGGATGAGGTCGACGGCGTCGTCCTGCGACTCCACGACGACGGCCGGGCCGGAGAACGTCAGGATCGATTCATCGACGCCCGCGGTCTTCACGACGCAGCCGCGGACCGCGAGGTTGCCCGTGAGGATCGCCAGGCCGCCGTCCTTCGAGTGCGCGTGCGCGATGTCGTGGATGCAGCCTTCGGCGGCGTCGGTGTCCAGCGTCTCCCACCGCTCGGACTGCGAGAACGCGGTGGCCGAGCGCACGCACCCCGGCGCGGCGTGGAACATCTCGATCGCCTCGTCCGACGCGCTGGCGCCGCGGATGTCCCACGCGCCGAGCCAGGCGTCGACGGTCGGGGCGTGGACCGTCGTGACGTCCGTGTTGAGCAGCCCGCCGCGGTGCAGCTCGCCGAGGATGGCGGGGATCCCGCCCGCGCGGTGGATGTCCTCCATGAGGTACGTCCCGTTCGGGGCGACCTTGCACAGGCACGGCACGCGCCGTGAGATCGCGTCGATGTCGGCCATCGTGAACTCGAGCTCCGCTTCCTGCGCGGCGGCGAGGATGTGCAGGACGGTGTTCGTCGAGCCGCCCATGGCGACGTCGAGCGCCATCGCGTTCTCGAACGCCGGGCGCGTGGCGACCGAGCGCGGAAGCACGGACTCGTCGTCCTCGTCGTAATAGCGGAGCGCGATGTCCACCACGGTGCGGCCCGCCGCCTCGTAGAGCTCCTTGCGCGCGGTGTGCGTCGCGAGGATGGACCCGTTGCCCGGGAGCGCGAGGCCGAGCGCCTCGGTCAGGCAGTTCATCGAGTTCGCGGTGAACATGCCCGAGCACGACCCGCACGTCGGGCAGGCGTTCTCCTCGATGATCGCGATGTCCTCATCGGAGACCTGGTCGGCCACGGCGTCGGCGATCGCGGTGATGAGGTTCACCCGCGTGCGGACCGTGCCGTCGACGAGCACCGCGGTGCCGCCCTCCATCGGGCCGCCGGAGACGAACACCGTCGGGATGTTCAGCCGCAGCGCGGCGTTGAGCATGCCCGGCGTGATCTTGTCGCAGTTGCTGATGCAGATCAGCGCGTCGGCGCAGTGCGCGTTGACCATGTACTCGACGCTGTCGGCGATGAGGTCGCGCGACGGCAGCGAGTAGAGCATGCCGCCGTGGCCCATCGCGATGCCGTCGTCGACGGCGATCGTGTTGAACTCGCGTGGGATGCCGCCGGCCTCCTTGATCGCCTCGGCGACGATCTCGCCGACGGGCTTGAGGTGGGTGTGGCCGGGGACGAACTGGGTGTAGGAGTTCGCGACCGCGACGATCGGCTTGCCGAAGTCCTCGCGATCCACGCCTGCGGCGCGCAGGAGCGCGCGGGCGCCGGCCATGTTGCGGCCGTGGGTGACGGTGCGGGACCTCAGGGCGGGCATGGCGATCAGGATACGGCGACGACGCCGCGGTCCAGCAGGCTGCGCGCCGTGTCCTCGATCGCGTCCTCGACGGGGCGCGGCGTCCAGCCGAGCACGGTGCGGGCCTTCTCGCTCGAGTACTCCGTCTTCTGCCCGAGGTCGCCGACGATCGTGCGGATCGCCGGGTCGAACATCCCCATGGCGCGCACCATGAGGTTCGGGGCCACGCGGGTCGGGACCTTGCGGCCCTGATCGCCGAGCCGGTCGCGCAGGATCTTCGCGGTGTCGCTCGTCCACAGGAAGCGGTCGGTGGCCAGGAACCGCTCGCCGCCGGCCTCGGGACTCGTCATGGCGCGGACGTGCAGCTCGGCGACGTCGCGGACGTCGACGTAGGTGAAGCCGAGCTTCGGCGCGGCGGGCACCTTGCCGCCGAGCAGCCGTTCGATGAGCTGGACCGAGTACGAGAAGTCGCTGCTGAGCACCGGGCCGACGATGAGCCCGGGATTGACGACGGCGAGATGGTCCTCGGCGCCCTCGGACCGGACGAACTCCCACGCGGCGCGCTCGGCGATCGCCTTCGAGCGGACGTAGGGGGTGAGCGACGTGTCGTTGCCGTCGCACCAGTCGCGCTCGTCGAGCAGACGGTCAGGGCGGCTGCCCTCCGCGGCGCGCACGGCGGCGATCGACGACGTCATGACGACGCGCTTCACTCCCGCGGCGAGCGCGGCGCGCAGGACCCGCAGCGCGCCGTCGCGCGCCGGGACGATGAGCTCGTCGGGGTCCTTCGGCTGCGCCGGCGGGAACGGCGAGGCGACGTGCAGGACGTAGCGGCAGCCCGCAACGGCCTCGGCCCAGCCGTCGTCGGACGTGAGGTCGGCGGCGACGACCGACAGCCGGTCGCCCGGGTCCTCGACGCCCGCGACCGCGAGGGCGGCGCGGACGGCCTCTTCGCGGCCGACGTCCCGGACGGTCGTGCGCACGTCGTAGCCGCGCTCGAGCAGCGTGGCGATGCACCAGCCGCCGAGGTAGCCCGTGCCGCCGGTGACGAGAACGGTTCCTTCTGCAGCGCTCATGCGCGCACCCTATCCGCGCGACG
>JBPPNC010000112.1:0-2067 GCA_051306365.1 Solirubrobacteraceae bacterium
ATCGTGCACGCCACCGCGGGCATGCTGTTCCCCGCGGAGGCCGAATCCCCGGACTTCCCGGCGCTCATCGACGTGGCCGTCGTGCTCATCCGCGGCCTGGTGATCGCCATGCCGATCTCCGGCCGCGAGGAGCTCGACGCCCGCTGGGAATCCATGAAGCCGATCCTGCTGCGGGCCGCCGGCGACCTGCTCGACGGTGCGCACTCGTGACCTTGCCGCGGCCCTGGTCCCGATCGTCGATATCGTCCGAGTCGACGTCCCTGACGGCCTCCCGGCCGGGGACGGGTGTTCCCGAGCAAGGATCTGGACATGCGCACGACATGCGCCGCTCGCCCGCGGCACCTCCAGCCGCTGATCACCGCGCTGGCGTGCGGCAGCGTCACGCTCGCCATCGCCCCGAACGGCGCCGCAGCCGCGGCCGACACCGGCCGCCAGACCGCCGGCGCCTCGCCCGCGGCCACCACCGCCGCGGCATCCACGCGAGGGTGGCGCACGCTGCGCGGGCGCAGCGGATTCCGGGTCAAGGCCCCGAAGGGCTACCGGCTTCGCCTGCGGCGCGGCGCGTACGAGGTCGTGGGTCGCCGGTCGGAGCTCACCCTCGTCGGGGTGCGAACCGGCGACAGCGTGCGCAGCGTCGCCGAGGGCCTGCTGGGCGTGACGCCACCCGGCGCCGATGACGCCCGCCGGCTGTCGTTCCGCGTCACGCTCAAGGGCGGGAAGCGGGCGCAGGTGTTCTTCGAGAAGGCCCCGAAGGGCGTGTCGGTCATCACCGTCGCCCCGCGCGGGTCACGGACGACGGTCCCGAGCAGCGAACGCCGCCGGCTCGCCGCGATCGCCAAGAGCGCGCGGAGGATCCGGCTGACGAACCTCCCGAAGCGCACGACCCAGATCCAGGAGGCGGCGATCCCGCTGAAGGCGTTCACCAACGCGGACGGAACCGCGAAGGCCAACGTCCCCGACGCCGCCGGCTGGGTCGCCTCCGGCCAGCAGGGCATCGTCGAGGGCGGCCACCCGGACCTCGGCAGCTACGCGTTCGGCGTCGCCGTCCCGTATCTCGTCCCGCAGGCGTTCTGCTTCGCGCCGTGCCCGGCCCTGCGCGCGCCGCTCATGGGGTCCGCGCAGGCCGTCGAGCAGGCATGGCCGCTCTTCATCGCCAGCGCCGGCGCGCAGGTCGCGGACACGCGCATCGTCGCGCAGGTCCCGGGCAGCGCCGGGGTGCTCGGCCCTGGCATCGACTCGGGGATGTACCAGTTCACCACCACGAGCAGCGGCCGACCCGTCGTCGGCTACATCGTCGCCGGCACGTTCCAGGTGAGTCCGGAGACCTGGTACCTCTACTACTCGTACGTCGCCACGTTCCAGGGCGTGTCGGGCGCCGTCGGGGACGTGCTCCTGCAGACGTGGCGGAGCTGGGACCCGAGCGCCGATCAGGCCCGGCGACAGCGCCTGACGTTCATCGCCCAGCAGGAGACGCAGCGCATCATCCAGGAGACGGCCGAGTACCGGCGACGCGTCTACGAGAAGACCAACTACAACTGGGTGCAGCTCATCCGGGGTGAGAACCCCGTGCTGGCGCCAGTGGACCCGAACGTCATCGGCTCGGGCGGCGAGACGCTCGTGCGCGACCCCGACGGCAACCTCTTCGACCTGCAGGGCAACCAGTTCACCGAGGAGGGGTAGCGGGCCGCTACCCCTCGGACCGCGCTCGCGCGGCCGTGCGCCGCTCGTACGCCTTGCGCTGCGCGGCGGTCCGGCCGGCGGCCTGCGCTTGTCGTAGTACGGGTCGTCGATCTTCGGCAGGTAGGGCGTCGGGGATCCAGCCGCCGTACATGAGGTTGTGCTTGTTCTTGCTGTGGGCCAGCCCGTGCACGTGGCCGGCCTCATGCTGATGACCGCGCACCCCGTGTATGCCGTGATCGGCCGGGTATCGCAGCCGCGTCGCGCGGATAGGGTGCGCGCATGAGCGCTGCAGAAGGAACCGTTCTCGTCACCGGCGGCACGGGCTACCTCGGCGGCTGGTGCATCGCCACGCTGCTCGAGCGCGGCTACGACGTGCGCACGACCGTC
>JBPPNC010000169.1:0-18200 GCA_051306365.1 Solirubrobacteraceae bacterium
CCCCGTCCACGAGATGCCCCGTCGGGCGTATCCTGGGGCCATGGCCCTGACCGACCGCATCACCGTCGATCCCGGCGTCGTGCACGGCCGCCCCGCCGTGCGGGGCACCCGCGTGAGGGTCAGCGACGTCCTCTCGCTCCTGGCGTCAGGCGCGTCCGAGACGGAAATCCTCGGCGACTACCCATATCTGGAAGCCGACGACATCAAGGCGTGCCTCCAGTACGCCGCAGCCCAGGCCGACCACGCCGTGCTGCCCATTCGGTAGCGCGAGCGGTTTCTCGTCGACGCACAGCTTCCACCAGCACTGGCTCGCATGATCTCGAGCCATGGGCACGCCGCCGAGCATGTCCACGACATCGGACTCGGCAGCGCCCCGATCAAGACATCTGGACCTACCTCCACACGAGCGCGGACGTCCTGATCACCAAGGACGAAGACTTCGCGGAACTCGCCGGACGCGAACGCCACGAGTGTGGGTGCGGGTCCCCAACACCACTCGGCGGGCCCTTCTGGAGTGGTTCGAGCCGCAGATCGAGAACATCGTCGCCATGGTCGAAGCAGGTGACCGGCTCATCGAGCTGCGCTGACCAATACGTCCACGATTCCGCAGCATGCGGGCAATGGGAGCAAGCTCGAAACCTGAGAGGCCGTCGGCGTCAGGGAGCCCGATGTCGAGCACGAGGACGTCGGGCGGCCGCTCGCGAAGCTCGTCACCGCCTCCGTGCCCGACGCCGTCGGCCGGACGGTGAAGCAAGCCCTCGTCCTCGAGGGCCTGCCGGATCGTTCCGCGGAGGGCGTCGTCGTCCTCGCAGATCCCGACTGTGCCGACCATCGACAGAGCGTAGTCAGGGCCGGCGACCGGGACACCGGCCGCTCACCCCGGCCAGGGATCGCCGACCGGCGCTTCGGCTTCGTCGAGGTCCCTGGCCAGCTGGTCGTCCACCGGCGCGGCCAGGATCCGGCGCAGCGGTCGCGCGGTCGACCTCGACCGAGGTTATCCATCTCCTGCGGAACGCAGCATTCGTCAGCGCTTCTCCTTTGGTCCGCGCGTTGGACGGCGGCGTGTCGGAGTACCGCATCATGTGGTCGACGATCTGCGTGGCCGCCCCGGACCAGGTCACGATGGAGCCGGTCTGGCCGACCCACGAAACCCGCCAGTTCTTCGCAGGACCGACGGCCCGCCATTCGGCGGGCCGTCGTCGTTTCGCGGGTCGAGGCTGCCGGTACGCGCGGGCGCGCCGAGGAACCAGCGCCAGCCTGAGATCCGGTCTTTGCGCAACGAGCGGTCGAACACCAGGGTGCGCCCCTCGACCCGGAAGTCGGCGTCCTCCTCTTGGGCGACGCCGTTGAGGTAGACGGTGTAGTCCCCGGTGACGGAGGGTGGAAGGGCGATGATTGAGCGCGGCACGTCAGCGGCCTCCGGGGTCGATGCGACGGCGTTTGTCAGGACCGGTCATCGCGTGGCGTCCCGTGCTCCGGGTGTCTGGCTCCTCGCTCGCGTCGCGCCACGCCGCTCGCCGCAGCCGCGTCGGCGACCGCTTCGGCCACCGCGTCTGCGACGTGGCGGTTGAAGACGCTGGGGATGATGTATTCGGCGTGCACATCGTCCTCGGGGATGCTCTGCGCGATGGCGTTTGCGGCGGCGAGCTTCATCTCCTCGTTGATGGCGTCGGCGCGCACGTCGAGCGTGCCGCGAAAGACGCCTGGGAAGGCGAGCACGTTGTTGATCTGGTTGGGGTAGTCCGAGCGCCCGGTCGCCATCACGGCGACCTCGTCGCGGATCTCCTCCGGTTGGATCTCGGGGACGGGGTTGGCCATCGCGAACACGATCGCGTCGGGCGCCATGCTGCGCACCCCGGCCGGCGTGACGGAGCCGGGGCCGGAGACCCCGACCAGGACATCCGCACCTGCCAGTACCTCGTCGGGGGTTCCCCTCACCCCGTACCTGTTCGTGCGTTCTGCGAGCGAGGCGCGGTCGGCATCGAGGTGTTCGGCACCGGCGTAGAGGGCACCGCGGCGGTTGCAGACGATGACGTCGCCGATTCCCTGGGCGAGCAGGATATCCGCGCACGCGGCGCCGGCCGCGCCGGCCCCGACGACGACGACAGTGACGTCGGCCGGCGACTTGCCAACGACCTTCAGGGCATTCAGCAGCGCCGCCAGCACGACGATCGCGGTGCCGTGCTGGTCGTCGTGAAAGACGGGGATGTCGAGTTCGGCGCGCAGCCGACGCTCGATCTCAAAGCACCGGGGCGCGGCGATGTCCTCCAGGTTGATCCCGCCGAAGCCGGGTGCGATCGCCTTGACGATCGCGACGATCTCGTCGGCGACCTTGGTGTCGAGGCACAGCGGGAAGGCGTCGACGCCCGCGAACTCCTTGAAGAGCATCGCCTTGCCCTCCATCACTGGCATCGCGGCTGCCGGGCCGATGTCACCGAGGCCCAGAACGGCCGTGCCATCGGACACGATCGCCACGGTGTTGCCCTTGACGGTGAGCGCCCAGGCCTTGCTCGGGTCGTCATGGATGGCCATCGACACGCGCCCGACGCCCGGGGTGTAGGCCATCGAGAGGTCGTCACGCGTCCTGATCGCGAGCTTGGGGGTGACCTCGATCTTGCCACCCTTGTGCAGCAGGAACGTGCGGTCGGAGACGCTGTCGACGCGGATCCCCTCGACGCTGCGTACTGCCTGCACCACCGCGTCGGCATGCGGTGTGTCGGCGCACGCGACGGTGACGTCGCGCACGACCTCGTCGGACTCGACGCGTACGAGATCGATTGCTCCGAGGATCGCGCCTGCGTCGGCGACGGCGCGGGCGACCGCGGCGAATGCGGCTCCCTCCTGCGGCATGTGGACGCGCATGGTGACGCTGTAGGAGGCCGATGGCTGCAGCCGAGGCGAGGGATCGTTCGACATGTCAGCTCTTTGCGTTCACGCGGCCTGAGGTGGCGGCGGGCCGGCCCCGGGCTTGTGGAGCGTCGGTGCGCCTGGCGGCGGCCCGGTCCACTCGGTGACCGGTGGAGTCTCGGCGGCGTCGGCGGTCACCGGTGGGCGGACGTCGTTCGGCACCAGGACGAAGCGCCGCAGTGGCTGCTGCGGGCTCGGCGGGACGAGCACGAACCGCCTACGCGGCTTGAGGGGTCTTGGGCGGTCGGACATGTTCAGGTTCACCCGGCAGCGGGCGTGATGTGCTTGTCGATGTAGCTTCCGGCGCGTTCGATGTCGATGCCCAGGGCATACCCGACCTCTGATGCGAGGATCGTTCGGGAGCGGTGGAGCATCCCTCGTTCGGTGGAGGAGAGATCGCGCCCGGACAGGTCACGGACGATGCTGGCCAGCTCGAGCAGTTCGCCGCTATCGAGCTTGGCCTGGTGGTGCTTCTGGCGGGGCGACCAGCCGGACGGGACCGGCTCGGGGGCAGCGGCGAGGACATCGACCACGCGCTGCAGGCGACGGCGGCCGATGACTTGCCCAGCTCGACGATGGCGGCCGCGTCGCACGGCACGAGGATCCGCATCGACGCATGCTCGAGGTCGATCTGCAGGTAGTCACGCGTGGTTCCGAGCAGGCGCCGTCGCCGGTGGCTGACGATCCGCCCGGCACCGTGCCGGGGGTGGACCACTGCGTCGCCGACGTTGAAGCTGGGCTTCATGCACGACTTCGGGGCGCCGCTCATACCTCATATCTTAGTGGCTTATAAGATCTAAGGATCTTGATAGGATCGCCGTTCGCGCCGACCGTTCGGCCGTCTAGTCTCGAACCTCATGGCTCCTCGGCGAAAGCCACCTCCCACGACGCCAGCGCCCGACGGCAGCGCTGCGCGTGTCCGCTCGGACCCCGTGTACGTGCTGAAGGCGCAGCTGTTTCGCGTCCTGGGGCATCCGGTTCGCATCCGCATTCTGGAGTTGCTCAGCGGGGGTGAGCGGACGGTCGGCGACCTTCAGGCCGAGCTGCAGCTGGACTCGAGCGGCACGTCCCAGCATCTCGCGGCGCTGCGTCAGCAGGGTGTGCTGGAGAGCCGGCGGGTCGGCACGAGCGTCTACTACAGCCTCCGGGATCCGCGAGTGTCCCAGCTGCTGGCGGTCGCTCGGCAGATCCTGAGCTCGGCGTTGTCGGACTCGCAGTCGCTGCTCAGCGAGCTCGCCGACGAACAGCCCAAGCCCGCTCGCTCGCGGTAGTCGCGCTCACGCCGCGCACGCGGACACGACGTCCGCGTCAGGCGATCGCCGCCCGCAGCGAGCGTTCCAGGCGTGCAGCGCGTTGAACTCGTCCGCGTCGCAGATCAGGCGCAGCACTTCGGGTTTCGAAGCGCGCAAGGCGACCCCCATCTCATCGGGGTTCGTTCTAGCTCTCAAGAGAGACCTTACATTTCTTTAAGATTGGAAGGTTTGCTACCTTCGAGGTATGGGGCTGCAAGCGCCACATCCCGCAGCGGCGCGTGCGGCGTGAACAGGCCGCTCTGGCAGCTTGAGGCCGAGGTCTTCCGGCTGCTCGGGCATCCGACACGGATGCGGCTCGTTGAGCTTCTGCGCGGTGGTGAGCGCACGGTGGGCGATCTGAGGGCTGCGATGGAGTCGGAGTCCAGCGGCACCTCGCAGCAGCTCAACCTGCTGCGCAAGGCCGGCGTGCTGAGCAGCAGGAAGGACGGGACGAGCGTGTACTACCGGGTCAGGGATCCGCGGATCCTGGAGATCCTGGACCTGGCGCGGCAGATCCTCACAAGCCAGCTCGAGGAACAGCAGGCGCTCCTCGAGGACCTCTCATCGGCGGAGCCGTCCACGAGGCGCGGGAGGACGTCGTGACCGACGTCGCCGACCTCCTGGAGACCCGCGCGTGGAAGGCCTCTGACGGCGATCCGTGTGCTCCTTGGCGTGTGCTCGGCCAGCAGGTCGCGACCGTCCTGCTGGTCTCCGATGAGCGTGCGAGCGCTGTCGTCCTGCTCGCCGATGGGCGCTGCGCATTGACCGGGCACCGACTCGTCGTCGGCAGCCTTGAGGCCGTCCGAGGCTACGCCCGGAGTAGCGCATTCAAGCTCCGCGCGGACGAGGCCACGCGGCACTGGCTGCACAGCGCCGCCGATCGGCTGACCGCGCTGGCGGCCGAGCGAGAGCGCAACGCGACGTCGCTGTGAGCGGCATGTGGCTCGCGGTCTGTGTTGGAGCGGGCCTGATCGCCCTCGCGGGTCTGGGTGCTCTCGCGGGGAGTCATCGCGCGTCGCTGGCGCTGCAGGCGGTCGGCGTGCTGGCGATGGCGATCGGCGCGGTCGGGGTGTTCGCCGGTGACGGGCCGGTGGGTGCCGGATTTCGCAGCGGCGTGCATCCGGCCCTCGGCTTGGATGCGCTCAGCGGGTTCTTCCTGCTCGTGTTGTGTGTCGTTGCGCTCCCGGCGGTCGTGTACGCGCGGGACGCGCTGCCGCCGGGACGCAGGTCCGCTGTCCTTGCGGCGCTGACGGCCGCGTTCGTGCTCGCCATGGCGGGTCTGGTCGCGGCGCGAGACGTCACGACGTTCCTCGTGTGCTGGGAGCTGATGACGCTGATCCCGGCGGGGGCGATGCTCGTCGCGCGCCAGGACGAGGAGGTCCGGCGGGCGGTGATCGTGTACGTCGGGGTCACGCATGTCGGTGCGGTCGGCGTGTGGGCCGCGATGCTGATCCTCTCCGCTCACGGCGCGATCGGCGGCGCGCCGCTGGGCCCCGCCGGCCTGCAGACGCTCGTGCTCGTCATGGCGCTGGTCGGTTTCCTGACGAAGGCGGGGATCGTGCCGCTGCACGTCTGGCTGCCGCGCGCGCACCCGGTCGCGCCGAGTCACATCTCGGCGCTGATGTCGGGCGTGATGATCATGCTCGCGCTGTACGGGCTGATCCGTGTGCTCGTCCTGTGGCTCACGGGAATCCCGGCCTGGACCGGCGTCGTCCTGGTTGTCCTCGGCTCGCTCTCGGCGCTCGTCGGTGTGCTCTACGCCCTCGTGCAACGGGAACTCAAGCGGCTGCTCGCGTTCAGCTCGATCGAGCACGCCGGAATCGTGGTCCTCGGTCTCGGTGCGGCGCTGCTGCTGGAGTCCGCCGGACAGCGAGAGTGGGCGGCGATCGCGTTCGCGGGGGCGCTGCTGCAGGTGCTCAACCATGCGGCGTTCAAGGGCGCGCTGTTCCTCGGAGCGGGCGTCGCGGGCGAGGCGGCGGGCAGCCTGCAGATCGACCGGATGGGCGGCTTGCTCCGCCGGATGCCGATCACCGGCGGCGCGATCGGCGTCGCGGCGCTCGCGATCGCCGGCCTCCCGCTGCTCAACGGGTTCGTCTCGGAGTGGATCGGGCTGCAGGCGCTGCTGCGCCTGCCGGTGACGCAGGAGGACGGCTTCGCGTTGATCGGCGCGTTCGGCGCCGCGACGCTGGCGGCGACGGCGGCGCTGGCCGCGCTGTGCTTCGTCGGCGTCGCGGGCCTCATGCTGCTCGGACACCCGCGCTCCTCGCAGGCCGCTGAGGCCCGGGAACCCGCCTTTGGCACCCGCGCCGCGATCGGGTTTCTCGCCGCGCTTTGCCTGCTGCTCGCCGTGCTCGCCGGGGTGCTCGTCCCGCGCCTGGCGCAGCTCGGCCCGGGGTCCTGGTCCGGACAGGCGTCGCTCGGGCTCGACCTCCCGGGAACCGGGTCACTGCCGACCCCGGCGCTGCTGCTCGCGCTGGCGGTGACCGCAGCGCTCGTCGCTGCGGCGCGCGGCCGGCGCCGCGCCGCCCCGGCGCCGGTCTGGGTCAGCGGTCAGCCCGACACCCCGCCGCTCGGCTGGACGCTCACCGGCTTCACCAAGCCGCTGCGCCTGATGATCGACGGGCTGCTGCGCACGCGCCGGGACACCGTCACCACCGGTTCGGCAGGCGTTGTCGACGAGGTGCAGTTCCGTGGCGAGGTGCCGCACGTCTTCGACACGCACGTGTTCGAGCCGGCGCTGCGCCTGGCGTCGCGCGCGGCAGGCGTCGCTCGGCGGGTGCAGTCGGGGAGCCTTCGCGCATACCTGGGCTACCTCGTCGTGCTGCTCCTCGTCCTGCTCGCGCTGCTGCGCCTGGGGGTGTTCTCGTGACCGGGCAGACGATCGCAGCGGGCGCCGTGCAGCTGAGCGGGATCGTGCTCGCACCGCTGGTCGTCGGAGCCGTGCAGTGGCTCAAGGCACGGGCGCAGGGCCGCCGCGGTGCATCGCCCCTGCAGCCCTACCGCGAACTTCGCCGCCTGTGGCGTCGCAGCGGGGTCCGCCCGCAGCCATCGACCTGGGTGTATGACCTCGCGGTTCCCGTCACCGCCGCGGCGACGCTGCTGGCGCTGCTCGTGCTGCCGGTCGCAAGCGCCTCACCGGACTGGGGACTCGGTCACGACGCGCTCGTCCTCTTCGCGCTGCTGGCGATCGGACGATTCGCGCTCGCCGCGGCCGCGTGGGACACCGCCAGCGGGTTCGAGCTGATGGGCGCCGCACGCGAGCTCACGTTCGCGGTGTTCGTCGAGGGGCTGCTGCTCGTCGTCCTGGCGCTCCTGGCATTCCCCGCCCACAGCACCGACCTGCTCACCATGCGCGACGCGGCGGCCACCGGCGATGCGTGGCGCGAACCCGCGCAGTGGGCGGCGGCGATCGGCCTGGCCCTCGTGATCCTCGCCGAGACCGGACGCCGGCCGATTGACAACCCCGACACGCACCTGGAGCTGACGATGGTGCACGAGGGGCCGACGCTCGAGTACGCCGGCCGCGACCTCGCGCTGCTGCACTGGTCCGCGGCCGCCCGCACCTGGGCCGTGCTCGTGCTCGCCGCAGAGATCCTTGTCCCGCATCCCGGCTCGCCGGCAGTGCAGTTCCTGTGGCTCGCCGGATGGGTCAGCACATTCGCAGTGCTGCTTGCGGTCGCCGAGTCGGTGCAGCCGAAGATGCGGCTGCTGCGCGTGCCGGTCCTGCTGTACGGGGGCGCGGTCATCGCCATGCTCGGGCTCGCCAGCAGATTGCTGGGGGTCGCCGCATGAGCACGCTGTTCGTGATCACGGTGACCGCGATCGGCCTGGCGATCGTCATCGCCCGCCGCCGCACCGTCGCCGTGGTGCTCGTCGGCGTGCAGTCGATGGCGCTCGGGGTGTACGCGCTGGTCAACGGGTTCGCTGAGACGTCGGAGCTGGTCATCGGCGGGGTGCTACTCGTCGGCAAGGGGATCCTGCTGCCGGCCGGCCTTGCGTGGGTGGTGCGCCGCACGCGCGAGCCGCGGCTGATCGCCGGCGAACTCGCGCCGATGACGCGGGCGACGATCGCCGCCTCGCTCACGCTCGCCGCCGTCCAACTCGTCCCGCCGCTGGGCCTCGACAGCCCGGCGGCCGGGCAGGGCGCCGTCGCGCTCGTGCTCCTGGGAATCCTGATCGCCGTCCTGCGGCGCTCGGCCGTGCTGCACGCCGTCGGGTTCCTGGTCGCCGAGAACGGCGTCTACCTCGCGGCGCTCGCCGCACCCGGCGGACTGCCCGGGATCGTCGAGATCGGCGTGCTCTTCGACCTGGTGATCGTCGTCGCCGTCGCCGCCGCGTTCACGACCCGCATCCACGACGAGTTCGGCACCGGCGACACAACGATGCTGGGGAGCCTGCATGATTGAGGCACTCGTCATCGCAGTTCCCGCGTGCGCCATCCTGACCGGCGCGGCCACCTGGTGTGCACGGACCGCGCGGCAGGCGGACCGTCTCAACCTCGTCGGTGCGACGCTGACCGCCGCGCTCTCGCTGGCGCTCGCGGCGATCGGCGTCGCGGACGCCGGCGATCCGCACCGCAGCGCGTGGTGGGTGCTCGACGCGGCCGGCGGCGTGTTCCTCGCGGTCATCGCCGTGATCGGCCTGCTCAGCGCGCTGGTCGCGCCCGCGCAACTGGCCGCGTCGGGACGTGGGCTCGTCACGGCCGCGCGTGGGCGCTCGATGTACTACGTCGCGTTCTACGCGTTCTGGGCGGCGCTGCTGCTGATCCCGCTCGTCGACAACCTCGGGCTCGCGTGGCTGCTCGTCGAAGCGACGACCGGCGCGTCGGCACTGCTCGTCGCATACAGCGGGACGCGCGGTGCGCTGGAGGCCGGGTGGAAGTACCTCGTGCTGACGACGTTCGGACTGGCCGTCGCCATGCTCGGCATCATCGTCCTGTACGTGGCGATCGCGCCGAACGGGGGCGCCCTCGCCACGCTCGACTGGCAGTCGATCGCCCGCGCCGCGCCGCGGCTCGCTGACGGTCCCGCGATCGTCGCGTTCGTGCTGATCGTCGCCGGGCTTGCGACGAAGATCGGCTGGGCGCCAGTGCACAACTGGCTGCCCGACGCTCACAGCGAAGCCCCCCCGGCGGTCAGCGCCCTGCTCTCCGCCGCGCTGCTCCCGACCGTCGTCCTGGTCGTGTGGCGCGTCCTGACGACGCTGGGCCCCGCGCTCGCCCCCGGCACGGCCAGCGCGCTGGTCCTCGCCTTCGGGCTCGTGTCGCTGGCCGTCGCGGTCCCGTTCCTGTGGCGGTCGATGGCCTGGAAGCGCCTGCTCGCCTACTCCAGCCTCGAACACATGGGTGTCCTGGCCATCGGCATCGGGTTCGCCACGCCGCTGGCGACTGCGGGCGTCATCGTCCACGTCGCCGGTCACGCGCTGGCCAAGTCGCTGGGCTTCTACGCCGCCGGGCCGATGCTGCGCCACGCGCCACGCGCACACGAGCGCGCCGTCCGCGGACTGGCATTCGCCAACCTGCCGACCGCGACCGCGGCCGGGGTGAGCATCGGCGCGCTGGCCGCGATGCCACCCTCACCGCTCTTCGTGAGCGAGCTGCTGATCCTGCTCGGCGGCATCACCGCCGGCGAGACCGCCGTGACGATCCTCGCCGCGCTGCTCCTGGCACTCGGCTTCCTCGGGCTCGCCCACGCCCTCATCGACGCGCTCGTCGGGGAGCCCCGTGTCAAGCGCTGGCGCTCGGTGCGATCCGCGCGCCGCCTGAACCGCCTCACCGCGGTGTGCGGCGTCCTGATGCTCGCGCTCACGATCGTCGCCGTCACGCTGCCGGGCTCCGCAACGGTCGAGCACCTCATGGCGGGCCTCCGATGACCCGGGGGCTCACCATCGAACCCGTCGACGCCCACCGCTGGCGCGCGACCGTGGCGGACGCGCTGGAGCGCGGAGCCCAGTTCGAATCGCTCTACGCGATCGACGGCGGCGCCGACCCCGCCGTACGCCTCGTCCTGCGCCACGAGCGCAAGCGACGCCTGCTCACCGCCGTCGCGCAGAACGGGCACCTCGACACGATCGTCGACCTGCTTCCCGCCGCCCAGTGGGACGAGCGCGAAGCGCACGACCTGTACGGCGTGCACTTCGACGGCCACGATCCGCTGCGGGCGCTCGTCGCGCACCCGGACGATCCAGCCGCCTGGGTGACACCCGTCACCGGACCGGACGTCCACCAGATCGCCGTCGGCCCGATCCACGCGGGCGTGATCGAATCCGGGCACTTCCGCTTCCACGTCGTCGGCGAACGCGTCCTGCATCTCGATGTTCGTCTCTTCCACAAGCACCGCGGTCTGGAACGCGCCGCGGAAGGACAGATGCTCACCGACTGCGTCGCGGTCGCGCAGCGCGCCTGCGCGGCGTGCGCGGTCACCAACAGCGTCGCGTACGCGCAAGCCGCCGAGTCCGCGCGCGGACTCGCGCCCGACGAGAACCTTCGCCGTCAGCGCACCCTGCTGCTGGAACTTGAGCGGCTCTACAACCACCTGCACGACCTCTCCGCGCTCTGCGCCGGCATCGGCTTCGACCCCGGCGCGATGACATTCCTCGCGCTCAAGGAACGCGCGCAGCGGATCAACGAGCGCCTCGGCGGGCACCGGTTCCTCTTTGGCACGGTGCACGTCGGCGACGGCATCGGCGCGCTCGACGCCGCAATCGCAGCCGACGCGCGCGTCGAGGTCGAAGCGATCGCCGGTGAGGCCGCGACGGCGTGGAGAACGCTGAACTTCATGGCCTCCGCCCAGGACCGTTTCACCGGCGTCGGGGTGCTCGCTCGCGCAGACGCCGAACTCTGGGGCGCGGTCGGCCCGGCCGCCAGGGCCAGCGGCGTCCACCGTGACGCGCGCACCGGCGCCGACGACCTCCTCTGGTACCCCGGTCTGCAGCCCGCGCGACCGGAGGCCCCGACCGGCGACGTCGCCGCCCGCTCGCAGGTCCGTGCCTCCGAGCTGCAGCAGACCTGCAGGCTGCTCGACGACCTGCTCGCCACACCACCAGGCTGCGGATCCACCATCCAGGCCCGCGACCCCGCGCCCGCCGGCGTCGGACAGGTCGAAAGCCCACGCGGCGCAACCGTCTGCTGCGTCGAGGCCGATACAGACCGCATAACCCGGCTGCACCTGCGGACCGCCTCGTACGCCAACTGGCCGGTCCTCGCCCGCGTCGTCCCCGGCAACATCGTCCCCGACTTTCCCCTCATCAACAAGAGCTTCGAGCTCTGCTACGCGTGCGCGGACCGCTGAGCGATGTTCGTTCTCTTCAAGCGCCTCCAGCACCTGCGTCGCAGCGCCGCACTGCCCGCGCCCCCGAGCGGCGGATCGCTCGCACTGCGCCATGTCGACTGCGGATCATGCAACGGCTGCGAGCACGAACTCACGAACACCGCCGGTCCGCACTACGACATGGATCGCTTCGGCCTGTCCATCGTCGCGTCGCCCCGCCACGCAGACGTCCTGCTCATCACCGGCAGCGTGACGACCCGCATGGTCGAACCGCTTCTCGCCGCCTACGCCGCGATGCCCGAGCCTCGACTCGTCGCCGCCCTCGGCGACTGCGCACTGGGCGCCGGCGTGATCGGCGACCCGGCACAGCTCGCCGGCTCGATCGACGACATCCTGCCCGTCGACATCCGCATCCCCGGCTGCCCGCCCACACCCACCGCGATCGCCGACGCGCTCGTCGCCGCGATCGACCTCGCGCGCCGGCCCCAGGGCATCACACCCGCTGTCCAGCGTCGAGCGTGATCATCTCGGAGGCACCGACGGCCGTCGACTTCCTCGCAACACGGGCTCGGCGCTCGGCGCCACCCGCGGGAGCGCCATCGCGAACAACGTGACCGAGACACGGCACGGGCTGGAAGCGAAGACGTTGAGTTCGCTGGGCAGGTCTCCCTGACCGCCCCACTCCCGATTTCCAAGACCCTCAACGAGCCGTGCGTCGAGTCCGAGAATCACTATCCCAAACGACCGATCGCCGACTTGTGGTGAAGTCGGCGATCGTGTCGAAATCAGATGCTATGCAGGTAAAGGTGTTTCCGGACGTCTACATGTGGACGCAGCATGAGATCGGTCTGCGTCTGTCCGACTCGGTGTTCGACTCCGCGCCACGCGATCACGCGGACGGAAGCACCAACGGCCAGGTCCGCACACAGTGGACGCGATGGTCGCAATATCAAGGTTCACCGGGGATGTAGATCATGATCTTGAGACTGGGAGACCTGGCGGTCACGCGCATCGATTGGCCCGCCGCGAGCGGCTGAGGTGGCTAGGCGCGGAGATAGCCCAGCGGTAGCCGCTGAGCTTGGAGGAACTACGAGACGTATCACCGCTTTCTGGCGGAGATGCAGCAAGAACTCGGGCCGCGACCTGAGCTGTGCCGCCGAGGATTGAGCGTCCGCAACGGAGGGTCGTCGGCTGTGAGATCTACGCGCCGCAGCTCCCGGTACTCGACGAGAAGAACCGCCTCCTGTCCGCCTTGACCGGGCTTCCCGAACCCGACCTCCCGGGATCCGTCGACAGCCGAGGGTGGACGCCGCCGCTCCCGATCGCGCCCTGGTCATAGTGGGCGCAACTCCCCGCCCACGCGCGGGTTGGTGAAGCATGGCTGTCATGCGCCTGCTCACCGCAGCAACGTGCGGATTCGTGCTCATCGGTGCGACCGATGCCCACGCGAAAGAGCAATGGAGGAAGATCGGCACCGCCCAGTCAGCGGCCTTTGGCGACAGCGGCCGATATGCAGCCTGGCAATCGGGACCAAGGCGGATCACCGCGTTCGACAGCATCACATCTCGCAGGCGACACATCGACACTCCTGCCGGATACACACTTGTCGCCGTTGGCGGCGGAGACGCGCTGCTCACCACCGACCCGGCGCCGACTCCCTCCGCCACCGATCCGCCCACCGCGCAGGTGCCGCAGGTCCAGCTCTTAGACCTCCGGCGCTTCACACGCCGCTCGCCGGTCGGGTATGACCAGTTCGCCGGAACCGCGTCATGCGGAGATACCGGCGGCATGGTCACCTTCTTTGCCATCGGACGGTTCGGCATCGCCGGAAGGTGCGATTCTCGAGGCCCGGAACTCGTCTGGCTGAACTGGCGGACCGGCGACTTCTCCTTCCCGAACCGCGACGCCTCGATCAACGGTGATGTCGTCGGAGACGTCAACTCTCCGACCCTCACAACCAAGCTCTGCTCGCCGCTCAGACGGGTGCGCGATCCCGAGCCGCTACTGCTCCCCGTGGACACCTACGTGCCGTTCCCATACGAGCGGCCGTACGGTCTGCGGTACGGACCGCGGATCGCAGACAGCGACAACTACCGCGGGTTGCGTCTTCTCGGGTGCGGTGAACATGCGTCACGCCGGCTTGATCGCGGGAACGTGACGGCAGCACAGGTGAGCGGCGACCGGGCAGCGTGGCTGCGAATCACCCGGGTCGGGCGCTCGACCCGAACGTCTGCAGCGCAACTCATGATCTACGACCCTCGGCGCAAGCGGCGAGTTCTGTGGCCCCGGGCCGTGTTTGAGAGCGTTCCGCCGGTTCTCGCCCTCACGCGCAGCCACGTCTTGCTCTCCACGAAGGCGCCCGGCGCAGCGAACCGCCGAGTCGTTCGCATCTCCCGTCGATAGGACGAGGCTCCGGCTGACGAGCGCCGCATCAGCCCTGAATGAGGCGCTTCCACTACCCGGCCGACTGGAACCGATCCTCTCGCGCGCGTCGGTGTATTGGTTCCGAGCTGGTCGCGCCAGACCCGGCGCTGTTGAGTTCAGTTGCGGGGACCGCTCCTGCCGGCGCGCCCGTGGCCGTACGCGCCGACGTCACCCACTCGCAAGACGATCTCTGAAACAAAGAGCCCCCGCCGGGCAATCTTCCGGTGGGGGGTTCTCACGTCGAGCATAGGTGCAGCTGGGTGGACATGTCTAAACCCGGCAACTGGTGGTTTGAACTTCCAGAAAATGGGGCAGGTGGATGGACGACGTACAAACCCCGAGGCGCAAGTGGAGGCCCTGGTGGAGTTGCTGCTCGACCCCGTGAGGCTCAGCTGATGAGGTCGGCGACGTCGTCGCGTCCCAGGCGGAGCTGGCGACCGTCGCGAAGCGTGGCGACGAGTTCGCCGTCGCGGTCGAGCAGCCATTTGGCGTTGATCGCCGTGAGGTGGGTGATCTGCCCGTCGGCTGCAAGTCGTACGGCGTGGCCCTCAGGGGTCTCCTGTGCGGGCGCGGACTTGTCGTCGCCGGGGATGGAGAGGTAGAGCACGTCTCCGACGCGCTCGTACGAGCCGCTGAGCTCGAGGTCCGAGGCGGAGATATGGACAGTGGCGGATGGCATCAGATCAGGTGGGCGGCCGCTGGGCCGAGAACACCGTCACGATGATGGCAGGTACTTCGCCGAACTCAACCACGGCGAGGACCCAGATCTCGCTCTCTCGGCGGAAGAACCGCTCGCGACCTGGTCGCACGTCTGGCCGCCGGTCGTCGGGACGCCGAATCGTCCGGTCGATGAGCTCCAGGTCCGCCACGGCGGCGTGCTCCTCCAGGATCTTGGCGTAGACGATCGCCGATAGGACAACCTCGACATCCTCCGGTGTGCGCGTGCGCAGGACGATCTCCACAGCGCCGGAGGATGGCCACGCGGCCGGCGGAAGAGACGACGACCACTGGGGACGCTCTCGGTAGCCTGGGCCAGTGGGCGTCGTCTTCCTCCTCGGTTCGGGTATCTCGATCGACGCGGGCATGCCCTCGGTCTCCGAGATCGGCTGTCGGGTCTTCTCGGGGGCCGGCGCGATCCGTCAGACCAACACCACGTTCACGCTCGTCGAGGCGGTCGGCTTCGTGAATCACTTGCGGGCGATCACCGATTGCTACTTCGATCACTACGTCGTCAGCGGGCGTCGTACTACGTACGAGGACGTCGCTCACTTCGCCGCTCAGGTTCGGGACGGCATTGGTGGCGGAAGTGTCGCCGAGTATGAGAATCCGGCGCTGGCACCGCTACTTGTCATGTTGCAACGCGACCTGGAGCTGGCACCAGAGGAGCTCAAGCGGCGGGCGTCGGAGGCCCACGACTACATCTGCGACACGGTCTGGCACCTATTGAGCCGCGATGTCGATGCGACTTCGACGCAGCATCTCCATGCCATTGCCGATGCCTGCAGGGATCTGGGGTCCGTCGATCTCTTCGACCTCAACCACGACCGGGTACTCGAAACCGCGCTCGCCGCGGCTGATCTTCACGTCTCCGATGGCTTCACGGCCATTGACGGCGAACTCGCCTGGTGGACCGACGCCTTTGAGGAGGAGTCGATCCGGCACTTCAAACTGCACGGCTCGATCATGTGGTTTCGACGCAGGAACAGCGATGGGCGCGACCGTGTCGCTCGTTCGGCCAATCCGGATCACGAGCATGCCCTCAACGCCGATGGCGGCATGGCCGAGATCACCACCGATCCTCGCCCGCTCATGCTGGTGGGTACGTTCGACAAGTCCTTCGGCTACGCCCGGCAGGTCTTCGCCGATCAGCACCTCCGCTTTCACCAGAGCCTGAAGGCCGCCACGCGAGTGGTCGTCATCGGGTATGGGTTCGGCGACAAGGCCATCAACACAGGGCTGATCGGCTGGCTGGAGGACGCCGAGGATCGACGGCTGATCGTCGCTCACGGCAACCTATCGGCGCTACGACGAGACGCTCGGGGCGCTACTGGAAACAACTGGTCGCGCTGGGAAGCTGAGGGTCGGCTGGTGACCGTCGAGCAATGGGTCGAGTCCCTGACGTATCAAGACCTGCAGGCAGCGGGTGTATGAGCCCCTGAGCTGGGCACCGCAGCCCCCACTTCGGGGGCCGCGGTCCAGCTCGGACTTCAACAATGCGGGCGGAGGGACTCGAACCCCCACGGCTTGCGCCACCAGCTCCTAAGTTCTGTAGAAGCCTGGCTGATTGCCGCAGGTTCAGTCGATTTCGCGGCGGTTCCGTGCGGTTCGTCTGGTTGGTTTCGACGAGTTGGGAACAGGCAGGGAACACGGAGGCTCCGTCAACCCCAGAAGTGCCCCATCGGATCGCGCTCGATCTCCGCGAGTGCCGTGGTGACGTCGCGGACGGGCTCGAGCCCCTCGTAGCGTCGCCAGCCATCCGAGCGGTCGGGTCGGTAAAGCGCCCAGTCACCCCGACTTGCGTTGCGGCGCAGACGCGCGATCGGCGATCGTGACCACTCAGGCCCGGCGCTGGGGTCCCAGGGCGCCCGTCGCTCGATTATCGTCACCGTGCCGCGATCTTCTTCGATCTCCAAGCGCATCTCGTCGCCGAGTTCGGGGCCGACGAACCGCGCGCAGAAGGCTCGGACGGCGGCGACGTCATGCTCGGGAAGCGGCACTGTGCGCGAGGCTACCCGCGCTGCGCGATGCGACGCAGGGCGGGCAGCACCACGGTGTCGGCCCGCGTCTGGCTGACGTCGTCCCCCTGCAGGGCTCCGAAGATTCCGTCCAGGAGCCGCGGCGCGTCGAGCCAGCCGCCGACTTCCGCGGCGAGATAGCCCCTCAGCGCAGCGTCGGCCGCGTCGATCTCGTCGACGAGTTCGGAGCGTCCATCGACGAGCCGGACGACATCCTCGAAGTCGTGGCTGGCCAGGAAGTCCCCGCGGCCTCGACCGGCGAACGCTTCGGTCTTCGTGGCTACGAGGTACGGTGGAGTGATCGCGCGAAGCGTCGCCCCGGATGGCAGCCGGCGCTCGGCGGCGTGGGGAAACGCGCGGGCCTGCCAGACGCTGGCGAACCCGAGCACCCGCGGATCTGTGGGCATGACGTCGAGAATCAGTCCCGAACGAGCGCGCCAACGACAGATGACCTCGCTCCCGACATCGGGCGAAAGCCCGCGGTCTCTCAAGCGCGCTTCGAACCGATGGAACTCGGCGCGGGTGGCAACCTCGACGACGACATCGACATCCTTCGTCGGACGCTCCGGGGGCGCCGCCGGATCGGTGACCCAAAGCCCGATCGTCGCGCCACCGACGAAGAGCACGTCGTCGACGAGTTCGCCGAGTTCTGCAGCAGCCAGCTCGAGCAGTTCGATGTTCACGTCGCAAATCCGTCGAGCCGCTCGCACAGGAGACGCGCCGCGACCCCCCGGACACGAGCATCCCCCACCCGGAGGGCGTCGACCAGCGCAAGGCGCTCGGCAAGGTCCGGGTCTCGGCGGGCCGCCTCGGACACCGCTCCGTGCACTGGCTCGAGCGCCGACCCGCGGACCTCGCCCTGGGGATCAGGCCAGACCAGCGGCAACTCGCCATCGGCCTGAGCGATCTCGTTGCTCAGCGGCTCCGCAGACCACGCCGCAGCGACCCCGCGCGTCGGCCCGCCAAGCTGGCCCGGGAACACGTACCTCAAACCATGCACGAGGAACTCCTCGGCCTGGCTGAGGTTCACGCGCTGGCGCCGCTCGTCAAGCAGACCCGCCTCCGCGAGGCGTTTCAACGAGCGCTGCACGACGCTCTTCGGAATCGTCGTCTCCTCCGAGAGCGCCCGCACCGTCCACCCATCCGCGCGCGTGGCCAGCTTGAGCAGCAGCACGATGTCCTCTCCCTTCAGCACCTGCCGATCGTAGCACAGTGTCCCCAGTCCCGGGACTAGGGACAGTACGCGGCGACCCCGCTGGCCCGACCGACCGCCAGGCAACAACTCACCTCTCGCGCCCGCATGGGAAGTCGCCCGCCGAAACTGGAGAATGGGATCGACGTGCTCCGCATGGAGCAGGAGTGAGCGACACTGCCCGAGATGGACCGCAAAGCCCGACAAGAACGGCTCCGCGAACGGCTGGACGCGGTGGCATATCGGAGCTAAGGAAGCGTCAAGAAACAACATGAAGGGTTGTGGGTGATGGCGTAGAACTTCGGTGGCGGTGATCGATGAGCGCGCTATCGGGGATCGCTATCGGGCGATGGCGGGCGAGCTTGATGAGGCTCGTCGTCGG
>JBPPNC010000149.1:0-5688 GCA_051306365.1 Solirubrobacteraceae bacterium
ATCGGCGCGCGGGCGCGAGCGCTCGCGCCCGCCGGCTGACGCTCAGCCGCCCAGGAGCTCGATGCCGCCGGCGGGGTCGCCTTCGGCGTGCAGCGTCGGCGCGGCGTGCCCGAGATCGACGTCCACGGGCACGTCCCCGCCGCCCGCCGCCGGTGCGTGCGAGGCGAGAGAGCTGTCCAGGGTGGCCAGGTAGGGGGCGAGGTACCGGCCCGCGATCTTGCTCGGCGGCCACCACAGCGCATGCTCGGAGACGATCGACGCCGCTTCCCCCGCGCCGCCGGCGACGGCGGCGCGCAGCCACTTCGTCCCGGAGCCCGTGAGCAGCATCCCGCGCAGCATCGGCTTGAACGGCGCCGCCGCGAGCCCGGTGACGCCGGCGTGCGCGGCCACCGCCTGCGCGGCCGCGTCAGCCTGCTGCGCCGCGATGCCGCCCTGCTTGATCGGGAACGTCGTCCCGTCCCCGGCCGCCCAGACATTTCGCACCCCGACGACGGCGCAGGTGTCGTCCACGGGAAGGAACCCGTGCTCGGCCGCCGGGAGGCCAGGGACCGGGCGCCCGACGAGACGGGGAAGGGCGACGACGCGATCGACCTCGTACGACCCGTCCGCAGGGGTGAAGGCCACCGTCCGGCTGTCGGGCACGTCGGCGTACCGGCCGAGGTGCAGCGTGACGCCGGCATCCGTGAGCAGCTGGGCGACGGCGTCGCTGGCGGCGAGGCCGAACATCGCGAGCGGCCGGTCTTCCGGCGTCACGATCGACACCTCGATGTCGGGCAGCGACAGCGAGCGGGCGCGCTCGGCCGTCATGAGCGCCAGCTCGTACAGCGGCAGCGGCCACGCGGCACCTGGCGGGACGACGAACGCGATGCGGCGCAGGTAGCCGCCCTCGAGGTCTTGCAGCAGTCCGTGCACGGCCTCGGCGTCCGGGCCGCCGCGGAAGGTCGTGGCGTGCGCGTAGGCGGGCTCCGGATGGGAGCCCAGTGCGACCACCAGCGCCTCGTAGGCGATCTCGTCCCCGGCACCGGTCTGGACGATCTGTGCGGCCGGATCAACGCTGGCGAGCGTGCCCGCGTGGAGTTCGGCGTCCACGTCCTGCGCGATGCGCTCAAGCGGATACCGCTGCGCGGACGGGCGCGCGAACGGCTCCTGCACGGTCCACGGGCGGACGACGAAGTCGGAGTCGGGCGTCAGCAGGGTCGCGGCGACCCGGTCGCCCGCGAGGTCACGCAGGGCGAGGAGGGTTTCCAGGCCGGCCACGCCGCCCCCGGCGACGAGGACCTTCAACGGGGTCTGGGCAGGGTCGCTCATAGCCTCAGGCTACGCCGCGGCGCCGACCTGCACCACCCGAAACACGAACCGTGCGGCCAGGAACGGCCACTGCATCGGGCCTCGCCGGATATGTTCCCCGCCGTGACCGAGGAAGAACAGCCCGCGCAGCTGCGGCTCGTCCTCGCCGACGACCACGCGGTCGTGCGGGCGGGGCTGAAGCTCCTGCTCGACAGCGAACCGGACTTCGAGGTGGTCGCCGAGGCCGGTGACGTGGAGGAGGCGCTGCGGCAGGTCCGTGCGTACCGGCCGGACGTGCTCGTGCTCGATCTGAACATGCCCGGCGCACCCAGTCTGCCTGCGATTCCCAAGGTCGCGGAGATCAACGAGGCCACGGCCGTCGTCGTGCTGACCATGCAGGACGACACCGCGTTCGCACGCGAAGCGCTGCGGGGCGGCGCGAAGGGCTACGTGCTGAAGGACGCCGCCGACGGCGAGCTGGCGCAGGCCGTGCGCGCTGCAGCGAATGGCGGCACCTATCTGAACCCCTCACTGGGCGCGCGCCTCGCTGCCGAGCCCCCCACGCCCACGGGCCCGCCGGACGACCTGACCGAGCGCGAGGTCGAGGTCCTGCGGCTCATCGCCCTCGGGCACACGAACGCGGAGATCGCGGGGCAGCTGTACCTCAGCGTCCGCACGGTGGAGTCTCACCGCGCGCACATCCAGCAGAAGCTGCGCCGGTCAACCCGTGCCGAGCTCGTCCGGTACGCGCTCGACCACGGGCTCGTCGAGCAGTAGCCGCAGCGGCAGACGCGCGCTGATGACGGTCCCGCCGCCGGGTTGGGTGCGGACCTCCAGCGTGCCGCCGGCCAGCTCGACTCGCTCGCGCATCCCGACGAGCCCGAACCCGGTGCTCGGGTCGTCCTCGGCGAAGCCCCGGCCATCGTCGGAGACTTCAAGCAGCACGTGCTCGGTCGCCCGCCAGACCCGCACCTTCGCGCGGGTCGCGCCCGCGTGCTTGCGCACGTTGTGCAGGGCCTCCTGCACGACCCGATAGACCGTGGTCTCGAGTTCGGGGTCGAGCCGCTGGGCGGCCTCGCCGTCAAGGGTGATGTGCGCGTCGAGCGCCGGCCCGTCGGCGACGGCGAACCGCTCGGTGAGGCTCTCCAAGGCCGCCTGGAGGCCCAGATCGTCGAGTGCGGCGGGGCGCAGTTCGGTGATCAGTCCGCGCAGGTCGTCGACCTGCGTGCCGAGCATCGTAATGGCGCGTTCGACGGTGGCACGGAGGCGCTCCTCGTCACCGCGCAGTGCCCCGGAGAGCAGCATGCGCAGCGCGCCGAGACCCTGGAGGGTGTCGTCGTGCAGCTCGCGCGCCCAGCGGCGGCGCTCGAGCTCGGCCGCGTCGATGCTGCGCCGCAGCCGGTCGCGTTCCACGGTGCGCGCGGTGGCCACGGCCGTGGCGGCGCTCGCGGCGAACGACTGGAGCAGCGCTTCCTGGGCGGCGCCGAACTGCGGGTCGTGGCCGCGACGGTCGAACGCGGCGAGCACCCCGAGCGGGCGATCCCGGAAGACGAGTGGGACGAGCAGCGCCGAGCGCGCCCCGTCGACGCCGATCCGGTGCCCGGCGAGCCCGAGGTCCGTGGCCACGTCGCGAATGCGCGCGGCACAACGATCGCGGAGCACCACGCCGAGGGTCTCACGCGCGCCGGCGAGCGTCCGGCCCAGGGCACGGTCATCGAACTCGCCGGCTCCGGCGGCGACGACGAGCTTGGCGTCGGTCTGCAGCGCGATCACGACGGCGCGGGCGTCGACGAGCGACCGTGCCCGCTCGACGATGAGCTCCAGCACCCGCTCGACGTCGCGCTCGCCGCCCACGGCACGCGCGATGGCCGAAGTCGCCTCCAGGGTCTGCATCACGCGCTCGAGCGCGTCCCGCCGCGCGTCGACGTCCTGGTAGAGGCGAGCGTTCTGCATCGCGACCGCCGCCCAGGCAGCGAGGATCACCGCCGCCTGCTCGTCGGCTTCGGTGAAGGGCTCTCCGTCCTCCTTCTCGGTGAGGTACAGGTTGCCCCACGCCTCGCCGCGGACGAGGATCGGCACGCCGAGGAACGTGTGCATCGGCGGGTGCGCGTCCGGGATGCCGAACGACCGCGGGTCCTCGGAGACATGGTTGAGCCGCAGCGGCCGGGGGTCGGAGATGAGCACGCCGAGGATGCCGCGGCCCCGGGGGAGGTCCCCGATCATCTCGTGGGTCTCGTCGTCGATGCCCTTCGTGATGAAGCGCTCGAGCTCGCGGCGAGTCGCCGCCAGGACCCCGATGGCGGCGAACCGGGCGCCGGTCACCTCGCGCGCCACGTCGAGGAGCTCCTCGAGCACGCCGTCGACATCGAGCTGGGCGACGATCGACTGCCCCGCCTCGATGAGGCGACGCAGCTGAGCCTCACGCAGGGCAGCCGATGGCATCACCAGGCACCCTAGATGAGTTCCGGGGCGGCGCCGCCAGTGCGCCCTGGCCGGATCGGCGCATATGCTGGCGCCATGCCCGACCGCCTGCCCGTCCTCGTCGTGGGATACGACGCATCGCCCCCGGCCAACGCCGCGCTGGCGCACGCCGCCGGGCTGGCACCGGGCGGGCGCATCATCGTCGTGCACGCGCACGAGCCGGCGCCCAAGCAGCTCGACGAGCGCTGGCGCGCGATCCTTTCCGCGGATCAAGAGGCGCGGAGCAAGGCGATTCTGGACGCGCTGCCGGAGCAGATCGCGGGCGCGCTCGACGGCATCGCGTGGGAGAGCATGTCGGTTGATGGCCCGCCCTGTCCGGCGCTGTGCCGGGTCGCCGAGGAGCAGGACGCCGACGCGATCGTCATCGGCACCCACGGGTACGGCCGCCTGGGGGCGATGCTCGGCTCGGTGGCGCACTCGCTGCTGCGCGAGGCGGACCGCCCGGTGATCGTGATCCCGCCGCGGGCCGTCGAGCGCATCGGCTGACCGCGGACGCGGGCTCCGTAGTGCGCCGCGCGGCACCACGCGCGAACCACGAGCAGATCCGCGGGCGGGTGCCGATGATCGGCGTCCCCGTCCGTCGTACGGTCGGTTCATCGTGACGAACTGACTGCCGCGGAGGCCGAAGATGCACAGCGATGACCGGACCGAAATGCGTTTCCTGGGGGCCTTCTACGGCCTGATCGCGCTGCTGCTCGGCGTGTTCGTCTTCGTGATGCTCGCGGGCGCGCACCTGCTGTCACTCGCCGCGATCGTCGTTCCGCTCTTCATCGCGATGGCGCTGCTGTGGCTCGCCGTGCCGAACCACGGCGGCCCGCACCGCCACCACTGACCGTCAGCTGAGCGGGAACGCCTGCCGGGCGCGGCGTTCCCCGCTCACGGCCCGAATCGCCTGTGCGAGGCGCCGGACCCCGAGTTCGATCGCCTCCGGCTCCACGTAGCCGTAGGCCAGCCGCAGCATCGTGGCCCCGGGAGGACCGGCCGTCAGTGCGCTGCCGGGCACGATTGAGACGCCGAGGCGGTCGGCCTCCGCGAGGAGGGCACGGTCGTCGAGGTCCGCGTCGAGGGTGACGAGCACGCATGAGCCGCCGGCGGGCTCGGTCCAGCGGGCGACCGGCCGCAGGTGGCGGTCGAGTGCGTCGAGCATGAGATCGCGGCCGCGCTCGTACTCGTCGCGGATCCGGACGAGGTGCGCGTCGTAGTCGCCGGCGGCCAGCAGGCGGGCGGCGGCGTACTGCGCGAGCGTGGGGGAGTGCAGGTCGTCGTTGTGCTTCGCGAGGGCGAGCCGGTCGATCATCCCGCCGCTGGCGCGGATCCAGCCGAGGCGCAGGCCGCCGCCGAGCGTCTTGGAGAACGATCCGATGGCGATGACGTGCGCGGGTGCGAGCCGGCGCAGCGCACCCGGGTCCTCACCGGAGAACCGCAGCTCGGCCCATACCTCGTCGTCCACGACGAAGAAGGCGTGGCGGCGGGCGAGCCCGAGCAGCCGCTCGGCCCGGTCGGGTGCGAGGTCCGAGCCTGTCGGATTCTGGAGCCGGGTCTGGATGAAGACGGCACGCAGGTCCTCGCGGACGGCGATGCGCTCGAGCTCCTCGACGTCGAGCCCGTGCTCGTCGACCGGGACGGGAATGATCCGGGCCCCGGCCTGCCGGAGCACCTCGATCGTGCCCATGAAGGTGGGGGACTCCACCGCGACGGCCTCGCCGGGGCGGACGAGCGCCCGGGCGGCGAGGGAGAGCCCCTGCATGGCGCCGTTGACGACGATGACGTCGTCGAGCGCCTCGTCGTGCTGCGCGGCGAGCCGCTCGCGCAGCTCGGGGATGCCCTCGATCGGCCCGTACTGCAGGGCGACCGGTCCGAGATCGGCGATCGCGGCCGCGCTGTGGCGAGCCCAGAGCACGTCGGGGAGCATCCGGGTGG
>JBPPNC010000036.1:0-3736 GCA_051306365.1 Solirubrobacteraceae bacterium
CGAGTGCGGGCAGCGCAACGCCTACGAGCACCCGCGACGGCACGGCGCCTCGTCTCACCGGGCTCGCACTCGCGCGGTCGTTCTCGCGCCGCCGCGGCACGACGCTGCGCTTCACGCTCAGCGAGGCGGCGAAGGTGAAGCTGACGTTCGCGCAGCCGAAGAGCGGGCGCCGGGTCGGCCGCACCTGCAAGCGGAGGACGGCGAAGAACCGGACCAGGCCCCGCTGCACGATCGCCGGAGTCCGCGGCAACCTCAGCGTGGTTGGCCGCGCGGGCGCCAACGCCGTCGCCTTCAAGGGCCAGCTGTCAACGGCCCGCCGGCTTGCGCTCGGCCGCTACGTCGTCACGGCGACGGCGGTCGACGCGGCGGGGAACACCGCGACGCCGTCGTCGCGGCGATTCGCGCTCAGCCCATAAGGCGGTCGTCGCCGCCCGCGGGTCTGCGCAGAAACCAGAAAGGCCCGCATGTGTGTGCGGGCCTTTCGTGAGTGGGGAGAAAGGATGTGAACCTGCGACCGCCCGGCCCCCAGCCGGATTGAGCATTTTTCTCTGAGTTAGAGCAATGGCTGTTTGCAGGCATCTCTTGGTTCTCGGTGCGTCTGAGTTGCGCTGAATTTGGACCCGAGTTGGACCCTGAGCATGTATTCGCATCCCGTCCGCGCCAGTGATCACAGTGCCGGCGTGGCGCGTTTCACGCCCGAGTTCTACGCCGACGCCGAGGGCGAGCAGCCGGTCCTGCGCTGGCTTCGTGAAGACCTCATGCCGACGCAGCGCCGCGCGATCGGCGTCGCGTTGCGCGAGATCCTCGAGGTCGAGGGCATCGGCATCTGCCGGGCGCGTACGGCAAGCAGCTCGGCGAGGGCCTCCTCGAGTTCCGGCTGCGCCACGACGCCGGCGAGATCCTGCGGTCGCTCGGCGAGCCGGCGCGGGACGAGCCGCACAGCGGCCGCATCCTGCTGCGCGTGTTCTGCCACGCACACGGCGACCGCCTGGTCCTGCTGCTCGGCGGGTACGACGAGGCGCCGACCCGAGCAAGCGCCGACAACAGCGCGATTTCGTCGATTCACTGGCTAGCCCGTGTCGTGATCTGGTCGGGTGGCCGGACCGGCGTGGCGGCAAACGCGACGTCGATCACCGTGCGCTCGAAGATCCTGCCCGCGAGCGCCGCCGCGATCCGCCAGCGCTGCCCGCCGCCCGGAAGGTCCGTCTCGTCGCCGGCACGCTCCAGCGCGAACGTGAAGCCGTCACCGAGGTCCAGGGCCGCAGCGTCGAGGAGTTGCTCGATCGCGTCCTCCTCGTCCAGCCGCCACTCGAAGTCGGCGTCCTTCGTGCTCCGTGCGACAGTGCCGAGGCGCAGCTCGAGGGCAAACCCGCCCTTGAGCACCCACTGGCCCGGCGCCTGCGCGACGAGGCGCGCGAGCAGCCGCTCGAAGACGATCCGCTTGCGCAGGCGCGACACGCCCGCCGAGTCGCCCTGTCCCTGCTTGATCCGAGCTTCGAGGGCGGTGCGAAACGCCTGGTCGGTCGCGTACTTCATCGCGTCAGCTCGGCGACCTGGCGCTGCACCGTCTTCGGGAACTCCGCGGCGGTCGACCTCAGCCGGCGTTTGGTCGTGAGCCCACGTCGCAGCGCCTCTGCGACTGCAACCTCGATCTGTTCCGTGAGCCCGGCGGCGCGCAGGACGTCGACGACCGTGCGGTCGACCGTCGTCACCGGCATCCCCTGGACCTCGCGGCGCTGCCGTTGCGTGACGGGGAACGTCGTGGGATGGATCACGACACCGTCGATCGGCTTGCGGCGCTGCGCGCGCGGCACCGTGACGTGAACCGCGTCAGCGATCACGTCAGAGAGGTCGTCGAGCTCGAGCGCGCTCCCGTGCGAGACGACGGCGTCGGCCGACGGCGGTGTGCGGAGCCAGCCGGCGACGATGTGCTCGTGCGGACTGCTCGGGAAGTCTCGGAGCCGATAGAGACCGCGAGCGACGTGGACCAGGCGCCCTCCGGGCCGAGCGTGGTGAGAAAGTGTGGAGCGCGGGATGCCAGCTTCGGCCGCATCGCGTGATGTGATGTAGCCGGCACGACCCTCGGCGAGGGCGTACAGCCTCGCGCCGACGTCTTTGTCACCGTGTTGTTCGACGTTATCGACCATTCCGGTGACATTATCACCCGCAGCGTCGGTCCCCGCAAGCTCTGGTTCGGGGGGCGTCTCCTCCGCGAACGCCGCATTGACCATCTCGACCTCATGCGCGCTCGGCGCGTAGTGCGCGTAGATCTGCGTCGTCTTGGAGTCGGCGTGGCCGAGGAACTCCTGGATCGTGCGCATCGGCTGACCGGACGCGGCGAGCCGCGTCGCGAACGTATGGCGCAGGTCGTGGAAGCGGACCGGCCGGACTCCGGCGTCGGCGCAGGCCTGCTTGAACCGCCGCGAGAGCTTGGTCCGATCCAGTGACCGTCCGGACTGTGGGTGGGCGAAGACGAGGTCGTCGTCGGCGCCGTAGGCGGTGCGGCGGGACCAACGGTCGAGTTCTCGTGCGAGGGGGTCAGCCATCGGCACCGAGCGCCGTGTGGAGAGGTCGGACTTCCCCTCCCCCGAGTGCTCGCCGCGGACCCACGCGTTGCGCACGCGAATGCGCTCGGCGGCCGTCGGCGTTGCGGACGGCGAGGTACTGCTTGAAGTCCTCGACGAAGAACCGTGCGAGCTTCGTGGTCTCCTCGGCGTAAAGCAGCTCGTTGAGGAGCAGGTACGCGCAGTCGGCGTCTTCGAGCGCCCAACTGCCGTCGAGCTGGCCGTCGGCGGCATCGAAGAACGAGCGGTAGCGCTGGCGGCAGGCATCGATGTGCTCCTCCCGGAAGCGCTCGATCTCCATCGCCTCGGCGCGTCCGGCCCAGAGGATCAGCAGGCCGCTCTTGTCGAGCCGCGCGAGCAGCTCGCCGGCGCTGCGCGGCGGCCCGTCGGGCGCGGTGCACGTGATGCGCACGAGGTTCATGGCGAGGTCGCAGTGGTAGGCGCCGCCGCCTTCGTCGCCCAGTCGATCAGCTGCGTGAGCCGGTTGGCGATCTCGCGGCCGGTTCCGCGCCACGCGTCGTAGGGCTCCTGCGGGAAGAGCCGCACGGCCCGGCCGGCGCGGCGCGTGCTCGCCGCGCGGACTGGGTCTGCGCCTCGCCCTTGGCGTCGATGACGACGACCTGCCAGTCGCTCGTGCTCGCCACCCCGTGGGCGAGCCGGGCGAGGGTGCCCGTCTTGCCCGCGCCGGGCGCACCGATCACGAGTGCGGTGCGCTGCAGGCGGGCGAGCGGCATCAGAACCCGACCGCGCCGACCAGAAAGCACGTGGTCGCCGGAGACATGCCGGCCGAGCTCGAAAGGGCGGGCTCGCGGCGCGGCGGCTTGGAGACGCCGACCGCGCGGCGGGCGCGGCCCTCGGTGCGCCGCCGGGCCCGTTCGGCACGGCGCTCGTCGCGTTCCCGTGGCTCCTCGACGGAGCGGCGGCGCGTGACGTCGATGCCGACCGCGACCGCGAAGCGGCGGGCTGGTGAGCAGCCACCACGCGCGAACGTGAGGCCACGCGGCGGCGAGCGCGGCGTCGGGGTGCAGCATCGCTCCCGTGCGCCCGACCGCGTCGTGGGCGCTCTGAACGTGAGCGGCGACGCGGTCCCAGGCGAGCGCGACCCACGCGATACCGAGCACAGAGAGAGCGGCGAAGGTCAGGCGGGCGCGTCGGGCGACGCGCGCGAGGGC
>JBPPNC010000042.1:0-10594 GCA_051306365.1 Solirubrobacteraceae bacterium
CCCCGGCGGTGTCCCGTGCGTCCTGACTCCGTCGTCGAACGCCGCCTCGCCGCCCTCGGCACCGACGTGCGCGTGGCGTGCACTGGTCCCGGTGCCGAGCGGCGCACCCAGCGGGCGCTGGCTGTCGTCCGCCGGGTCGAACGGCACCTCTCGCGCTTCCAGCCTGACTCCGAGCTGTCCCGGCTGAACGCCGACCCCCGCCGCGAGGTCCCGGCCTCCGCCGTCCTGCGCGGCGGGGTCCGCGCCGCACTCTGGGCGGCCCGCCACAGCGACGGCCTGGTGGACCCCACGCTGCTCGGCGCGCTCGAGCGTGCGGGCTACGCCGCGTCGATGGCCGGCGCCGGGCGCGACGCCAAGCCGCTGCTCGCACCCACGCCGCGCGCGACGCACGGCGCCCACGCCGACCCGTCGGGCGTATGGCAGGAGGTGCGCGTCGACGACGTCACCGGCACCATCTCCCGCCCGCCGGGTGTCCGCCTGGACCTCGGCGGCACCGGCAAGGGCTACGCCGCCGACCTCGCCGCCGAGGTGCTCAGCGGCGCCCCGCGGTGGCTCATCGACTGCGGCGGCGACCTGTGCGTCGGAGGGACCGGCGGTGCGCAGGAGGTCCAGATCGCCGGCCCCGGTGACGCGCAGCTCGTCGCGCTGCGGCTGGCGGAAGGCGCCGTGGCGACCTCCGGCACCCACGCCCGCCGTTGGACCGATGCCGACGGCGCCGTCGCCCACCACCTGCTCGATCCCGCCACCGGCGATCCCGCCTGGACGGGGCTCGCGCAGGTGACCGCCATCGCGGGCACGGTGCTCACCGCGGAGACGCTCGCCAAGACCGCGCTGCTGCGCGGCCCCGACGGCGCTCGTGCGCTCCTGCGTCTGCAGGGCGGCGTCCTCGTCCACGACGACGGCCGCGTCGAGCACGTCGGCCGGCTGCCCATCCCGACCGCTGAGAAGGTGCTCGCATGAACGGCCCCGCCCCCTTGGAGTACGGCTGGTGGCTCGCATCCCGGGCCTCCGGCATCGTCGCGCTGCTCTGCGTGACCGTCTCGGTCGCGATCGGGCTCATGATGGCCGGGAAGGTCTCGCGCCGTCCCGGCATGGCGAAGGCCCTGATGGGCGTGCACGAGCAGGCGGCGCTCGCGGGGCTGCTCGCGATCGCCGTCCACGGCATCACGCTGCTCGGCGACCCGTGGCTGGACCCGGGGCCCGCGGGCGTCGTCGTGCCGTTCGCGATGGACTACCGGCCGTTCTTCACCGGCCTGGGGATCATCGCCGGCTGGCTGGCCGTGCTGCTCGGCCTGTCGTTCTACTTTCGCAAGCGGATCGGCGCAAAGCGCTGGCGCACACTGCACCGGGCGACGCTGCTCGTGTGGGTCCTCGGCGTCGCCCACACGATCGGCGCCGGCACCGACGGGCCGAGCACGTGGATGCTGGCGTTCGTCGGTGTGAGCACCGCGGTGATCGTTCCGCTGCTCGTCCTGCGCATGCGTCCGCGCGCCGCCCGTGTCCCCGCGCCACGGTCCGCGCCCGGCGCCCCGTCCTGAGCACCCACCCCCACGAAGGAGCACCACCCATGTCCGCGTTCACCCCACCCGCATCCTCGTCTCGGCGGCGGCGGTGGTCGCGATCCTCTCCGGCGCGTGCCGCTACGAGGTCGACCGCTCCATCACGAGCGTGCGCCGCAAGATGCTCGTGTCGCCACCCTGCCGAAAAAGTGGACCGTGCACCCCGTGTCGAAACAGCAGTCCCGGGCGCTTGCGCCAACAGTGACTCCGGTGCAGGGGACCCGCTGCGCCTGCCGGTGACCGCTTAAGGCTGCTTCCTTCCGGACCTGACCTGATTCACGGGCCGACACCGCGCGGGACCCTGCAGCCATCAACGTCACGTCGACGGGCTGACCCCGAGGCCGTGTCCCTTGACGGGGAATTCAGCCTCGCTAGAGCGGATTGCGAATACAGGGCACCGCTACCTCCCCGCCTAGCACGGTCCGCACCGAAGACTACTCGTCCACCGCGGCCGGCCTACGAGGACACGCTCGGCGACGAGGCGCTCGGCACCGCGGGGGCGTTCATCGCCGCGCTGATCGGCTTACCGCACGCGCTGACCGGAGAGCGCGGCCTCCACGCTCATCCGCTCGCGCAGCGCGACGCCGAACGCGGACACCACGCGCGGGTCGAACTGCGTGCCCGCGCCCCGGCGCAGCTCGCGCAGCGCCTCCAGCGGCGCACGGGCCTCATGATGCGCCGCCCGGTGCACCATCGCGTGGTACGCGTCGCAGACCGCGACGATGCGGCCGCCGAGCGGGATCTCCTCGCCCCGCAGCCCGTCCGGGTAGCCGTCGCCGTCGAACCGCTCATGGCTGGCGCGCACGAGCGGCGCGAGCTCGGAGAGCGCCGGTGCGACGCGCAGGATGCGTTCCCCGATGACCGTGTGCTGGCGGACGATCCGCAGCTCGTCGTCGTCGAGGCGCCCCGGCTTGTGGAGGATGTCCTCCGGCACCGCGATCTTGCCGATGTCCCGGAGCTCCGCCGCGCGGGCGATGCGTCGGACCTCGGCGTCGTCAAGCCCCAGCCGGCGGGCGACGTCCGCGGCGATCGGGCCGACGTCGCGCAGCGGGTCGGCCGCCGCCGGGCGCCTGCGGCTGCTCACGCCGTCGGGCAGCGAGACGGGCGCGCGGTCGGCCGTCTCCTTGTCGGCGTACATCCGGGTGTCGGCGAGCTGCAGCGCCGTCGTCGGCGTCCGCGCCTCCTCGGGGCAGTGCACCGTGCCGCACGACGCCGTGATGAGGAAGCCGTCGCCGCGCTCGATGAGCGCCGCGCGCGCGCCGGTCCGGACCGCGCGCGCGGTCTGCGCATCGCCGTCGATGAGGGCGCAGAACTCGTCGCCGCCCATCCGGAACGCCCGTCCTGGGGCCACCGCGTCGGCGAGTCGCCCGGCGAGCCGCTCGAGCAGCGCGTCACCGCCGAGGTGCCCGAACCGGTCGTTGTAGGCCTTGAAGCCGTCGAGATCGAACAGGGCGAGCGTGAACGGCTCGACGGCGGCCGGGTCGGCGAGACGGACCTCGAGGTCGTCGAGCAGCCGGCGGCGGTTGCCGAGCTGGGTCAGCGGATCGGTGCGCGCCTCGGACCGTGACCGCTCGACGAGCTCGAGAGCAACGCTCATCCGCACGAGCGCCACCGCGAGGGCGCCGGCCGTGAGGAGCGTCGCGGCGAGACCCAGCTCGTCCAGCGCGGCCACCATGAGCAGCACGAGCGCGACGGCCCCGCAGCCGAGCGGGATCGGCAGCCGGCGCGGCCCGTCGGCGAGATGCTCGGCGGGGCGCAGCGGCAGCAGCGCCGCCATGCCGAGCAGCGCCGCGCCGGAGACGAGCAGCGGGTCCGCGATCGCACCGCGCTGCCACTCTCCGGCGTCGAGCAGCTGCACGAGCGCGACGTCGCCGATGACGTTCAGCGCGATGCCCAGCGTGATGAGCCCCCACGCCCAGCCCGGCCGCCAGCCGGTGAGGCCCAGGACGCAGATCACAAACCACAAGCCACCGAGTGCGGCCAGCAGCGGCGCGACCCCGGGCTGCGCCCCCTCCGCGCTGTCGGGCAGCAGCCAGACCGCGACAACGGCGGCGGCCGTGAGCCCGGCGAGCGCGCCGTCGAGGGCCAGGATGGGGTCGAACCGCTGGATCCGCTCGCGGGCAAGCAGCACGAGCGTGCCGTACGCGCACGCAAACGCGCCCACGAGCAGGAGTTGCGTCGCGGGCGGGTAGTACGCCGTGGGATCGGATTCGAAGACGCGGTAGACGAGTTCGGCCGCCGCCCAGAGCGTCAGGCCGACGGTCGCCAGGGTCCACGCTCCCGTCGAGGGACCCGTGCGAGCACGGAGCGCCGTGGCGCCCGCTGCGGCACCCAGGAGGCCGACGAAGACCACGTCGATTGCGACGCCGAGCGTGCCGTCTGCAGGCCCCAGCAGCGCACTGAGTACGAGGAGGGCCAGGGCGGCCGGTACGGCCGCCCGGTAGGCGACGGCGAAGCGGCGTGCCGCCCGCGACCTGTTCACGAGGAGGTCCTCCGTGACTGGGTCCGACTCAGATGCTGGCGCGGTGGTCATCGGTCGTCAAGCACGAGGCAGCGGTCAGGCGCGTGCCCGTATTCCCCAGACTGACGCCACTCCAACCGCAGGCTGGACAAACGACCGAGTCCCGGCCGTGGGGCACAATGAGCTGGTGGATCCGCACGCTGTGCTCGGACTGACACCGGACGCGACCGACGAAGAACTCGCGCGCGCCTACCGCGAGCTGGCCAAGCGCCACCATCCCGACCACGCCGGTGCCGACGCGGCGACACAGATGCAGCGGCTGAACGAGGCCTACGACGCGGCGCGTGCGGCGCGCCGGCGGCGGGGCGCCCTTGCCCGGCGTCCGACCCTCCGCGCACCCGGCTGGTGGCTCGGCGATGATGTCCGGGCGGCGCTGGGCATCGAGCTCGTCGCCGCGCTCGACGAGGGTGAACGGGTCCTCGCGGTGGCGTGGGCGGCGAGCGGGGACAGTCATGAGGTGCGGCTGTGCGTCACGGAGAAGCGGCTCGTGTGGCTGCGCGACGATGCGATCGCCGACCGCGTGCGGGCGCTGCGCCTCGCCGAGGTCGACGAGGTCGTGGCGCGGACCGGGCGGGTCCGGCGACAGGGCGAACTGCGGGTGCGCGCCCGGACGCGTCGCCGCAGGCTGCGGTTCGGCGAGATCGCGCCCGGGCCGCTGGCGGATCTCGCCGACGCGTTGGCCCAGGTGCTGCCCGCCGGGGCGGTCCGGCTGCCCGCCACTTGACAAGCCGTAAGAGTGAGTGCACACTCACATCGTGGCACGCACACTCTCCACCGCCGAAGCTCGCCGCGAGGAGGTCCTCGAGGCCGCCATGCGGATCGTCGCCGAACGGGGACTGCACGCCCCGACCACGGCGGTGGCGAAGGCCGCCGGCATCTCGCACGCCTACCTCTTCCGCCTCTTCCCGACGAAGAACGACCTCGCGATCGCCCTCATGCAGCGCATGCACGAGCAGATCTTCGCGACGTTCGCCAGCGCGGCCACGCAGGCACGCGCGGCCGGCGAGGACCCGCTGGAGGCGATGGGCAAGGCCTACCTCGAGCTGATCCAGACCGACCGCAACCTGCTGAAGGTCCAGCTCCAGGGCCACGCCGCCGCGATGTCGGACCCCGAGCTCCAGGTCGAGATGCGTCGAGGATTCGGTGCGCTCGTCGAGTACGTCCGCGAGCAGGCGGGTGCCGACGACCGGCAGCTCGACGCGTTCTTCGCCACGGGCATGCTGCTGAACGTGCTCGGCGCCATGGACGCGTTCGAGCTCGACGAGCCCTGGGCGCAGACCCTGTGCCAGGCCCCCGAGACCCTCGACGTCGTCGACTGACCCTTTTTTCCGGCTCATAGTGACTAAGCACTCACACACAGACTCCGAGCAGGAGACCCCCCCATGCACACCACTCGCCCGCGCGCGGGCTGGACGCTGGCGATCGTCTCGATCGCGCTGTTCATGACCGCGCTCGACAATCTCGTCGTCGGCGTCGCCCTGCCGTCGATCCGCACCGACCTCGGCGGCTCACTGGAGTCACTCGAGTGGACGGTGAACGCCTACACGCTGTCGTTCGCCGTGTTCCTCATCACCGGCGCCGCCCTCGGCGACCGGTTCGGCCGCAAGCGCATGTTCGTCATCGGCGTGTCGCTGTTCACCGTCACGAGCGCGCTCGCGGCATTGGCGCCGTCGATCGAGGCGCTCATCGCGGCGCGTGCGCTCCAGGGCCTCGGCGCCGCGCTCGTCACCCCGCTCACGCTGACGCTCCTCTCCGAAGCCGTGCCCACCGAGAAGCACGGCCTGGCCCTTGGCGTGTGGGCGGGCGTGAGCGGCCTGGGGGTGGCGCTCGGCCCGTTCGTCGGCGGCGCGGTCGTGGAGGGCATCGCCTGGCAGTGGATCTTCTGGCTCAACGTGCCGGTCGGCTTGGTGCTCGTGCCGCTCGCCGGGCGGATGCTCACCGAGTCGTTCGGGCCGGCGAAGACCCTCGACGTGCCGGGCGTCGCGCTTGCGGGCTTCGGCCTGTTCGGGCTGACGTTCGGGATCGTCCGCGGGCAGGCGCTGGGCTGGACGAGCACGACCGTGGTGACGTCCATCACCGTCGGCATCCTCCTGCTGGTCGCCTTCCTGTTCTGGGAACGCCGCGCGGCCGCGCCGATGCTGCCGCTGCGGTTCTTCAAGGCCCGCGGCTTCAGCGCCACGAACGGCGTGGCGTTCGCGATGTTCTTCGGAACGTTCGGTTCGATCTTCCTGCTGTCGCAGTACTTCCAGACGGCACAGGGGTACTCGCCGTTCGAGGCCGGGCTGCGGACGCTGCCCTGGACGGGCATGCCGATGCTCATCGCCCCGATCGCGGGCCTGCTGAGCGACCGGATCGGGTCGCGGCCGCTCATGGTGGCCGGTCTGGCGCTCCAGGCAACGGCCCTGGGATGGCTGTCGACCCTGCTCGATCCGGCCACCCCGTACGGCGAGGTCGTGATCCCGTTCGTGATGGCCGGGACGGGCATGGCGCTCGTCTTCGCGCCGTCGACGAACGCGATCCTGGCCAGCGTGCGGCCGCAGGAGGTCGGACAGGCGTCGGGCGCGACGAACGCGATCCGCGAGGTCGGGGGCGTGCTGGGTGTCGCGGTCCTCGCCAGCGTGTTCGCCGCGAACGGGTCGTACCTGTCGCCGCAGGCGTTCAGCCAGGGCGTGGAGGCCGCGCTGCCGATCGGCGCGGCCGTACTGGCCCTCGGGGCGCTCATCGCGCTGCTCGTCCCCGGGCGCAAGGTGGCGCAGACCGCGGAGGCATCGCACGGCGCGGTGCCGGAGGGCGCGGCGGCGTAGCGGCGCGCGGCGCTGTGGCGTCTTTGCGGGGCCTGAGCCTCACGTTTGCGCCACTGCGCTGCCGGGAGGAGACTTCTCAGCGTGAGCCCGACCACCCTGCCGCGTGCCTCGCGCTGGGAGACCCTCGGCATCGTTCGCCGTCAGCACACCGGGCGACCTCGACGCCCAGTCGCGCGGCGCCCGCGCCGCGATCCTCGCCGACGCCGCCGCGGGGCCGTAGCGGACCGTCGGCTACCCCTTCTCCCTCGTCGTGCAGCCCGAGACCGGGCGGCTCGCGTGGTGCCGCGCCCTCCCGGTGCCCGCCGAGGGCGCGACCGGCCACAGCGGCGTGCGCGTGCCGCAGCCCGCCGCCTGCACGGGCGCGGCTACGCCGGCAGCGCGCTGATCGCGACCTCGACCCCGTGCACCGCGGTGCTCTCCCCCATGTCCGCCTTCGTGCCGGGGTTGAGCACGTTGACGTTCGCCCCGGAGGGCTCGCGCTTGGGCCAACGCCCCTTCGGCGCGTAGGCCACGCCGCGGGGCAGGGCGTCGGAGAGCGCGAGTTCCAGCTCCAGCCGGCCGGTCTCGTTCTCGAGCACCACCTGCGCACCCGTGACCAGGCCGCGCGCCGCGGCGTCGTCGGGATGCAGTGCGACCATCGCCGCCCCCATCCGCTCAGTCACCCGGCGGTCGATCGCGAAGCTGTCGTTCAGCAGCCAGGGTGACGCGGGCGTGAGCAGCCGCAGCCGGCCGTCGGCGGGACGCGGATCGGCGTGCGGGAACGCGATCCGCGGCAGCCCGTCGGCTTCCGCGCGGTCGCTGGCGATCTCCACCCGTCCGCTGGGTGTCGGGAACGTCCGGTCGGCGAACTGGATGCGGGCCTCGCTGCCGAACGGCACCGTGCCGACCTTGCTGAGCGCGGCGAAGTCCAGGCCGAGCCCGGTCTGCTCCAGCAGCCGTTCGATGACGGCGCTGTCGGGTTCGAACAGCTCCGGCTCGGTGTACCCCATCGCCGCAGCGAGCCGCCGGAAGATCTCGGGGTTCGGCAGCGCATCGCCGGGCGGATCGCCCGCCTTGACCTGCGCGGACACGGTGAGGTCGAAGTATGAGAGCACGAGGTCGTCGCACTCCAGGAACGACGCCGCCGGGAGCACGACGTCGGCCAGGTCGGTCGTGTCCGTGGGAAAGATGTCGAGCGCGACGCAGAACAGGTCCTCGCGCTGCATCGCGGCCCGCAGCCGCGTCTGCTGCGGGTTCGACGCGGCGATGTTGATGTTCCAGCAGACCAGCGCGCGCGAGCGGTCGGCGTCCTCCAGCCGCTCGGCCAGGTCCATCTGGCTGATGACCGGGCGCGGCCCGGCGGCCAGGTGCTCACCCGTGACATCGTCCCCGTCGATCCCCCGGTTGCCCGCGCCGTTGAGGTAGAGGAAGCCGGTGCCGGGCCGGCCGATGTTGCCCGTCAGCGCGGGGAGCATCCCGCAGGCCCGCATCGCGTTGCCGCCCATCGGCTGGCGCTGCATGCCCTGGCCGAGCCAGAGCAGCGACGGGCCCTTCCCGTACAGGTGCGCGGCCTGCTCGATGAGCGCGGCGGGCACGCCGGTGACCTCCTCGCCCCACGTGGGCGTGCACGCGGCGAACTGCGGTTCGAGCTCGTCGAACCCCGTGGTGTGTGCGGCGAGGAACTCGCGGTCGAGCAGCCCCTCGCGCGCGAGGACGTGCATGAGCGCGAACGCCAGTGCAGCGTCGCTGCCTGGGAACGGCTGCAGGTGGAGGTCCGCCGCCCGGGCCGTCGGCGTGGCGACGGGATCCACGACCACCACGGCCCCGGGCACGTTGCCCAGCCAGTGCTCGTCGGTGTGCGGAGCCGACGCCGACGGGTTCGCGCCCCAGACCAGGACGCACGCGGCGTCCTTCGCGGTCCGCGGGTCGAAGCCGTCCTCCGACGCGCCATAGACGTAGTCCAGCGCGATGTGCCCGGCGAGGTTGCAGACGCTGTCGGGGTCGACCTCGGTCGCGCCGAGCCGGTTGATGAACCGCAGGCCGTAGCCGTAGCCGAGCTGCGCGAAGGTGCCCGTGTAGTGGGTGTTGAGGATCGTCTCGGGCCCGGGACCTTCGGCGATCTCGGTCAGGCGGGCGGCGATCAGCTCGAGCGCCTCGTCCCAGCCCGCGTCGCGAAACGCGCCGGTGCCCTTCGGCCCCGTGCGGATGAGCGGCGTCGTCAGCCGGACCTCGGGGTCCAGGAACGCGCCGTTGTAGCCGAGCGTGCACTTGCGGCAGAGCCTGCCGCGCGCGACGGGATGTCTCGGGTCCCCGCGCACCGCGTGGATCGCGCCGTCACGAAGGACGACGAGCGCCCCGCATGCGTCGTAGCAGTCGCGCGGGCACGTGGTGCGGATGAGGGTGTCGGTCGCGGCCACGAGCTGCACGGTGGCGCATGCGGACCCCGGGCGCCAGGGACCGGCTGTACAAATTCGTACACCCGGGTGCGCGGGTGAGTCGCGCCGGGCTTCGATGATCGCCGGTCAGCGCGCGCGAGCGCGGGCCCTGCGGCCCCCCGCAGGTTTCGAGGGCTGCTTCGACGGCCGGTGGACGGGCAGGAACGAGCCGGGCCGGGCAGCGGACGCCTTCAGCGCCACCACTCCGCCCTGGCTGCGGGCGATGAACGCCAGCGCCTCGTGGGGCGTGCGGTACTCCGTGGTGGCGAAGACGAGACCGTCGTAGCTGCCACTCGCGCGTCGCGAGGGCTCGGCCATGCCCGCACGAACCAGCGTGCGGGCATCGTCATACGCGATGGAGTGGCAGACGCCACCCCACATGACTGAGCATTTGGTGAAGGAGGACATAGCGATACGCCGTGTATCGGTCGCTCGCGCGCACTTCTTCACAGAAGTAGGGATGTTCGGGGGTGCCTATTCGTCCAGATGAACCGGGGAAGGCCGTTGAGATGTCCCGCGCGCACGCGCCGATGCACCCGCGCGCGCGGCAACGCCGACGGGCGATCGAAGGGCTGGAGCGGGCGCGTGGAGCGCCCGCGGTCAGGTGGTGCGCTTGCGGCCCTTGAGCACGACGGTGCGTCGCACCAGCTCACGCCCGCTCACGTCACGCAGCACGAGCTGCGCACGAACGCGGGACCGCCGCTTCAGGTACCGGCGTCCGGACTTGCTCAGGCGCACGGTGACGGTCCGCCGCTCGCCGGCGGCGATACGGAAGTTCCTCCTGCCCAGGGTCACCGCGCGGGCACCCGCGGCGCGCGGCTTCGTCCCACCCGCCGTGAGCACGGCGTCACCGACGCAGACGGCGCCCGGCGGGCACTGCAGCTCGGTCCGCACACCGTTGCGCTGCGCGCGCGTGCCGACGATCCGCGGCGTCGCGGCGGCCGGGGGCGGGGCGACGGCAGGCGGGGTCGCAGGCTGCGCGCCGGGCTGGGCACCGGGCTTGGCGCCCAGTTCGATGTCGGCCTGCATCAGCACCTGAAACTCCGGCAGCGCGTACGGGCTCGTCCGCTCCGGACTCGACGCGTCGAAGCCCGGGTAGAGCCCGCCGCTGGCGATCCCCATGCCTGTCGGGGCCACACCGGTGCGGTGCGCGGGCACCGGGACGCCGGGGTCGAGCACCGAGAGCGCGAGCGTGTCGTAGTCCCACGCGTTGCTCAGCGCGTTGAGCTCGTGCCTCACGGGCAGGTCAACGGCCACCTCGGTGACGGCGTTGGGCGTCGGCGTGAACACCTGGGA
>JBPPNC010000049.1:0-11785 GCA_051306365.1 Solirubrobacteraceae bacterium
CACCTCCTCCAAGATCATGTGCTGGGTGGCGGCGGACCGTGGCGCCAAGATCGCCCGGATCAGCGGTGAGGAGGGCAAGGCGAACGAGTGGGAGCTCGCCGCGCAGGAGATCAAGGACGACATCTTGACCAATGGCGTCGACGAGCGCGGTGTGCTCACTCAGTACTACGGCACCAAGGCGCTGGACGCGTCGCTGCTGCTCGCTCCGCTGGTCCGCTTCCTGCCGGCCGACCACCCGGTGATCCGGGCGACCGTGCTGGCCATCGCCGACGAGCTGACGGTCGACGGGCTGGTGCTGCGCTACAAGGTGGAGGAGACCGACGACGGCTTCACCGGCGAGGAGGGCACGTTCACGATCTGCTCGTTCTGGCTGGTGAGCGCGCTGGCGGAGATCGGCGAGACGGCGCGTGCGCGGCAGCTGTGCGAGAAGCTCCTGAGCTACGCGAGCCCGCTGCTTCTGTACGCGGAGGAGATCGAGGCCCGGTCCGGGAGGCATCTGGGGAACTTCCCGCAGGCATTCACGCACCTCGCGCTCATCAACGCCGTCATGCACGTCATCAAGGCCGACCAGGAACTCGTCCAGAACGCCACGCCGCCGGGCGCCCGACCGCCCCATGAGCGGAGGCCCACGCTATGACGGTCATCAGTGCCCTGCCCGACGCCGAGGCCGCGTGCCGGCGCGTCGCGAACCTGCTCGCGAGCTACATCGCCGACGCCCGGCAGCTCGGCAACCAGGTCAACGTCGCGCTGGCCGGCGGGTCGACCCCGCGCCGCGCCTACCAGCTGCTCGCCGACATGGAGGGCTCGTGGGATCACGTGCACCTCTGGCTCGGCGACGAGCGCTGCGTGCCCGACGACGACCCGGAGAGCAACGCCCTCATGGTCGAGGACGAGATCTGCAAGCGCGCGCGGGCGACGCCGCCGGTGCTGCACCGCATCTCGCACTACGACCGGCCGGATGATGCGGCGTGGGCGTACGGCATGGAGATCATCGAGGCCATGGGGCCCGAGCCGGTCTTCGACTTCGTGCTGCTCGGCCTCGGCGAGGACGGGCACACCGCGTCGTTGTTCCCCGGGCACCCGGCGGCCGCCGCCGAGGTTGCCCCGGTGGTGGCGGTGCGCGGCGCGCCGAAGCCGCCGCCGGACCGGATCTCGCTGACGCTGCCGGTTCTGCGCCGGGCGAAGAAGACCATCCTGCTGGCGGCCGGCGAGGAGAAGCGCGAGCCGCTGGACCGGGTCCTGGCCGACGACGAGGGCGTGCCGGCGGGACGGCTCGGCGCCGGGCTCGACGAGGTCGTCTGCGATGTCGCCGCCCACCCCGGATAGGAACCTCACCTCGCATCCGCTTCCCGCCGTCGGGGAGCGGCGCGAGGTCGTGCTCGTCCGCCACGGCGAGACCGAGTGGTCGCGCGACCGGCGGCATACCGGGCGCACGGACATCCCGCTGCTGGACGAGGGCCGCGTGCACGTCCGCGAGGCGCTGGCGCCGAAGCTCGCCGGCTGGCCGTTCGCGCTGACGCTCTGCAGCCCGCTCGGGCGCGCGCGGGAGACGGCAGCGCTCGCCGGCCTCGAGCCCGACGCGTTCGACCCCGACCTGCTCGAGTGGGACTACGGCGACTACGAGGGCATCACCACGGCGGACATCCGCCGCGGCCGCCCGGACTGGTTCCTGTGGCGCGACGGGGCCCCGGGCGGTGAGTCGCCGGACGACGTGGCGGCCCGCTGCGACCGCGTGATCGCGCGGGTGCTCGAGGCGATCGGCGACGGCGAGGACGACGTCGCGGTCGTCGCACACGGGCATCTGCTCCGCGTGTTCGCCGCGCGCTGGCTGGAGCAGCCGCCGGCGTTCGGCTGCCGGCTGTGGCTGGCGACGGGCTCGCTGTCGGTGCTCGGGTTCGAGCGCGAGACGCAGGTCATCCGGCGCTGGAACGCGTAGCCGCGCCCCGCCGAACGTCGGAATGTGGCTGCTGGGCCCGTCGAGCGTCGAGATGTGGTGGCCGGGGCCACCAGATTCCGACGCTCGATCAGTCCAGGTCGAACGCTGCGCGGATCGCCTCGCTGAGCGCCTGCTCCTGGGCCTCGATCAGAATCCCAATCTGCGCGCCGAGCCGAGCTTTCGGGATGGTCGTGACGTTGTCACAGCTCACCACCGACGGCCCGTCGAGCCCGTTCGCGACACCGACCGGCACCTCGGTGGAGAGCCCTCGGATGGTCGTTGTGATCGGCGCAATGGTGACCGTCGCGAGATGCGGGCGCACGAGGTCGCGCGTGAGCACGAGCACCGGGCGCGCCTTGTCGAGCTGCGCCGTGTGGATCGGCCGCATCAGGCGAGGTCGATCGGGGTGCCGGCGAGATGCTCGGCGAGCCCGCTGAGGTCTCGTTCAGGACCGGCAGCCGCCAGGATGGCCGCGTCACGCGCCGCCACCGCACGCCGCCGCTCGCGCTCGAGCGCCCGGGTGACGACGGCGGCCCGGCTCGGCTCGGCTCCGGACGCGACGACATCGTCCACGAACGCGACGAGGTCCTCCGGCAGGCGCACCGCGATCTGCTTGCTCATCCCCACACGGGACCACTATGGGATGCACACCAGCCCCACCCCGCCGACCGGCAGAGACCTGTCGCTATAGCGCCGTCGATCTGCCGTTCGGCGGAGGGGGGCTCAGCCGAGCAGCGCGGCCCGGCGCCTGCGCCGCTGCTCGCGGCGCTCCTGACGGGCCTCCGGCGACGCGCGGAACACGTCTTCACAGTCGCCGGCGACGGTGTCGTCGGTGCCCACCCAGACCCGGTCCTCGCCCTCACCGCACGTGACCTCATCGTCGTCGGCGTCTCGCGCGTACAGACGATCGTCGCCGGGCCCGCCGTTGATGTCGTCCTCGCCCTCGGAGCCGTAGACCCGGTCGTCGCCGTCGCCTCCGTTGACGGTATCGTCCCCGGGTCCGCCGCTGGCGACGTCATCGCCCGCGCCGCCGTCGACGGTGTCGGTGCCGCGCTCGCCGAACACGCGGTCGTCGCCTGCGGCGCCGTCGATCGCGTCGGCGCCCTTGCCGCCGTGGATGATGTCGCGGCCCTCACCGCCCGTGAGCGTGTCGTCGCCGCTCGTGCCCGCCGTGGCGGTCACCGTCGTCGTCGATGTGGTCGCCGCGGTAGCGGCACCACCGGCGCCAGCGACGGCGAGAGCGAGCAGCGCGGCTGCGGCGAGGGCGGCGCTCAGCGCGGCGCCGGCGCGAATCAAGGTGGACATCAGGGACCTCCGTGTGTGGTGTCTGGGACACCACAGAGACCCGTCGGCATGCCGGGCGTGGGCCGCATGGCGAGGGTGGCGCGTTGGCGCTCGCACCCCGTCGCGGGCCTATCCGCTCGGCGCGCGGCGCGAGGCCCGCTCAGGGACGAGCCGGTCCTCGGCGGGTGCAGGTGCCGTGGGCTCTGGCGCGGGGGACGGCTCGGGCACCGCCGCCGGCGCCGTGACCGGTTCCGCCGGGCGGGGTCGCGGCCTTCTCCGAACCTCGGCAGCAGCTCGCCGGGATGCGGCTGCGTCGCGGCGTCTTGCCCGAGCGCGAGCGACGGCAGCCGTTGCCTCCCTCCCCGCTCCGCGCTTGGCGCGCGGCCGGCCCTGCCGTGTGTCGCGTGCCCCCGCGGCGGGCGCGGCGCGCCCGGGCGCGCGCTGCGCCGCGGTGCCGGTGGACGAGGCGGCGCTCGATGTCAGAGCCGTCGAGACGGGCGTCGCGGCCGTGGCCGCACCCGGCCCCACCGCCCGGGTCATAGCCGTCGCGGACGCTGGCGGCGCCGCGGCGGACGGATCACGCGGGGCGTCGGCGGCCGGCACTCCGCCGTTGACCGCGCCGGCGCCCATCGCACCGGCAGCGAGCACCGCGACCGCCGCCTTCGGCGTACCGCCGCCTCCCGCCACCTTGCCCGCCGTCGCCACGAGGGCGGCGGCCTTCCCCGCGAGCGCCGCGAGCCCGCCCGAAGCCGGCGCGACGAGTGGCTGGGGCGCCGCGAGCGCCCCAGCCCCCGCCGCACCGGCGAGCGCGGCCTCGCGTACCCCCGGAGCAGTGGCCAGCGCGGGGAACAGCAGGGCGAGGGACCGCTGCTGGCGCTCGACCTCCCTGCGGTAGCCCCGGCACGCCGAGCATTGCCGCAGGTGGCGCCGCAGCGGACCCCGGCGCAGCGCCGGCCCGCGTGCGACGGCAAGCTGCTCGCGGATCTCCTCGCACGGCGTCAGCCGTGCGTCCCGGTCGGCCCCAAGCGTGCGCCGGGCCTGGAAGACCAGCCACCCGACGCGCTGCTCCTCCACGCCGAGCACGCCTGCGATGTGCCGTTGCGGCATGCCGCTCATCTCGGTCAGGACGAGCGCGGTGCGCTGCTGCTCGGGCAGCCGGGCGAGATCGTCGAGCACGGCGCGCAGGTCGGCGCGTTGCAGCGCCGCGTCGTCGGCGCCCGGGCTCCAGGCCGCCGCCCCCCGGTCGTCGTCGGGCACGGGGCGGCGTGCCCGCCCGGCGACGAGCGTGCAGGCGCGGTTGCGGGTGATGGTGTAGAGCCAGGCCCGCACGTGCTCGGGGCGCTGCCCGCGGCGCAGCGCCTGATACGCACGGATCATGCTCTGCTGGACCACGTCCTCGGCGTCGTCGTGATCGCCCACGATCTGCCGCGCGAACGCCACGAGCGCCGGGCGGTGGCGCTCGTGGAGCTCGAAGAACGCGCCGTCCTCCCCGCGTCCCACGCGCACCGCGAGACGGTGGTCGAGGGCGCGCGCACGCCGCCGCTCCAGCTCGGCGGGATCGTCCGGTGGTGCGGCGGCGCTGCTCATCGTCGGCCCAGACCCCGCGTCATGTCCCTCCCACCTGCACGCCGGCCCGGCACGTCTCGTCGGAGCAGGCTGCGAGCTCGGCGAGCGCCGTGGAGAGCTCGGTGGCGAGGTCCGCGTACGCCGGGTCGTCGTGGCGGGACTCCAGCTCGAGCGGATCCGCCTCGAGGTCGTACAACTCGCGTTCCTGGGTCGTGTACTCAACGTACTTCCAGCGACCCCACCGCAGCGCCCGGTACGGGGGCAGCTGCGCGAGCGTCGCCTGCACCGACGGTGGCGCGAACGGCATGCCCTCGGGAATGTCGTCGACCATCGTGCCCGTGCCCTGGGTCTCCAGCAGGATCGGGCGGTCGGTGCGGAGCTCGGGATGCTCGGCGTACGGGATGAGCGACCGGCCGTCGAGCGTCCGGGACGGCGCGGCACCGGCGATCTCCAGGATGGTGGGGGTCAGGTCGACGTTCGCGACGAGCTCGTCCGTGCGGACGCCCGCAGGCACGCCGGGGCCGCGCAGGAGCAGCGGCACGCGCACCGATGGCTCGTACGGGACGAACTTCCCGCCGGGGATCCGGTGCTCGCCCTCCATGAAGCCGTTGTCCGAGACGAACAGGACGTACGTGCGCTCGAGCTGACCGGTCCTCCGAAGCGCGTCGATGACGGATCCGACCGCGTCGTCGACGGCCAGCAGCGAGCGGGCCCGCTGGCGGTACTCCCCGTCAGCGGCGCCGAGTTGCTGGGCGGTCATCGACGGGAACTGGTTGCGCAGCCACGCCGGTTTGTCGCTCACGTCCGCCTCGTTGGTCGCGGCGGTCCGAGCGATCGCGGCATCGCTCACGCTGGACGCGTGGCGCTTGGCGGGGCGCGGCGAGACGAAGAACGGCTCGCCGCCGAACTGGTTCTGCGCCAGGCCGGCCGCCGACGGCACCTCACCGTGCGAGGCCAGCACCGCGAGGTTGAGGAAGAACGGGCGATCACCGCGGGCGCGCTCCTCGATCTCCTGTACGGCGAGCCGCGCGTAGACGTCGGTCTGGTAGTTCGCCGGGCGTTCGTCCGACGGCGTGCCGTAGCGCTTGACGCGGCCGTTGTGGTTCAGCCAGAACCCGTAGTTCCAGTACGTGAACGGATCGATCGCGCCGTGCCAGTCAGTCCAGCCGGGCGGGACGTCCTCGGGGTCACCTGCCCCGTAGCCGTTGAGGTACTTGCCGATGTGCACGGTGTCGTACCCCGCATCGCGCAGCCAGACCGGCAGGCTGTGCTCCCCGTCGAAGTTCGCGTAGCCGCCGTCGTCGCCCCCGTTGGAGACCACGCCGTGGTTGTGCGCGTAGCGCCCCGTCAGGTAGGTGGCGCGCGACGGGCAGCACAACGGGAATGAGCTGTACGCGCTGGTGAATTCAGCGCCGGCTGCGCCCACGAGCTGCTGCGTCTGCGGGAGGAACCGCAGCTGCTCCAGCGTCTGGTCATCGGTCATCACGACGACGACGTTCGGGCGCTCGGCCGCTCCCGCGGGCAGTGCGAGTCCGAGCGCGGCGGCAAGAGCGAGCAACAACGTGGTGGACCGGCGAAGGCAACGGGACATACGGACCTCTCAGATCGTGGGAGCCGACGCCCCTGAGACCCGCCGGGCCCGCCCGACATTGCACGCATGGGCGATCACGCGGGTCGCTCCGTGGCGACGAGGTCGAGCGTGACGTCGATGTGCCGGCCGACCATGACCGGATCGAGCGCGCTGGCAGCCACGCCGAACGCCCGCCGGTCCAGGCGCGTGTTCACTCGGACGTGCAGGTCCCCGTCCGGCTGCTCATCGACCGCCGCGACGACCGTGAGCGTCTGCTCGACCCCGCGGAGACGCAGTTCGCCGAGCACGAGCCAGGCGCCGTCGCCGAGCGGGGTGATGGCAGTCGAGTCGAAGGCGATGTCCGGGTGCGCTTCGGCGGCGAGGAAGTCCGCCGACCGCAGATGACGATCGCGCCGCCGTAACCCGGTGTCGATGCTCGCGGCGCGGGCCGCGCCCTTGACGGCCACCGGCTCGCCGCCGGCGCAGTGGAGCTCGCCGCGAACGTCCCGGAGGGAGCCCTGCACCTTGAGCGGGCCCGGCCCCGACCGCACGCGAAATCGCACGCGCGAACGCTCCGGCACGAGCCGCAGCGTCCGCGTGGTCTGCGCCGCGCCGTCAGTGGCCGTGGGCCGCGGCGACATCTGCCACCGATCCTCTCGCGCCGCCGGCCACCGTCCGGCCCAGCGCGCCGAGCGCCGCGGCCAGCTGTGCCGCCAGGTCTCCCTCGGCGTCGGCGAAGCGGGCCGCGACGTGGCCGTCCGGGCGCACGAACACCGCTCCGTCGGGCGCGATCCCGTAGGCGGCCGCGAACTCGCCCGCCTCGTCGTGGAGCCGCCCCGGGCCGCCGATCCGCTCCGCCGCGACACCGGCCTGCGCCGCAGCGCCCTGCCATGCCGCCCCGGCCGGGCCACAGAGCAGCAGTGGCTCCTCCTCGAAGAGGTCGACGATCGAGATCTGCTCGCCGTCGGCATCTTCGAGCCAGACGTGCGGCGCGCGGGCTCCCGGCGTGGCGCACGGGACGTACTCCTCCACCGTGCTCACCGCGGCGGTGGTGCCGTCGGGCAGCAGCGCGCCGTGCTCGTAGACGAAGCCGAGGTCCTGCCCGTCGAAGACGAAGTGCTCGCGCTGCGCCGGCACGGACAACGCCAGCTTCGCCCGCAGCGCGGCCGCGTCATCGTCGTCGCGGTCGAGCAGCGCGAGCTGTGGGTCCGCGGGGTCGAACACCAGGCCGGACGTCAGCATCTTCTCCGCGTTGGCGACGGACTGGGTGCAGTTCGTCTCAGCAACCGGCCGGCGCTCGAGCTCGTACGTGTCGAGCAACGCCTCGCCTGCGTATCCCTGCACGACATCCGCGAGCTTCCAGCAGAGATTGTGCGCGTCCTGCAGGCCGGTGTTCATCCCGAAGCCGCCGGTCGGGGGAAGTTGATGCGCCGCATCGCCGGCGAGCAGCACGCGGCCTTCGCGGTAGCGCTCGGCCACCACGGCACGCATCGTCCACGGACGCACGGAGATGATCTCCGCCGACAGGTCAGGCACGCCGACCGCTTCCCGGACCAGCCGAAGGCACTCCCCCGCGTCGTAGGCGCCGACGGACCGCCCGAACGGAACCATCACGTTGAGCAGCCAGCGCTCGGTGCCGTCGAGCGCGTGGATCACGCCCTGGACATCGGGGTTGACGATCCAGTACAGGACACTCGGGCGCCGCGCCGTCCACGCCGAGATGTCCGCAGCGAAGTGGATGTTCACCGCGTTGCCGAGTTCCTGGAAACCCTGGACGCCGATCCCGAGCTGCCGGCGCACCGGGCTCTGCGGGCCGTCGGCTGCGATCACCCAGCCGGCGCGCACCTGCAGCGTCTCCCCTGCGGCGTCGCGGCATGTGGCGTCGACCCCGTTCTCGTCCTGGCGCAGCCCGGTCAGCTCGCAGCCGAATCGCAGTTCGGACGACGCCTGCTGGGTCGCGGCGAGACGCAGCTCCTCCTCGATCACGCTCTGCGGCGAGATGACCGGCAGCACCGGGCTGCGGCCGAGCCGCTCGAGAAACGACTCGGAGACCGGATCGACGAGCGCGATGGCGCCGATCTCGTGGCCGGCCAGCCGCGTGACCCACGAGACCGACCCGGACAGCTCCAGCGGCAGACCGCGCTCGCGCGCGACGTCCTCGACCCCCCACTGGCGCAGCAGCTCCGCGCTGCGGATGTTCACCACCGTGGCCTTGGGGTGCGACGACGTGGTCGGCCGGCGCTCCACGAGCAGGGACGGCACGCCGCGGCGGCCCAGCATCAGCGAGACAGCCAGGCCAACGGGGCCGCCTCCGACGATCAGGACGTCGGTCTCGACCGTGGTCACAACGCGGCCGGATCGGTGTTGAACATGTGCTCCAGGCGCGGAGCGAACATCATGTCGCCCTTGACGCGCAGCTTGCGGCCGAGCATGAGCTTCATGCCCGTCGTCTCTCCGGCGATCATGCGCAGGAAGCCGACCGGGTCGACGATCATCGTGACCTTCGCTTTGTCCTCGCCGTTGCGTGTCACGACCGCGGCGCCGTCGTGGATGTGGACCTGGAAGCGGTCGATGGCGCCCCCCGGGCCCCCGGTGACGTGCCAATGGACGACGGCGTCGATACCGCGTACGCGGTCGGGGCGCACCCGCTCACCCATCTGCCCGAAGATGCGGTCGAGGATCAGCGTCCGGGTGTCCGGATGGGTCATGACCTCGCGCAGCTGCTTGTCGGTGGCGCCGCTGACCATCTCGGCGAAACCGGCGCCGTCGAGTGCGTGCGCGTCGCCGCTGGCGATGAGGTCGTGCACGCTGTCGGGAAGTGTCGTCATCGGGTCTCCTCGGTTGTCAGAGCAGCTCGCCCGCGCGTGAGCGCTGGAAGATCTCGTCGTGGGTCCAGCCGTCGGCCAGGGCGGCCTCGAGCTTCTCGGGGTCCACGTCGACCCCGATCGGGTTGCTGTCGAAGTCGCCGGTGGCAAACCAGTCCGCCAGCTGCTCGATCGACGCGAACCGGTCGACCTGCATCTCGACCGAGTTCTGATCCGGGTCGCGGTAGTAGAACGAGATGGACGGGCCGTGGTTGGTCGTCCAGAACGGCTCGTACCCGGCATCGCGCAAACGGCGCCAGGTGTGCATGAGGTCGTCGATCGACGCGTAGAGGAACGCGACGTGCTCGAACCCCTCTGCTCCGAGGTCGTGCTCCTCCAGGTCGGGGTTGCCGAGCAGCGCGATGCGGTGATGGCCCCGGTCGTACGTCAGGAAGGCGGCCAGGCCGTTGTCGAAGAGCACCTCGGCGTTCAGGACGAACGCGTACCAGTCGGCCATCTCACGCAGCCTGCGGGTCTTGAAGTTGACGTGGTGCATCTCGACCGGGCGGACCTTGCTCGGATCCTCAAGCGAGGCGGCGAGTTCCTGCGGATCGGGACGGGTGGGTTCTGACGTCTCCGTAGACATGTTGACGCAAAGTCAACTACTGTCCTGACGGAAAGTCAACTCCCAGGAGGCCGCGGCGTGCAGCTCGCGACGTTCACCGAAGACGACCGCACCCGGATCGGGGCGGTGGTCGGCGACGAGATCGCCGACCTGACGGCAGCCGGACTGCCCGCCGACATGCGGGCGCTCATCGCCGGCGGCCCGGAGGCGCTCACCGCCGCGAGCGGTGCGGTCGGGCACGCCCCCCGCGTCGCACTCGACGCCGTCCGGCTGCGCGCCCCCGTGCAGCCCCCGAAGTTCCTGGCGGTGGGGCTGAACTCCCGCGACCACCGGCGGGAGATCACGGCCGGCAACCTGCTGCGCAACCTCGACCTCGTCCGCCTGGGCATCGGTTCGAAGTTCGCCCACCCGCGCAGCCGGTACCCCCTCTTCTTCCCCAAGGCCACGTCGTGCGTGACCGGCCCGCGCGACCCGATCTGGATCCCACGCGACGAGCCGACCCTCGACTACGAGGGCGAGCTGTGCGTCGTCATCGGACGGCGCTGCCGGCGGCTGACCGAGGAGGAGGCCGCCGAGGCGATCTTCGGCTACACGATCACGAACGACCTCTCGGTTCGCGGCTGGCAGCTCGACTCCCCGATGGGGCCCGTCCTTGCGAAGGGCTTCGAGACCCACGGCCCGCTGGGCCCCGTCATCCTCACCGCGGACGAACGCCCGAACGGCGACTTCGCGCTGCGAACGACCATCAACGGCGAACAGCGCCAGGAGGGCAACACCGGCGAACTCATCCAGGGCCCGCATCGACTGGTGTCGATCCTGTCGCAGTTCTGCACCCTCGAGCCTGGCGATGTGCTGGCTCTCGGGACGTTCGCGGGAGTCGCGCTCTTCACCCACCGGTACCTCGCGCCCGGCGACATCGTCCGGGTGGAGGTCGACGGCATCGGCCACCTCGAGAACCGCGTGGTGATGGAGCCGTGACGAGCGTCCGAGACGCGTCCCTGAAGGTGCTGCAGAGCCATGCGCACCCGATCATCTTCGGCAACCCGGGGTCGACCGAGCTGCCGATGATCGCCGACCTGCCTGCGCCGTGGACCTACGTCCTGGCGCTCCAGGAGATCGTCGCCCTGAGTATGGCCGACGGCTACGCCCAGGCGACCGGCCGACCAGCCGTTGTCAGCCTCCACACGGCACCCGGCGTCGGCAACGCGATGGGCGCCCTCTTCAACGCCCGCGCCAACCGGTCACCCGTCATCGCGATCGCGGGCCAGCAGGCGCGGGAGCTCATGATGCTCGAGGCGAACCTGACCAACCGCGACGCCGTCGACGTGCCCAAGCCGTTCGTCAAGTGGTCGGTCGAACCCGCCCGGGCCGAGGACGTCCCGCACGCGCTGGCCCGCGCGGTCCACCTGGCGATGGCGCCTCCCCGCGGCCCGGTGCTGGTCTCGGTGCCGATGGACGACTGGGCGGTGGACGCCGACGCTGCGCAGGCGGCGCGGCTGGCCGACCGGCGGGTCGCGCACCCGAGCGGCGCCGCGGCCCGCGACATCGGCGAGTTGGCACGCGACCTGACCGCCGCGCGCGCGCCGGCGCTCGTCGCGGGCCCGGGTCTCGACGGCGAGTTCGGCTGGGCCGCAGCCGTCGCGCTCGCCGAACGCCAGCGGCTGGCGGTATGGGCGACGCCCGCGCCGGGCGGCGGCCGGCTCGGCTTCCCCGAGGACCACCCGGCCTTTGCCGGCGTGCTTCCACCGGCCGTCGGCCCGGCAGGCCAGACGCTCGCCGCATACGACCTCGTCATCGTCGCCGGGTCTTCCGCGTTTCCGTACTACCCGAACGTCCCAGGGACGCCGCTGCATGACGGCACGCGACTCGTGCTGCTCACCGACGATCCCGACGAGGCCGCGCGCGCGGAGATCGGCGACGCGATCGTCGGGGATCCCGGGGCGGTGGTGGCGGCGCTTGCCGTCGCGCCCGAGCCCTCGGTTGCGCGCGCCGCCCCCGTA
>JBPPNC010000051.1:0-27455 GCA_051306365.1 Solirubrobacteraceae bacterium
AAGAGACAGCCTCAGGATCGCCCACCCACGAGCCCTCCCCCGCGGCCAGCGCGTACGCCGCGAACGCCGCTGCGCACGCGTCGAGCTCGTCGAGCGTGCGGTGCCACAGGCCACCGTCCTCGTCGACGACGCCGCGCATCCGCAGCGCCGCGATCCGCTCCTGCAGCCCCCACGGGGTGCGCTTCGGGCGGGGACGGTGGCCGAGCAGCGAGCAGAACACGGCGTCCGGGTAGGTCTCACACAGCCGGCCGTGGGCCAGCGCGCCCGTGCCGACGGGCGACTGGACGCGTCCGGCCGCCGGCGGGCGGTAGACGCCGAGGCCGTCGAGGTCGCCGAAGAGCTCGAAGCCGACGCCGATCCAGGACTCCCAGGTCGACAGGGCCTGCGCCGCGCTGGGCACGGGATAGAGCGGGAGGCGGCGGCGGAACAGGAGGGCGTCGCAGACCCGGTGCCGCTCGAAGCGCCCTTCGGGGAGACCGAGCGTCTCGCGCAGGGGCTGCCCGGGCGCCAGCAGGTCGAGCCGATGACCGGACGGCGCGTCGATTGCGACGACCGCTTCGCGACCGAAGCCGAGCACGGTGCGCGCGACCTCCGAGACCGATCCAGTCGCGTAGAAGGTCGCGACGAGCTCGGGCCCATCCTCCCCGCGCCGCTCGTGCAGGGTGCACAGCTGCTGGTTGCCCGGCTTGGCCGACACGTCGATGCCGCAGTACCGCATGGCCGCGAGGTTAGGCTGCCGCCATGCACGACGACGTGACCGGCCGCCTCGCCGCCAGAACGCTCGAGCTCGTCGATGTCCCCTCCGAGTCCCGGGACGAAGCGGCGCTCGCCGCGCACGTGCTCTCGGTGCTGGACGATGCCGACGTCCCTGCCCGTGACGCCGGCGACACCTGTGTGCTCGCGGGTGCCATCGCCGGCCCTCGGCCCGCTGAGCGGCCGCTGGTGATCCTCGCAGGGCACTTCGACACCGTGCCCGCGCAGGGCAACCGCCCCGGGCACCATGAGCACGGGGCCGTCCATGGCCTTGGCGCCAGCGACATGAAGGCCGCCCTGGCGGTGATGATCGAGCTCGCCCGTGATCTGGACCCGGACGCGACGTCCGTCCACCTCGGCTACCTGTTCTTCGGCCGCGAGGAGCTGCCGGTCGCCGAGAGCGCGCTCACGCCGCTGCTCGGGCGCGAGCCGGCGTTGCTCGACGCCGACCTCGTGCTGATGATGGAGCCGACGGACAACACCATCCACGCCGGGTGCCTCGGGAACCTCAACGCCACATGGTCCTTCCGAGGCCGCAGCGGGCACTCCGGCCGGCCGTGGACCGCGGACAACGCCATTCACCGCGCGGCCCGCGGGATCGCGGCGCTCGCCGATCTCCCGTACGTCGAGCACGAACACGACGGGCTGGTCTTCACCGAGGCGGTGTCGGTCACGCGCATCGCGGGCGGGATCGCCGACAACGTCGTGCCCGACCTCACGACGGCGCACGTCAACTACCGGTACCCGCCCGGTTACCCCGCCGACGAGGCCGAGACGCGCCTGCGCGCGTGGTGTGAGCCGTTCGGCGCGCTGGACATCGTCTCGAACGCGCCGTCTGCGCCCGTGGTGCTCGATCACCCGCTCGTCCGCAGCCTGCGCGCTCACGGAGACCTGCCGGTCCACGCCAAGCAGGCGTGGACGCCGATTGCCGAGTTCGCGGCCTTCGGCATGCCGGCGGTGAACTTCGGCCCGGGCGATCCGCAGCAGGCCCATCGTCGCGATGAGCACGTCACCGACGCGGCACTGCGCCGGTCCTACGAGGTCCTGCGTGCCTTCGCCACCAAGGGCTAGCCTGCGGCGCGATGCCCTCCTCGCCGCGCAACCCGGTCCTCGACGCGTTCGGCACCTACCCGTTCGTGCGGCTCACGCAGGCGAAGACCGCGGCGCAGCAGCGTGGCGCGCACCTCATCGACTTCGGCATCGGCGAGCCGCGCGAGGAGACCCCAGCGTTCATCGTCGCCGAACTCGTCCGCGCCGTGCAGGCCGAGCGAGTCTCCACCTACCCGACCGCGGAGGGGCTCCCCGAGCTGCGTGAGGCGATCGCGCGGTGGGCGCACCGGCGGTTCGGAACGGCGCTCGATCCGACCGCGGAGATCGTGCCCACATACGGGTCGAAGGAGGTCGTCTTCGGGCTCGCCAACGTGCTGGTCGACCGCGACGGTGGCCGTGACCTCGTCGCGTGCACCACCCCCGGATACCCCGTGCCCGCGCGGGGCGCGGCGTTCGCCGGCGCTGAGGCCCTCGAGCTCGGGCTCACAGCCGAACGCGACTGGCTGCCCGACCTCGACGCGATCGACTGGGACCGCCTCGCGCTGCTGTGGCTGAACTACCCGAACAACCCGACCGGGGCGACCGCGCCGCTCGCGTTCCTCGAGGAGGCCGCCGCGCGGTGCCGGGCGCATGGCGCCGTCCTGGCGAGCGACGAGGCCTACAGCGAGCTGTGGTTCGAAGGGGACCCGCCGGCGTCCGCGCTGCAGCTCGCCGATCGCACGAACGTTCTCGTGTGCAACACGCTGTCGAAGCGGTCGTCGATGCCGGGCTACCGCTCCGGCTTCATCGCCGGCGACCCGGCGCTGATCGGCGCCCTGAAGCGCCACCGGCCGTCCGTGGGCGTCGCGCCGCAGACCTTCGTCCAGCGCGCGGCCGCCGTGGCGTGGCGCGACGAGGCGCACGTCGACCAGGTCCGCGAGCGCTACCGCACCAAGCGCGACGCGCTGCTGCCCGCCCTGCGCCGCACAGGCCTCGAACTCGTCGGCGGGAACGCCACGTTCTTCTGCTGGCTCGCCGTTCCGGGCGGCGACGACGAGGCGTTCGCCATGGCGCTGCTGGACGAGCTCGACCTCGTCGTGGCGCCCGGCTCGTACCTCGGCGCGGCGGGCGCCGGCCACGTCCGCGTGGCGCTCGTCCCGACGCTCGAGGCGTGCGAGGCGGCGGCCCGCCGCCTCGACGCGCGATCTGCGAAGTTTGGGCCATGAGCACGACCGACCTGGCCGCGCTGCAGGCGCGCATCGACACCCTCTTCGACGCCACCGATCTCGATGACGCCGCAGCCGCGGACGTCGAGCGCGTGCTCGACCTCCTCGACACCGGCGAGCTCCGTGTGGCCGAACCCACCGCCGACGGTGGCTGGCAGGTCAACGAGTGGGCGAAGAAGGCCATCCTGCTGTCGTTCCGCACGCGGCAGATGGAGACCACCGAGGTCGGCCCGTTCGAGTACCACGACAAGATGCCGCTGAAGCGCGACTACGCGTCGCTCGGCGTCCGCGTCGTCCCGCCCGCCACGGCGCGTCACGGCAGCTATCTCGCGCCGGGCGTGGTGATGATGCCCTCGTACGTCAACGTCGGCGCGTACGTCGACAGCGGCACGATGGTCGACACCTGGGCGACCGTCGGGTCGTGCGCGCAGATCGGCAAGGACGTCCACCTGTCGGGCGGCATCGGCATCGGCGGCGTGCTCGAGCCGATGCAGGCCAGCCCCGTGATCATCGAGGACGGCGCGTTCCTCGGCTCGCGGTGCATCGTCGTCGAGGGTGTGAAGGTCGGCAAGGAGGCGGTGCTCGGCGCGAATGTCGTGATCACGGCCTCCACGGCCATCGTGGACGTGCGCGGCTCCGAGCCGGTCGAGTTGCGCGGCGAGGTCCCCCCACGCGCGGTCGTCGTCCCGGGTACGCGCAAGAAGCAGTTCCCCGCCGGCGAGTTCGACCTTCCGGCCGCGCTCATCATCGGCGAGCGCAAGGAGAGCACCGACCGCAAGACGTCGCTGACCTCCGTGCTGCGCGAGCACAACGTCAGCGTCTGAGCCGCGCGGTCAGTCCAGGGGGGTCAGCTCGGCCAGCAGGTCGCTGCTGACCTCGCCCGCGTAGACGGGGACCGCCCATCCGGCGAGGTCGACGTGGAGGTCCTCCTGCACGTCGACCGTCAGTTCACCGCCGTCGAGTTGCACCGTGACGGGGCTGTCACCGCCACCCAGGACCGAGGACACCGCCGCGCCGGTCGCGCCCGTGCCGGATGACATCGTCTCCCCCACGCCGCGCTCGAAGATCCGGGCGCGGATCGTGTCAACGCCGGTGCGCGTCCACCACGACACGTTCGTGCGGTTGGGAAACAGCGGATGGTGCTCGAAGTCCGGGCCGATCGCCGGGAGGTCGAGGGCGGTGAGCGCCTCGAGGTCCGGCATCTCGATGGCGCACTGCGGGTTGCCGATCGACACGTGCTGGAAGCGCCACGTCTGTCCCCCGGCTTCAAGCGCGCCCACCCCGTCGGGGCCGCCGGCCGGGTAGTCCGCGGATGACAGCTTCGCGCGGCCCATGTCAACGGTGCACGTCGTCTCCGACCGGATCGTGGGCCGCAGCTCGCCGGCCACGGTCTGGATCGAGAACTGGTCGGCCGTCGTCCAGCCGCGGCGGCGCAGGTACAGGATCGCCTCGCGCGCGCCGTTGCCGGACAGCTCGGCCTCCGAGCCGTCGGGGTTGAGGATACGCAGGCGTGCGACGAAGCCCGGCTCATCGGCGTGCGCCAGCTCGAGGATGCCGTCGGCACCCGGGCCGAGACGGCGGTCGCAGAGCAGCCGCACACGGGCGGACGTCAGCGCGAACGGGAGCCGGTCGCGCTCGACGATGAGGTAGTCATTGCCGAGCGCCTGCCACTTCTCGAAGGTCAAGGTCATGCGGGCGGCGAGTCTAGATGCAGCGCCGCGACGACCCCGTCGGCCGTGCGGTCGGTGACGTCGACCAGCTCGACCCCGGCGAGCTTGCGCATCCACGTCAGCTGGCGCCTGGCCAGGCGGCGCGTCCGGACCTTCGCGGCCTCGATGTCTCCGGCGAGGAACTCGGCGAAGCCGACGGCGGCGCGGGCGGTCGGCGACGCCCCGGCCGCATCCGCTCGCCGCACCTCGTCGATCACCCCGGCGGCGACCATCTCGTCGACGCGCACGTCGATGCGCGCGACGAGTGCGTCGCGATCCATGACCAGCCCGATCAGACGTGTGGGGTGCCGCGTGTGCGCGGTCCACAGTTCGTTCTCCGCGGGCGGCGGTTCGAGCGCGCCGGCGGCCAGCAGCTCGAGCGACCTCACGATGCGCGAGCGGTCGCGCGGCTCGATGCGTTCCGCCGCCCAGGGCGCCGCCTCCGCGAGCCGTCCGTGGAGTGCCTCCGGGCCGATGGTTTCGAGCTCGGCGACCAGGGCCTCCCGCACGCCGGGTTGTGGCGGCGGACGCAGCTGGAGATCCGCGAGTGCCGCGCGGAGATACAGGCCGGTCCCGCCCACGACGATCGGCGATGCGCCGACTGCGAGCGCCTGATCGATCTCGGCATGCGCGAGCCGCGCGTACCGGGCGACGCTGAACTCGTCCGTGACGGAGGCGCATCCGACGAGGTGATGCTCCAGCTCGGCCCGCTCTGCGGCAGACGGCGCCGCGGTGAGGATCTCCAGGCCCTCGTAGAGCTGGAGGGCGTCCGCGCCGATGGCGACCGGTCGTCCGCCGGCACCCCGGATCGCCCGCGCGGCGGCCAGTGCGATGGCGGTCTTCCCGACGGCGGTCGGGCCGAAGATGGCGAGGACGCCGGTCACAGGCGCCAGTATCGACGGGCCGGGCACCGCGGGGCGTTATGGTCGGCACATGCCCGTGCGCGTCGCCTGCGGCCTCGCAACGCACGCAGACCCCCAACTCGGCGCGCTGCACGCGGCCGAGGACGCACGCGAGGGGCTTGGCGGCGCCCCCGCCGACATCGTCGCCGTGTTCCTCGCGGGCGGGCATCTGGGCGTTCCTGAGATCGCGCTGGATGGCGTCGGCGCCATCCTCGACCCAGGCGGGCTCATCGGCTGCGGCGGCGCCGGCGTCGTGGGCGACGGACAGGAGATCGAGCACGGCACCGCGATCTCGGTGTGGGCCGCGAACCTCGGCGGGGGGAGCGCGTCGACGTTCCACGCGGACGTCCGGCCCGGCGACACGGGCGGCGTGACCGTGTCCGGCATGCCCGCGATCGCGGGGGCGGCCGGCGCCGTGCTGCTGCCGGACCCGCACACGTTCCCGACAGACGCCATCCTCGACGAGCTCGCCACGCGGGCTCCCGGGGTTCCGGTCCTCGGCGGCGTCGCGAGCGCGCGCACGACGGACGGCTCCGCTGCGCTGCTGTGCGACGAGGACATCCACGACGGCGGCGCGGTCGGCGTGCGGTTCGACGACATCGAGATGCTGCCCTGCGTGTCGCAGGGCGCCCGTGCCGTCGGCCCGGAGCTGGAGATCACCGCAGGCGCCGGCCACGTCATCCACGAACTCGCGGGCGAGCCCGCGCTGCCGAAGCTGCGCGACGTCGTCGAAGGCCTGCCCGAGCATGAGCGCGCCGCGGTCGCCGAAGGTGTGCTGCTCGGCATCGTGCTGGACGATGTCCGGACGCCCGGGCCCGGCGACGTCCTCATCCGCGGCCTGCTGGGCGGGGACCCGGTGCAGGGCACGGTGGCCGTCGGCGCGCCCGTGACCGAGGGCCAGGTCGTGCGCCTCCACGCCCGCGACGCCGCCACGGCGGACCGTGACCTGCGAGAGGCCCTGGAGCTCCGCCGTATCGCTCTCGGCGGGGACGTCCCGGCCGGGGCGCTCGTCTTCACGTGCACGGGACGCGGGCGGGAGATGTTCGGTGTGCCCAACCACGATGCGCGGTCGGTGCACGCGGGGCTCGCCGGGGCGCCCGCCGCGGGGTTCTTCGCCGCCGGTGAGATCGGGCCGGTGGGAGGCGGGAACTTCCTCCACGCCTTCACGGCGACTGTGGCAGTGTTCGCCTGACCATGGACCTTCGTGATCGCACCGTCCTGCTCACCGGGGCCACCGGGGGGATCGGCCACGCCATCGCCCGCGCGTGCGCGGCGCTCGGCGCGTCGCTCGTCCTGACCGGCCGCCGCGCCGAGGTCCTCGAGGGCCTCGCCGCCGAGCTGGGCGCGACGAGCGTCGCCGTCGACCTCGCCGACCGCGATCAGCTCGACGGCCTGCTGGTCGCGCACGGCGACGCGGACGTCCTCATCGCCAACGCCGCCCTCCCCGCCACCGGGCTGATCAGCGAGCTGACCGTCGAGCAGATCGACCGCATGCTCGACGTGAACCTCCGGGCGCCGGTGATGATGGCCCAGCGGATGGTGCCCGGCATGCTGTCCCGTGGGTCCGGTCACCTCGTCTTCATCTCGTCGCTGTCGGGCAAGGTGCCCTCGGCCCACAGCTCGATCTACAACGCCACGAAGTTCGGCATGCGCGGGTTCGCCGGCGCGCTGCGCGAGGAACTGCACGACACGAACGTCGGCGTGTCCACGGTCTTCCCGGGCTTCATCCGGGACGCCGGCATGTTCGCCGACGCGGACATCGAGCTGCCGCCCGGCGTGGGCACGCGGTCACCCGAGGAGGTCGCCGAGGCGACCGTCCGCGCGATCGAGCGCAACCGCCGCGAGGTCGACGTCGCCCCGCTCAGCATGCGGGCGGGCGTGATGGTGGCCGGTGTGGCGCCTGAGCTGGCCAGCCGCTTCCAACGCCGGATGGGCGCCGGCGACGTCGCCGAGCGGCTCGCGGCCGGCCAGGCCGGCCGCCGCGACGGCTGATCCGGCGTCAGACCACCGACGGCGTGCGCTGCACGCGCTGGGTCTCCGGCGCCACCGCGCGCAGGACCTCGGAGGCGAGCCGGGCGCCGTGCGATGCGTCCTGCGGCGTCGCCTGGATCCGGACGATGAGCTCGTCGTCGTCGATCTCCTCCAGGAGCACGCGCGGCTCGCCGCGCATGGGCGTCTCGACGGTTTCGACGAGGAGGTCGTGCAGGTCGACGGGCGTGACGCCGCGCCGCAGCCGGGCGCGGAGGTTGACCCCAGCGGGCTCGCGCAGCGGGATGATCGCGACGTTCATGACCGCGCGGTTCGGGACCAGGATGGAGTCCTCGCCGCTGGCCAGGACGGTGTGCAGCAGGCCGAGCGAGGACACGACACCTTCGACCTCTCCCGCCAGGTCCCCACCCTGCAGGCGGATGCGGTCGCCCACGCGAAACGGCTGCGCGGTGAGGACCACGACGCCGGCGATGAGGTTGCCGAGGGTCTGTTGCGCGGCGAGGCCGAGCAGCACCGCAGCCGCAGCCGCAGCCGGGATGAAGGCGCGCGGGTCGACACCGCCGATGCGCAGCGCGCCAAGCACCGCGACCAGCACGAGCGCGAGCTTGATGACGAACGCCACCGTCCCCGCGGCGCCTGGGTCGAGTCGGCGAAACATGAGCGGCCCGAAGGCACGCCCGAGCGCGCGGGCGAGCAGGGCACCGAGGACGAGCACAAGCGCGGCGGCCACGAGACGGATCGGTGTCTCGGCCGCGTCGACGCGGTCGCGCAGCAGATAGGCGGCCACGACGAGCCCGACGACGGGAATGAGCACCGCTGCCTGCACGCGGGCGCGGCGCACCTGTCGGTCGCTGAGCTTCCGGGCGAGGCCGGCCTCCTGCCAGGCGTGGCTCTTCGTGTCGAGCATGCGGCGCATCTCTTCAGGAGAACACGGCATAGTGCCCATGACAGTGTGATGTCGGGCACACAGACTGGGCCACCGGGAGGAGACCAATGCGTCACTGGGATCTGCAGACCATCGATGTCATGCCGCGCCATCCGATCGTGCTGGACTCGCGGCGCGGCGAATCCCGCTCGATCGCGCTGCATCTCCCCGCAGGTGAGGCGCTCGACCAGCACCAGGTCCACGAGCGCGCACACCTCGTGGTGGTCGACGGCGAAGTCGAAGTCCGCAACGGCGCGTCCCCGGAGCGCGGAGGGCCCGGGCTGCTGGCGATCTTCGACCCGGCAGAGCGCCACGAGATCCGCGCCGTGACCGACGCACGACTGCTGCTCATCCTGGCGCCGTGGCCCGGTGACGGGCATCCCGGCGCACGGGACCTCTGAGTCAGAACAACGTCGCCTGCCGGGCGTCGACGGCACCGCCCTTGCGCGCAGGCCGCGGCGCTGCGCGCGCGGCGCGCGTCGCCCGGAACCGCTCGGTCCCCGCCACGGCGTCGACCCCGGGCGCCGGGTCGCGGGACCCGGTGCGGATGAGGCGCGCCAGACGCCGGCGTTCGTGCGTCGGCAGGTAGTCGCCGGCGCCGTACAGCGCCTCGTAGTCGTCGACGAGATCGGGGCGGCACGACCGCAGCCAGTCCATGAAGACATCGCGTGTCTCGCCGCGCAGATGCAGTCCGACGCCGGCGATCTGCACCGCCCCGGCCTCCGCGGCGGCGGCGAGCAGCGGGGCGAGCTGCGCTGGCCCATCGTTGATGCCCGGCATGAGCGGCGCGACGAGGACCCCCGTGGGGATCCCGCGGCGGTTCAGCTCGGCCACCGCCTCCATCCGTGCGCGGGGATTCGGCGTCTGCGGCTCGGTCTGCCGCCAGGCCCGCTCGTCCCAGGTCGGGATCGACAGGTCGGCGAATACCGGGGCCCGCTCGGCGGCGCGCACCATGAGGTCGGTATCGCGCAGCAAGAGCGGCGACTTGGTGAGGACCGATGACGGCGTGGCGCTGTCCCCGAGTGCCTCCCAGATCCCCGGCATCAGCCGATACTTCGACTCGACCCACTGGTACGGGTCGGTATTCGTCCCCATGGCGACGTGCTCGCGGCGCCACCGCGGGCGGCTCACCTCGGCCCGCACGACCTCCGGGGCGTTGACCTTGACCACGATCTCGCGCTCGAAGTCGCGGCCGGGATCGAAGCCGAGGAAGGTGTGGGTGGGGCGAGCGAAGCAGTACTTGCACGCATGGCTGCAGCCCCGATACGGGTTGATCGTCCACCGAAACGGCATCCGCGACCGCTGCGGCACCCGGTTGAGCACGGACTTGGCCCGCACCTCGTAGAACCGCGTATCCATCGCTTCGGGCACGTCGAAGCGGCGCACGTGTGCCGGGTCGCGGTAGCCGGGCAGCGTGGCCGCCTCGTCGTGGTCGATGTTCAGATGATCCCAACGCACGAACGTATGTTCGCACACGGGCGAGACGTCTCGCGGCGAGCAGGACGGGACCACGCAGCGCGGGATGGCTGTCAAGCTCGGTGAGGTACGAGATCGCCGACGCGTCAGCGGGCATGGCGGGACGCAGGGTGATGGGGCTGACACCCCGGACGTCCGTGCTTCCCGGCTTCTTCGTGAACCCGTCAGGAGCTGCCCGCGAGACGCGCGACCAGCGACATCTCGCCCGCCAGGGTCTGGCTCGTCGCGGAGACGATCTCGACCGGGACGATCTCCCCCGGGTCTGCGAGGCCGCTGAAGTTCACGACCTTGTTGTGCGACGAGCGGCCGCGCAGCCGCGCCGGGTCGTTGCGCGACGGTCCCTCGACGAGGACGTCGAGCGTGCGCCCGACGAACCGCTGTGACCGCTCGTACGCGCCGCGCTGGATGACCTCGACGAGCCGCTCCAGGCGCTCGACCTTCACCGGATGCGGGATGACGCCCTCGGTGATCTCCGCGGCCTCTGTTCCACGCCGCGGCGAGAAGATGAAGGTGAAGGCCGCGTCGTAGCCGACCTCCTCGCAGAGCGACAGCGTCTCCTCGAAGTCCTCCTCGGTCTCCCCCGGGAACCCGACGATGACGTCCGTCGTCAACGCGACGTCCGGCACGTGGGAGCGGATCATCTCCACGCGATCGAGATAGCGCTCGCGGGTGTATGTGCGGCGCATCGCCTTCAGGATCCGGGTGGACCCGCTCTGCAGCGGCAGATGGATGTGCTCGCAGACCGAGGGCAGCTCGGAGTGGCACACAGCGACGTCCTCGCGGAGGTCCTTGGGGTGCGGGCTCGTGTACCGGATGCGGTCGAGCCCCTCGAGCGCGTCGAGCGCGCGCAGCAGCTCGCTGAAGCTCCGCGGCCGGCCGTCGTCGTCGCGCAGGTCGCGGCCGTAGCTGTTGACCGTCTGCCCGAGGAGCGTCACCTCGCGCACGCCGTCGGCGACGAGGCCCCGCACCTCGCTGACGAGCTCGTTGAACGGGCGGCTGGCCTCACGACCCCGCGTGGACGGCACGATGCAGTACGAACAGCGGCAGTTGCAGCCCACCTGGATCTGCACCCAGGCCTGGAACCTGCGCTCGCGCTTGGTCGGCAGGTGTCCCGGGAAGCCCTCGAACTCGAAGTACCCCTGGGCCGTGATCGCGTCAGAGGTCAGGAACTCCGCGAGCTTGTGGACCTGGCCGGGACCGAAGGCGACGTCCACGAACGGGAACCGCGCGAAGACCTCCTCCTTCACCGACTGCGCCCAGCAGCCGCCAACCCCGACGACGCGACTGGGGTCCTCGGTCTTCAGCCGTTTGGCCTCCCCCAGGTGCGCGACGAACTTCGAGTCCGCCGACTCGCGGATCGAGCACGTGTTGAAGAGGATGAGATCGGCCTCGTCGCGTCCGGGCGCCTCGTCATAGCCGAGGGACTCGAGCATGCCCTTCATCCGCTCGGAGTCATGCTCGTTCATCTGGCACCCGAAGGTGGTGACGTGGTACCGCTTGCGCATCGACGGACAGGCTAGCCCGCCGATGCGCGCTCAGCGGGCGACGACCCAGCGCTCGCGCGGGTGGCGCCGCACGCGCAGCGCGACTCGGCTGGCTCGAGAGCACCTCGACGTCGCCGTCCTCGTGCACGATGACCCCGCCGCGGCGCAGGAGCGGTCGTGGGCCGCGCAGGAACGCCATCTTCGCCAGAACCTCGGCTTCGAGCGCCGTGGTCCCACGGCCGTGGCGCTCAGCAGCCCGGACCGGCACGGCTCGCCCGTCGACGGGTCGAGCAGATGGTGCGCCCAGTCGTCGCCGTGCCCGGCGCGTCATGCCCGACGTGGCTACGCCGCCCTACAGGACACGCACCTCGCGACCGTCTCGTCTGTGCGCGGATGGTCGACCAGCACCGCATGCGGGCGGTCCGTGGAACCGCCGGGCGCGAGGTCGTCGCCACAGTCGACGATCGCGTGTCGGGCGCCGCTCAGCAGCCGAAGCGCGCGGTCTGCGGCGTGCCCCTTCGCGGTGCCGCCGAGGTCGATGCGCACTTCGGCCGGCCGGGTGATCGTGCCCGAGGCGTCATCCACGCTGACGCGCTCGGCGCGTCGGCGCCTTCAGCCGGGAGAGCGTGCTGTCGGGATCAAACCGCGTCAGCTGGTTCGCCGCGACGGTGACCGTCGCGGCCCGCCCCGGCCAGGAGGTAGCTCTGCCACGCTGGCTTCTCCTCGCCCGCCTGAGTGGGTGTCGTCTGAGGAGTCATGACGAGCATCTTCGGCCTGTCGGTTCAGCGGCCCTTCCGGCTCGCTGGGCGTTGCCTGAGAACCGCGTCAGCGCGCGTACTCGACCGCGCGTGACTCCCGGATGACCGTGACCTTGATCTGCCCCGGGTACTCCATGTCCTGCTCGATCTCGCGGGCGATCTCGCGGGCCAGAGCCAGCGCCCGGTCGTCGTCGACGGCATCCGGCGCGACGATGACGCGGATCTCGCGCCCCGCCTGCATCGCGTAGACCTTGTCGACGCCGTCGCGCTTCTGGGCGAGTTGCTCGAGCTCGCGCAGCCGCTTGACGTAATGCTCGAGCGACTCGCCGCGCGCCCCCGGCCGCGCGCCGCTGAGGGCGTCGGCGGTCTGCACGATGACCGCCTCGACCGTCTGCGGCTCGACCTCGTTGTGGTGCGCCTCCATGGCGTGCGCGACCGATTCGGTCTCGCCATGGCGCCGCGCCATGTCCCCGCCGACGAGCGCGTGCGGGCCCTCAACCTCGTGCGACACGGCCTTGCCGATGTCGTGCAGGAGCGCGGCGCGGCGCGCGGTGCGGGCACTGGCGCCCAGCTCGTCGGCCATGAGCGCCGCGAGGTTCGCGCACTCGACGGAGTGCGCCAGGACGTTCTGGCCGTAGCTCGTGCGGAACTTCAGGCGGCCGAGGGTCTTGACGAGCTCAGGATCGAGGCCCTGGACGTCGGCCGCCAGTGCGGCCTCCTCCCCGGCCTCGGCGATGTGCTCGTCGAGGTCGGACTTCGCCTGGAAGTACGTCTCCTCGATCTTCGCCGGATGGATACGGCCATCCTGCAGCAGCCGCTCAAGCGTCATGCGGGCGATCTCGCGACGCACGCCGTCAAACGCCGACAGGACGACGGCGTTCGGGGTGTCGTCGATGATGAAGTCGACACCCGTGAGGTTCTCCAGCGCGCGGATGTTCCGCCCCTCACGACCGATGATCCGGCCCTTCATGTCGTCACTCGGGAGCTCCACGACGGAGACCGTGGTCTCGACCGCATGGCTCGCGGCGAGCCGCTGCATCGCAACCGACAGGATGGAGCGCACGCGCTGGTCGGCGGCCCGCTTCGTCTCCTCTTCGATGGCGCGCAGCCGCTTCGCGGCGTCGTGGCGCGCCTGATCGGCGGCCTCCCGTACCAGCCGGTCGCGCGCCTGGGAGACGCTGAGCCCGGAGATCTGCTCGAGCGCCTCCTCGTGCTCGCGGCGGCGCCGGGCGAGCTGCTCGCGCTCGGCCTCCAGCGCCCGGGTCTGCTCGTCGAGCTCGCGGGCCCGCCGGTCGAGTTCTGCGGCACGCTCGCGGCTGCGCTCCTCGACCTCGCCGATGCGCTGCTCGCGGTCGCGCACGGCCTGCTCGAGATCCCGTAGGGCATCGGGGTTCGCGGCGACCGGCGCCTGCGAGCGCCGCCCCCGTGCGACAAGCACGGCGACGACGATGAGCGCCACCGCGAGGATGGCCGCCGCGCCTACGATCTCCATTGCCGTTCCTCTCCGTTGGGACTTCGGACAGGACCGGTCCTAGCGACGGATGCACGCCGGGAGCGCGAGGCCCCGGGCCGTGCAGGCGATCAGGTACGCGTTCCAGTGGCCGCGGGCGTGCGGCCGGGCGCCTCCTCGCGCCGTGCGGTGGTCTGGTTCGTGTCGGCGATGCCAAGCATCTGGTGCGTTGCGAAAGCGTTCATTTGCTGCGATTTCAGGGGCCCGTCGCGGGGCTCGGTCCAACGGATCCGATGATAGGCGTGCGAGGCGAACCGCACAACCGCGCCATACCGCCGTCGGGCCTGACCGTCAGGAACCGCCGCGCTCGAACGCACGAACCGCGTCGTACGCGACCTCGAGGTCGTAGCCCTTGCGGACCAGCAGGCCAAGCGCCTTCTCGCGCCCCCGGTCGTCGGCGGGCGGTTCGCGCAGCTTGCGCTGCAGCAGTGCGACGGCCGCTTCGAGCTCGTCCTCGGCGGGCTGTGCCGCGAGCGCGGCGGCGATGTCCGCCCGGTCCACCCCGACCGCGATGAGGCGCTGCTCGATGCGGTCGGCGCCCCACGAGTCCAGGGTTCGCCGGTCCTCGGCGAACCTGCGGGCGTAGCGGGCGTCGTCGAGATAGCCCTGCTCCAGCAGCTCGGCCACGGCCTCGTCGATGAGGTCGGGTTCGACGCGCTTGCCCTCGAGGTGGCGGCGCATCTCGACCACCGTGCGATCACGGCGGCCGAGATAGCGGTACGCGAAGTCGAGTGCCCGCTGCGCACTCACCTCGCGGGACAGCACGCGGTCGGCGGGCTCGAGCACCGGCGGCTACGCGGCGGCGCCGACCTCGGGGACCTCGGCCTCCGGGTCGCGTTCGATCTCGGCGACGAGGTCGCGGGAGAGGCCGAGCGCGGTGTACACCTTGTCCTCGATCTCCTTCGACATCTCCGGGTGCTCGTCCAGGTATGCCTTGGCGTTCGCGCGCCCCTGGCCGATGCGCTCGTCCCCATAGGAGAAGAACGAGCCGGACTTCGTCACGATGTTGTGCTCGATCCCGAGGTCCAGGATGCAGCCCGACGTGGAGATGCCGCGCCCGAACTCGATGTCGAACTCGGCCTGGCGGAACGGTGCCGCGACCTTGTTCTTGACGACCTTCACGCGGACGCGGGTACCGACGGCCTCGGTGCCGTCCTTCAGCGTCTCGATCCGGCGGATGTCGAGGCGCTGCGAGCTGTAGAACTTCAGCGCGCGGCCACCCGGCTGGGTCTCGGGCGACCCGAACATCACGCCGACCTTCTCGCGGATCTGGTTCGTGAACAGGCACATCGTCTGCGTGCGGTTCAGGTTGCCGGCGAGCTTGCGCATCGCCTGGCTCATCATGCGTGCCTGCAGGCCGACGCTCTGGTCGCCCATCTGGCCCTCGAGCTCGGCCCGCGGCGTGAGCGCCGCGACGGAGTCGACCGCGATGATGTCGACCGCGCCCGAGCGCACGAGCATGTCGGCGATCTCGAGGGCCTGCTCGCCGTAGTCGGGCTGGGAGACGAGGAGCTCATCGATGTCGACGCCGATCCTCTCCGCGTACAGCGGGTCCATCGCGTGCTCCGCGTCGATGAACGCGCACACGCCGCCGAGCTTCTGCGCCTCCGCGAGCACGTGGTAGACGAGCGTGGTCTTACCGGAGGACTCCGGCCCGAACACCTCGACGATGCGCCCGCGCGGCATGCCGCCGATGCCGAGCGCCAGGTCGAGCGACAGCGCGCCCGTGGGGATGGCGTTGACTTTCACCTGGGCGCCCTCGTCCCCCATGCGCATGACGCTGCCCTTACCGAACTGGCGCTCGATCTGGGTCAGTGCACCCTGCAGGGCGTCGTTGCGGGCCTTGGCGGCCTTGGCGGGATCGATCACGGACATGAGGTGGGAGCCTTTCTCTGGAGCGGTGGGGCGGCACGCTACGCGCGCGCCCGTCGCGCGTCGGCGGCGGCCTGCGTCGAAGCTGTGGAGAAAGTGTGCGGTGACCGTCGGACGGATCGCGTGCGAACGGGCGTTCGCACTCGATGTGCGTGGAGATTGGCAGGTGTCCCGTTGACCGGCGGTCTGGCGTCGCCGGCGCGCAAGACGCGCCCTTCCCGCCTCTTACATGCGGGAATCCGTCCGTTGATGCTCAAGTCGGTGGCCGACGCGGCGACGACATCGGCGGATGCTTCGAGCAGCGAGTGTTTGCCTTGCGGTTCTCGTGACGCTGGTCGTCTCGTCGACGCCTGCGCTGGCGGCGCCACCGGCGATCTCGGCGGTCGGCCAGCAGGACCGGCATCCGACCGTTTCGTTTGCGGCTCCGCGCGCGGATTCGGTGACCGTGTACATCGCCTCGAAGCCCGACCGCGCAACTGACGGCTCATTTCTGCAGGAGAACGTGGTCGAGTTCGGCTCCTTGACGGACTCGGAGATCCAGTCCGGTCAGTGGCTGGACAGCTCACAGATCAACCCTGGCTCCTACTTCGTGATGCTGCGCGCGAGCCGCGACTACAGGAGCTGCGTCAGCTCCGACCCGAACACCTTCGCCGACATCAACGACCCGTCATGTGCGGACGGCTTCTCTACGGTCTTGCCGCTCACGGTCCCGACGCCCAAGACGACGTACACGGTCAAGACGGAACTGCTGAAGAACATCCGCATCGCGTACCTCACGCTCACCGGCAATCCGCTCGGCGTGAAGGTGCCCTACCAGGTCTGCTGGAAGCAGCCGAAGGGCAAGAAGAAGACGCTCACGAAGAAGTGCCTGAACGCCACGCTGAGCGGCTACTCATGGAACGACGACGCTTCAGACCAGCTCCGCATCAGCACGAAAGGCATGACCCGGCGAACCACGTTCACCTGGTACACACGCGCGGACACGCCCAAGGTGCTGCTCTCCAAGACGATCACCGTCTACTAGCACTAGGATGCGAGGGCTCGCCGAGCGGGTCAGCCGTAAGCGGAGCGGCCGTCACCGTCCGCCCTACCGCACGGCCGCGCCGGTCAGCACCGCGGCGATGTTCCCGGCCCACGCATCGATGGCGACCCAGTCCCGGAAATCGCCGTCCGGAACCCGGAGCGCGCGCACGATCGCCCGCTCGGCGAACCCGAGTTCCTCGCGCTTGATCCGCCCGGGGAACACGACGTGCTCGCGCGCCCCGGCGGACTCCACGAGGTCGTCGACATCGGCGGGATCACCGTCGGGCTTGGGCTCGGGCTCCCCGACCGGGCCGGAGCTGAACAGCCAGACCGCCCGGTCCCGCAGGTCGGGCCCGAATCGTTCGATGAGCTCGCGTGCGGGGTTGAGCCAGTGGCCGGCGTAGACGGCCGAGCCGACCACGACGGCGTCGAAGCCGTCGACGGACCGCACGGCCTCCGGAACCAGGAAGTCGGCCACGATCCCACGACGATCGAGTTCCTCGACGATCGCCTGCCCGATCTCCTCGGTGGATCCATGCTTGCTGGCGGCAGTGACGAGTACGCGCATCGGGAAAGGCTCCTGGGCAATCGAATTCGGCCTCACGGATGCTGGCGCGTCTGCGCCACTCCTCCATCCGCCCGCCGCCGCACTCACGATCCGTAGTCACCCCGGCCGGGGCAGGGCAACCTGGGCCAGGACCTCGTACTGGGCCCCACCGGCCCCGAGCCGGCTGCGGTAGAGCGCCACCGCCACCGCGCCGAATCGCGCGGCGTCCGGGTGCGGCAGTTCCCACGGCCGGACCCGGGCGCCGCGCTGCACCCGGGCGACGGTGACATGCGGCCGGAAGGCCCGGGGATCGGGTTCGTACCCCACCGTGTCCCTGAGCGCGGCCTCCACGCCCCGATGGAGCGCGCCGAGCGCGCCTGCCGGGTCCTCGACCGCCACGGTCAACACGTGCGGCCGCCGCGGCGCCAGCCACAGGGGCGCTCCGATGCCGAGGGGCACCGCGCGGTCGCCGACGCAGTCCGAGAGCGCCGTCCCGAGCACGTCGACGCGCGCGACCGGCAGGTCGCCGAGGAACGCCAGCGTCAGGTGCAGCGCCTCTTCGGGCACGAGCCGGAGATCATCGCGCGGCCCGACCTGCCTGCGGGCCCAGGCCGCGAGCATCGCGCGGACCCCTTCGGGCAGGTCCACGGCGACGAACAGCCGCGCCGTGTCGGTCACCGTCCGGGGATGCCGCCGGTGCCGAGCAGGAGACGCCGGACGAGATGCAGCGCCACGGTGGTCGCGCGGTCACGAATGTCCGCACGGCCGCCCGGGATCGTCACGTCGTGGGTCGCGGCCCGCCCGTCGCGATGCGCGACGGCGAACCACACGAGCCCGACGGGCTTCTCCTCCGTGCCCCCGTCGGGCCCGGCGATGCCGGTGATGCCCACGCCGACGTCCGCCCCCAGCCGGGAGATCGCGCCGGCGGCCAGCGCGGCGGCGACCTCCTCGGACACCGCCCCGTGGGCCGCGATCAGCGCGGGATCCACACCGGCCACATCCGTCTTGACGGCGTTGTCGTACGCGACGATGCCTCCGCGCACGTACGCCGACGAGCCAGGGCGCTCGGTCAACCGCGCCGCGACGAGCCCACCGGTGCACGACTCAGCGGTCGCGATGGTCTGACCCGCGGCGAGCAGCGCCCCGGCCACGTGGTCGTCGACCAGCGAGCCGTCGTCGCTGAACAGGCTGCCGGCGTGCCGGGCCCGCACCGTGCCCTCGAACGCGGCGTACACGTCGGCCTGGGACGGCTCGTAGCGCGTGACGACCTCGACCTCGCCGCGCCGCAGGCACGTCGTGATCTCCAGCGCATCGATGTCGATGCCGTCCGTCCGGGCGGCGCGCAGCGTCTCGGCGATCTCGGACTCCGGGATGCCGAACAGGCGCAGCATCCGCAGCTCGTAGTCGGTCGCCTGTCCGAGCACCGCCTGGAGTTCGGGCGTCTCCAGCGCGTTGCCCCACATCGGCTGCAGCTCACGCGGCGGCCCGGGCAGCACCAGCACGGTCGGGCCGTCCCCGCCGTCGGGTGGCGGGACGATCAGCCCCGGCGCCGTCCCGATCGGCTCGAGCACGGTCGCGCCCGCCGGGACCATCGCCTGCTTGCGGTTGGAGGCACGCAGCGCGTCCTCGTCGATGTTGGGCCATCGGATGCGGACGTTCTCGAGGATTCGCCAGATGCGCTCTTCGAGCGCCTCATCGAGAGCCATCGGGCGCCGGTGGAAATCCGCGACGACCTGCGCCGTGAGGTCGTCCTCGGTCGGGCCGAGGCCCCCGGAGGTGACCACGAGCTCGCAGCCGCGGTCGGTGAAGAACTGCAGCGCGCCACCGACATCCTCGGGCCGGTCGCCGACGATCAGCGTGTAGGCGTGCTCCACGCCCAGCTCGGTCAGCCGGTCCGACAGCCACGGGCCGTTGCGGTCGACGACCCGTCCGGTGAGGACCTCCGTCCCCGTCACGACGATGCCGGCGCGCAGGCTCATGTGCAGTCCGGCCGCTCGCCCTCGGGCAGCTCCTGCCGCCCGTTGCGGGTGATCGTGTAGCCGATCGCCGACGAGGACGACGGCACGTCGCGGTCGACCCCGTTGATCCGCAGACGGACGTTGCCGTTACCGAGGTTCAGGCGGAACTTACGCGAGCGGAAGGTCTCCGTCGGCTGGCCGGGCTGGAGCACGACTCCTGGTACGAGCGTGCGCCGGCCTGCGACCAGGCACACGTAGACCTCGCCCGTCGGAATGATCTGCAGCCGCACCAGGCGCGAACGCGCCGCAGGGCGCGGCTGGGTCGTCGCAGTGGTCCGGGGCGTTGTCGTGGTTCGGGGCTGCGTCTCAGTCGTCTGCGCCGTCGTGACCGCCGGCTCGTCGTCGTCACCCCCGAGGCTGCCGACGAGCCCCAGCGCGATGAGGACCAGCGCGATGAGCACGCCGATGATGAGCATGCGCGGGGGTCCGCCGGACGGACCGCGACCTCGCTGGTTGCGCGGCGCCGACCCGGGCGGGCCGATCGGGCGCAACTGGTCGTCGGAGAGCCGCTCGTGGCGCAGCTTGTACTCCTCAACGAGCATCCGGGCGTCGAGTCCCAGGGCTTCCGCGTACGTGCGCAGGAAGCTCTTGACGTAGGTGGGCCCGGGCAGGAGGTCCCATTCCTCGTTCTCGATCGCGCGCAGGTACTTCGCCCGGATCTTTGTCTGCGCCTCGATCTCCGAGATGTCGATCCTGGCACGCATGCGCGCGTCGCGCAGGGTCTCACCGATCTCCGCCATGCGGCGGGAAGGCTACTCGGCCACCGGCTCGGGCTCCGGGTGCCCGGCTGCAACGTCGGCCACATCGCCGGTGCCACCGCCCTCCCGGACCCGCAGGGAGTGCAGGAACCGCTCGACGTCGCCCTCGCCGATGAGGACCTGCCGGGGCTTCGAGCCCTCGTAGCCGCTGATGACCCCGCGGCGCTCGAGCATGTCGATGAGACGCCCCGCGCGCGTGTAGCCGAGCCGCAGGCGGCGCTGGAGCATGGACGTCGAGGCGGTGCCCATCTCGACGACCAGCCGGATGGCGTCCTCGAGCAGCGGATCCTCGTCGGGGCTCATCTCGTCGTCGCCGCCTCCCGGCGCTGTCTCGACGGCTTCCTCCTCAACCTCGTCGAGCAGTTCCTCGCGCAGCTCGGGCTCGCCCTGCTGGCGCCAGAACGAGGTGATCTCTTCGATCTGCGGCTCGTCGATGTACGCGCCCTGGATGCGCTGCAGCCGGGACGAGCCGACGGGAGCGAACAGCATGTCCCCCTGGCCGAGAAGCGACTCTGCGCCGTTCTGATCCAGGATGACCCGGGAATCGGTCTGCGACGACACGGCGAAGGCGATGCGGCTCGGGACGTTCGCCTTGATCATGCCCGTGATGACGTCCACCCGCGGCGACTGCGTGGCGAGCACGAGGTGGATGCCGACGGCGCGCGCCTTCTGCGCCAGGCGGATGATCGAGTCCTCGACGTCGGCGGGCGCGACCATCATGAGGTCGGCGAGCTCGTCGATGACGCACAGGATGTACGGGAGCGCAGGCTCGCCGCGGCCTTCACGAACCCGGTTGAGCTCGGGCAGGTTGCGAGTGCGCGCCAGCGACATGATCGTGTAGCGCGCCTCCATCTCCTTGACGAGGTTCTGCAGCGCGTTCGCGGCCTTGCGCGGGTTCGTGATGACCGGCGTGAGCAGGTGCGGGATCGACTCGTAGAGGTTCAGCTCGACCTGCTTGGGATCGACGAGCACCATCCGCAGCTCGTGCGGCGTGGCGCGCAGCAGGATGCTCGCGAGCATCGCGTTGATCGCGCCGGACTTGCCCGCGCCCGTCGTTCCGGCCACCAGGAGGTGGGGCATCTTCGCGAGGTCGGCGCCGATCGCCTTGCCGCCGACGTCCTTGCCCAGCCAGACCGTGAGCGGCGACCACCCCTCGGGTGCGTCCTGGAAGACGTCGCCAAGGTGGACCATGTGCCGGTTGACGTTCGGGACCTCGACGCCGACCGCGGTCTTGCCGGGGATCGGCGCGAGGATCCGGATGTCCACGGCCGCGAGCGCGTAGGCCAGGTCGTCCTTCAGCTGGCTGACCTTGCTCATCTTGATGCCGGGGGCCAGGCGCAGCTCGTAGCGGGTGATGTGCGGGCCCGCGACGGTGCCCACGAGCTTCGCGTCGACCTTGAAGTGCGCCAGCGCCTCGATGAGCGCGTGCGCGGTCTCCTTCTGCGCGGCGGTGTCGGGACGGGTCTGGTCGCGCGTGGAGCGGGTCAGCAGCCGGGCGCGCGGCACCTTCCACTGAAAGTCGGGCGAGTCGGTGACCGACGCGCGCAGGCGCCCCTGCGGCGTCAGGTCCTCCTCGCGGATCTTCATGACGCCGGACTCGTCCTCGTCCTCCTCCTCGAGGTCGTCGTCCTCGTCGGGGGTGACGTCGTCGATCGGGGCGGGCCCGGGGAGCTCGAGTTGGCGGGCGTCGTCCTCGCCGTGGTCCTCCTCGGCGTCGTCGTCGGTCGTCTCCCCGAACAGGTCGGGGAACCGGCGCGCGCCGTCGAGCGTGGGCGCGGGCGCCTCGACGTGCGTGGCCCGCACGATGGGCTCCTCGTCCTCAGGCTCGGGCGGCACCATGGTCGGCTCGTCGTCGTCCGGCGGCGCGGACGTGCGAGCGGGACGTGTGGGAACCGGGACGGCCGTGCGGATCACGCGGGTGGTGTCCGCGACCGACGTCGAGGTCGCGCGCACCACGCCGGCGATGGATGCGCCCGTGAGCAGCAGGATCCCGGCCAGAAGCAGGAAGACGGCGATGACGTGCGCGCCCGCGAACCCGAGGCCCTGGACCGTCACCCACAGCAGCGCTTCGCCGAGCAGCCCGCCGGCCTGGCGGTACTCGTCGGCGTTCCACCAGCCGGGCCGGTCGCCGGGACCCAGCCCGAAGGTGCCCGCCGCGAAACACAGGGCCAGCGCCAGGGCCAGGCAGATCCCGCCCGCACGGATGGGACGGACCGTCGGCAGGACCGGGCGGAGCACGAGGATCGCACCGGTCGCGACGACGAAGACCGGGACAACGTAGGCGAGCTCGCCGACCAGGGTGCGGAGGCCGTCGATGACTCCCTCCCCCACGACCCCGCCGTCCCAGGCCAGATACAGCGGGAACGCGAGCAGGACACCCGCGGCGACGAGTCCGAGCCCGAGCAGGTCGAGGTGGCGCTGTTCGAGCGCAGGCAGCCGAAACGCGGTCGGCGATGAGCGTCGCGCGCGAGCACGGCGACGGGCGGGCTGACGTCGGGCTGCCATGTCCTTCGAACTCCGATTCGCCGGGGGTGGCGCGATCCCTGCCCGATCACTGAACGACCGATCGCCCCCGTGCGCTTCCTGGCGATCAGCACGAGCGGCGAGCCTGCGCGGCCGACCGGACCCCGGACGGCGACATCCTCCGGTGGTTCTTCGGGCTCGCCGACGCGGCCCGCCACCACGCCGGAGTGGAGCCGCCGACCCCGCCATCTAGCATCTAGGGATGAGCGAACGCCCTGCCCGCGTGCTGGTGGTCGAGGACGACGAGGAGATCGTCCAGGTCCTGCAGCGCTCCCTGCGCCTCGAGGGCTATGAGGTCCGGGCGAGTCTCGACGGCGAATCCGCCCTCGCCGACGCCGATTCCTTCTCCCCCGACCTCGTGGTTCTGGACCTCGGCCTGCCGCTCGTCGACGGCATCGACGTCGCGCGGCGCCTGCGCGAGCGCGGCGATGTGCCGATCCTCATGCTCACGGCGCGCGACGGGGTCGAGCAGCGTGTCGAAGGCCTCGACGCGGGCGCCGACGACTACCTCGTCAAGCCGTTCGAGCGCCAGGAACTGCTGGCCCGCATGCGGGCGCTCCTGCGGCGCCGCCCGCCGCGCGGGAGCGCGTCGCTCGTGGTCTCCGACCTGGCCCTGAACCCCGACACGCACGAGGTCAAGCGCGGCGAGCGCGACATCGAGCTGACACAGCGCGAGTTCGAGCTGCTCGAGTACCTCATGCGCAACGAGCGGATCGTCGTCCCGCGCCAGCGCCTCCTCGAGGAGGTCTGGGGCTACGACCCGTTCGCCACCACGAACACCATCGAGGTGTTCGTCTCCAACCTGCGACGCAAGCTGGAAGCCGAAGATGAGCCGCGTCTCCTCCACACGATCCGCGGCGCGGGCTACGTTCTCCGCGCCTAGACGGTGGCCGATCCGCTGGCGCCTCGCCGGCGGATCCGCGCTGCTGACGTTCGTCATCCTCTGCGTGTTCGCCATCGCGGTCGGCACGCTCACCACCGAGCGCGTGCGGGCGGACTTCGACCGGCAGGTCGACGACGCGGCCGACAACCTTGCGGCAATCGCGCAGCCCCGGTTCGAGCTCACGCCGAACGGGCTGAAGTACCGCGGCATCGATGTGAACCTCAACACGTACGCACGCTCGCAGAACGCGTCGATCCGGGTGTTGAGTGGGGACGGCACCCAGCTCGGCGCGAGCGTGGGCGCCCCGGACGTCGGGATCCCCAAGGCGGGAACGGTCGAGGACCGCGGCTACCTCATCGAGACCCGTGAGGTCCAGTTCAACGACGGGATCGTGTCCGGATCCCTGTTTCTGCAGTACGCCCGGCCGCTCGCGGACGTGGACGCGACGATCAACCGCGTCAAGCTCTTCCTTCTCGGTGGGGTCCTGTCCGGTGCGGGACTGGCGCTCCTTGCGGGCCTCATGACCGCCCGCCGCGCGATGGCCCCCGTCGCCGACCTCACCAACACGGCGCGCGAGATCGAGCAGACCCGTGACGCGGCGCTGCGCATGCCGATCCCGGAGGCGGACGACGAGGTCGCCGAGCTGGCGCGCACACTGGAGGACATGCTCCACGCGCTGGACGCCTCGCGGAACGAGACCGTGGCCGCCCTGAAGCGCCAGCGCGAGTTCGTCGCCGATGCCTCCCACGAGCTCCGCACGCCGCTCACGAGCGTGCTGGCGAACCTCGAGCTGCTGTCCGAGACGCTCGACGGAGAGCGCCGGGAGGCCGCCGACTCCGCGCTGCGGTCCTCCCAGCGCATGCGCCGTCTCGTCGCCGACCTGCTCCTGCTGGCGCGGGCCGACGCCGCTCGCGAGGCGCCGCACGAGCCCACCGACATCGCACGCGTGGTGGTCGAAGCGGCCTCCGAGCTCGGCCCCGTCTCGGAAGGGTATGAGCTCGAGGTCGACGCGCAACCGGCGATCGTCGACGGATCCCGTGACGAGCTGCACCGCCTGGTCCTGAACCTCATGCACAACGCCGTCGCGCACACCCCGCCCGGCACCCATATCCATGCGGCGGTGCGGGGCGAGGACGGCATCGTGACGGTCGTCGTCGAGGACGACGGTCCGGGCATCCCGGCCGACCTGCGTGATCGCGTGTTCGAGCGCTTCGTTCGCGGCGGCGGCGACCGCGGCGGGAAATCGTCGGGCCTGGGCCTGGCGATCGTCCGCGCCGTGGCGGAGTCGCACGGCGGGCGCGTCAGCGTGCAGTCGCCCACGATGAACGGCGGCGGGCCGGCCCACGGCACGCGCTTCACCGTGACGCTGCCCGCCTCGTCGATGGCCTGACGCGGCGGCGGTTCAGACCTCGACGACGACCGGCAGCACCATGGGACGGCGCTTGATCCGCTCGTAGACGAACTGCGCGAGGTCGTCGTGGAGCACCTGCTGGAGGAGGTCGATCTCGCGGATCTCCTCCTTCGCGGCCTTCTCGATCGAGTCATCGACCGCGTCGCGGATGTCGTCGATGAGCTGCTCGGCCTCCTCCTTGAAGGAGACACCGCGGAAGATGACCTCGGGATCGGCGACCGACGAGCCGTCCTGCTCGCTGATCGTCGCCACGACGACGAAGATGCCGTCGGCCGACAGCATCCGCCGGTCGCGCAGCGCGACATCCGCGACATCACCGATGTCCATGCCGTCGACGAAGATCATGCCCGACTGCACCGGCTCGCCCCAGCGCGCGCCCTTGGCGTCGATCTCGAGCGGCAGCCCGTTCTCGCCGCGGAAGATGTTCTCCTCCGGCACGCCGACCGCCTCGGCGAGCTCGCTGTGCAGGCGGATCCGCTTGTGGTCGCCGTGGAACGGCATGACGTACTCGGGCTGCGTGAGGTTCAGCATGAGCTTGATCTCCTCCGCGTAGCCGTGGCCGGAGGCATGGATCGGTGCGTCACGCGTGGTGACGACGTCGCAGCCGATCTGGTGCAGGCGGTCGATCGTCTCGTTGATCGCGCGCTCGTTGCCCGGGATCGGCGTGGCGCTGAAGACGACGGTGTCGCCCTGGCGCAGCTCGACCTGCGGGTGATCGCGGTGGGCCATACGGCGCAGCGCCGACAGCGGCTCGCCCTGCGAACCAGTGGAGATCACGACGAGCTTGTGGTCGGGCCAGTCGTCGATCTCGCGCGGCTGGACGAGGATGCCCTCGGGCAGGTCGATGTGGCCGAGCGACTTGCCGATGTTGGTGTTCTTCTTCATCGACCGCCCGATGAGCGCCACCTTGCGCCCGAGGCCGGCGGCCGTGTCGACGACCTGCTGCACCCGGTGGATGTTCGACGCGAAGCACGTCACGACGATGCGGCCCTCACAGCGGGAGAAGACCTCCTCGAGCTTCGGCCCGACGACGGCCTCGGAGAGCGCCCAGCCGGGGCGATCGGCGTTCGTCGAGTCGCCGCAGAGCAGCAGCAGCCCGTCACGGCCCATCTCGGCGAGCCGGGCCATGTCGGCGGGCCCGCCGTCGACCGGGGTCTGGTCAAACTTGTAGTCGCCGGTGATGAGCACGGTCCCGAGCTCGGTCGTCACGGCGACGGCCGACGCATCGGGGATCGAGTGCGTCATGTGGATGAGTTCGATCGAGAACGGCCCGGCGTCAAACGGCTCGCCCGGCTTCGTGTCGACGAGGTCGACGTCCTTCAGCCGGTGCTCGTCGAGCTTGCTGCGGGCCATGGCCATCGTGAGCGGCCGGCCGTAGACCGGGGGCGGGTCCCCGGCGAGCTCACGCAGGACGAACGGCAGGGCGCCGAGGTGATCCTCATGGCCGTGGGTGATGACGATCGCCTCGATGTCGTCAACCCGGCCGCGGAGATACGCGAAGTCGGGGAGCACGAGGTCGATGCCCATCATCTCGGCCGTCGGGAACCGCAGGCCCGCGTCGACCAACACGATGCGGTCCTCGTACTCGAGGACCGTCATGTTCTTTCCGATCTCGCCCAGCCCACCGAGGGGCAGGACGCGCAGCGTGCCGCTCAAGATGTGACGCCCTCAAGCAGGCCGACGGACTGCAGGCCGCGGCGGATCACGCCAAGCTCCGTCTCCGTGGCTTCCACGAGCGGCAGGCGCAGCCCGCCGACGCGATGTCCGAGCATGTTCAGTGCCGCCTTGATCGGGATGGGGTTGGTCGTGATCGCGAGCGCCTCGAACAACGGCTGCAGCTCGGCGTTGATCTCGCTGCGGCGCGCCGGATCGCTCACCATCTGCTGCATGCGGTCGCCGACGATGTGGCTCGCGACGCAGATCCCGCCGGTGCCGCCCAGTTCGAGCGTGCGCAGCAGGCTGTCGTCGTCACCGGCGTACAGCTCAAGGCCGTCGACGAGCGCGAGGCTCGCCGGATTCGCCTGCTTGACGGCGGCGACGTTGTCGAGCTGCGCCAGTTCGGCGAGCAGGTCGTTCGGCATATCCGTCCCGGTCCGGCCCGGGATGTTGTAGAGGACGATCGGCTTGTCCGTGGCGCGCGAGACCTCGGCGTAGTGGCGCACGATCCCGCGACGGTTCGGCCGGTTGTAGTACGGCGTGACCACCAGGACGGCGTCGGCGCCCAGCTCGGTCGCGCGCTCGGTCAGGTGGCAGGCGTGCCGGGTGTCGTTCGACCCGGTGCCCGCGATGACCGTGGTGCCCTCGGGGCGGTTCGCGCACGCGATCTCGATGACCCGAAGGTGCTCGTCGTCGGTGAGCGTCGGGGCCTCGCCCGTCGTGCCCATGGCGACGATCCCGTCCGAGCCGTGCTCGCACAGGTACTGGTGCAGGGTCGTGAACGCCTCCTCGTCGACGCGCAGCTGTTCGTCGAACGGGGTGACGATGGCGGTGAGGATCTCTCCGAGGCCGGTCATCCGGGTTCGGAGTATCGCAGCCTCGGAGCGATGAGCGATTACCCGGCGAGCGGGTCGCCGCTCGTCATCGTCGGCGGGGCGTCATCGGACCGGTCCGTGCGGGGCGCAGCGGCCGGTCCGGGCGCGGGAGCCGGTGCCGGAGCGGG
>JBPPNC010000053.1:0-2324 GCA_051306365.1 Solirubrobacteraceae bacterium
TGTATAAGAGACAGCGGCTCACCCGCGCCACCCGACGGATCGCGTCGAGGATCCCCTCCCCCGCGGAAAGGCTCAGCGTCAGGAACTCGAGCACGACCGGCAGCTCGCTCGACAGGCGGGCGAGCCGGCCGCGGGCGGCGCGTTGCAGCACGACGTCCCGCGCGACCACGCCCGCGACGGCGAGCACGGCGACGATGACCGCCTGCACGAGCGGTGGCACGGGCTGCAGCCGCGCGGCGCCGACCGCGATGCCGACGCCGACCGCGGCCCCGAGGAGCCCCCACAGCACCTGCTGCCCCCGGAGCGCCTCGACCGTGAGGGCGGAGCCCGACTGCCGCAGGCGCCGCGCGAGCAGCTCGGAGCCGCCGAGCAGGCTCCCGAGCATCCGCTGCCCGCGCGAGACCACGGGCGCCAGCAGCAGCCCGAGCACCGGCAGCGGGCCGGGGGCGGCGGGGGCGAGGGACTCGCGGGCGGCCGGCGAGACGTCGACCAGGTATGGGGCGACCCGGCGCGCGAGTCGCGGCCGGCTCATCCTCGGGGCAAGGCTCACGAGCGACCAGAGTCCGACGCCGAGGGTGATGCCGGCGACGAGCCCCCAGGCGAGCGCGGGGCTCACGCGAACCACCGCCGCTCCTCGGGCAGGCGCCCGAGCGCCATCATCACGCGGTACGCGATGACGGTGACGATGAGCCCGCCGACGATGAGGGCGACGCCGGCGGCGGAGTTGTAGGCCGCGGCGGCTTCCGGCCGAGTCGCGAGCAGCACGAGCACGACCCATGGCGCGGCGAGCCCGAGCCGGGCGGCGTTGACCACCCAGGACTGGCGCGCTTCGACCTCGGAGCGGATCGCGGCATCCGTCCGCAACGCAGCGCCGAGGTTGCGCAGCACGGTCGTGAGTTCGCTGCCGCCGACCTCGCGCGCCATGCGCAGCGTCTCGAGGATGCGGTCGGCGACCGGGTTGGCGAGCCGCGCCTTGAGCTCGTCGAGACCCTGCCCGAAGTTCCCCGTGGAGCGGTACTGGGCGGCGAACCCGGCGAATGCCGGACGCAGCGTCTCGGGTCCGGCCGTGGCGAGGGTGGCGAGGCTGTCGGGCAGCGCCAGGCCCGAGCGCACGGCCGAGAGCAGGTGATCGACCACATCCGGCCACATCACGCGCGTCGCGCGCCGCCGTTGCCTGGCCCGCGCCGAGACCACCAGCCAGGGCGCCGCGGATGCCACCGCCCCCGCCGCGCCCGCGATGACCACCACGCGCACGACGCCATAGGCCACGGCCGCCCCCGCGACCCCGAGCAGCCCGGAGACGACCACGACCGTCGCGGGACTCACCCGCTCGAGCCCGGCCTGCACGAGCCGGTCCCTGAGGCCCGGCAGCGCCGGACGCGGCTTGCGCTCGGCCCGCGGCCACAACAGCGGGGAAACGAGGAGCAGCAGGCCGGCACCGAGGGCGAGCCCGACGACGAGGGTCACGCCGCGCCCCGCGCGAGCACGGTCGCGGGCTCGAGCCCGGCGGCGGCGAATTTCGCGGTCCGGGTCGGGTATCCCCCGGTCGCGGCGAGCTCCCCCGAGGAGAGCGCGAAGATCGGGCTCGCCTCGATCACCCCGGAGGTGACGTTGCCGCTGGGGGCGACGATCTCCACGACGCGCCGCTGCCCGGAGCGGGCGAGTTCGCAGTGCACGACGATGTCGATGCAGCTCGCCACCGTCGGCACGACGAAGCTCGAATCGATGTTGCGCCCCGCGAGCAGGGGCAGCGTCGAGAGCTTGACGAGGGCATCCCGAGCGCTGTTGGCGTGGATGCTCGACATGCCGGGCAGTCCGGAGTTGAGGGCGATGAGCAGGTCGAGGGACTCGGCCTCGCGCACTTCGCCGACCACGAGCCGGTCGGGGCGCATCCGCAGGGCCTCTTTGATCAGTCGGCGCAGGTTCACCTCGCCGGTGCCCTCGAGCGAGGGCTGGCGGCACTGCATCGCGATCGCGTCGCGGGAGCCGGGCGCGAGTTCGAAGGTCTCCTCGACCGTGATGACGCGCTCCGCCGGGCGTGCCGCGGCGAGCAGGGCGTTGAGCATCGTGGTCTTGCCGGACTGGGTCGCGCCGGAGACGAGGATGTTCTGGCCGGCGAGCACGCACATCCGGAGGAATTCGGAGGCCTGGTGACTGAGGCTGCCGAGCGCGACGAGTCGCTGCAGGTCCCGGACCCGGCGGCTGAACTTGCGGATGTTGACGGCCCAGTGCCGCCTGGTGATGTCCGGGATCACGACGTGCAGCCGCGAACCGTCGGGCAGGGAGGCGTCGACGAAAGGCGAACTGAGGTCGACGCGGCGACC
>JBPPNC010000084.1:0-18950 GCA_051306365.1 Solirubrobacteraceae bacterium
AGAGACAGGGCCTCGGGGGCCGGCCGGGCCGGCGCGGCGGCGGATGCCGCACCGGCGGCCATCCGCGCGATGACCTGGCCGACGACGACCGTGTCGCCTTCCGCGGCGAGGATCTCGGTGATCGTGCCCGCGCCGGGAGCGGGAAGTTCCATGTCCACCTTGTCGGTGGAGAGCTCGACGACCGTGTCGCCGTCGGCGACGGTGTCCCCGACCTTCACGGCCCACTCGAGGATGGTGCCCTCGGTCACCGACTCGCCGCCCGCTGGGGTGACGATGTCGATGATCTCGACGGGCGCGTCGGCGGCCGGCGCCTCGGTGACGGCCGCGCCGTTCGTCCCGCCGTTCGTCGCGGCGGCGGGCGCGGCGCCATCCGTGGAGATCTCGGCGAGCAGCTGGCCGACCGTCACGGTGTCGCCCTCGGCGACGTGGACCTTCACGATCGTGCCGCCTTCGGGTGCGGGTACTTCAGCGTCCACCTTGTCGGTGGAGATCTCGACGAGTGTCTCGTCTGTGGCGACTGTGTCGCCTTCGCCCTTGTGCCACTCGAGCACGGTGCCCTCGGACACCGACTCCCCCATCTGGGGCATGACGACTTGGACCGTCGTGTTGACCGCTGCCATTGCTCTAGGAAGCCACTCTAGCGTCCGGCTCCCCGGTGCGCGGCGCGCCTCCGGACGCCCCGTCACCGCTCTGGTGGGCGAACTCCCAGCTCCCGATGAACGGCCCGATCCCGCCGAGGACGGCGACCGCCGTCGCGAGTCGGAGATCGATGATCCGCAGGGCCAGCGCGACGATGCACACGACCGACATCACGATCCAGCCGACGCCGTGCGTGAGGCCGAAGATGAACTCCGCCTCGGCGAGCCCGGGGATGAGCCAGACGACGAGCAGCGCGATGTACACGGACGAGTGCGCGAACGACGCCCACTTCAGCCGCTCGAACGTGAGGACGTCCCGGACGCTCACCCCAGCATCACGGCCATGCGGCGCAGCGGCTCGTCGGCCTCCGGCGGCCACTCGGCGGGATCGGCCGGCCACCACGCGTACGCGTCGTGCTCCGGATCCATCGTGACCTCGGCGCCCGCGGGCAGCCACGCCTGCCCGATGAACATGATCATCCCCTGCGGCAGCCGCAGCAGCGCTTCGCCCCACACCCGCTCGGGCTCCACGCTCCACTCCTCCTGGAGCTCGCGCACGAGAGTGTCCGCGGGGCTCTCGCCCGGGTCCACCGCGCCGCCGGCGCCCAGCGCCCAGCGACCGGCCCACGTCGACAGCCACGCGGCCCGGCGGCCGGCGAGCCACCGGCCCTCCGCGTCGCGGGTGACGCAGAGCGCGGAGAGCGAGTCGTGGGCGTTCTCCTCGACGAGGCGCAGTGCCCAGCGGATCGGCTGGAGGTCGAGGTGCAGTTCCCCGTCGCGCTCGGCGTAGTCCACGAGCCGCGCGGCGATCCCGTCGTGCCAGGGCGAGCCGCGGTCGCGCAGCTCGGCGATCTTGCGGTCCGCGGCCGCGGTCGCGGCGCTGCCGGGCTCGAAGTGCGCGTCGCGCCAGGTGGCGCGGACGCGGTCGGCCGGCCAGGGGCCGCGCGCGAGGAGTTCGATGCCTGGGGCGGAGGTGCTCATCAGCGGGCTCTGTTCACCCTAGTACGGCACCGGGGGCGCCGGGTTGAGCCCACTTCTTCCCGCGCGACCGCCGGCATGCATAGGATCGCCGCCGACCGGGAAGGATGGCGCGGTCGATCCCGGAGGTGTGCAAGCCGTGCTGGAAGTCGTGTTCGTGGTGGTCGGGGTGTGGATGGTGCTCACGATGGGCGCGCTCGCGCTGGCCAGCGGCATCGGCGCCGCGGCGGCGTCGGCCGATCGCAACGCGCGACGGCTGCTCCGCGTCAAGCACGCCACGGCTCCGAGCGTTCCCGGCGCAGGGTTCACCGGCCGGCGCTGACGCGTCAGGCGGGCGGCGTCGCGACGACGACGCGTGCGCCCCCTTCGGCCTTCGCCCGGTAGAGCGCGACGTCCGCCGTACGCATCCAGGCGTCGGGATCCTCGTCGACGGTGAGCAGTGCGACGCCGACGCTGGCGGACGCGGTGGGGTCATCCGGGCTCCGGCCCGCGCGCAGCCCGGAGATTCCGTCGACGATCCTTTCGGCCGTGAGACGCGCACGCTCCTCGTCGCTGTGTGGCAGCAGCACGGCGAACTCGTCTCCGCCGATCCGGGCGCAGGAGTCGCTCTCGCGCAGCGCGCCGCGGAGCGCGGCGCCGACGGCGTTGAGGAAGGTGTCGCCCGCCGCGTGGCCGAGGCGGTCGTTGATCGCCTTGAACCCGTCGAGGTCAATGAGCAGCAGGGCGGCGTCGCTGCCGTATCGCCGCGCGTGCGCGGCGATACGAGACAGCTCCTCGTCCATGCGCCGGCGGTTCCACAGGCCGGTGAGGTCGTCGTGGGTCGCCTGGTGCGCCAGCGCCGCCTCGGCCTGCTTGCGAGCGGTGATGTCCTGGACCTGCGAGACGAAGTGCAGCGGCGTCCCGTCCTCGGCGCGAACGAGCGCGACCGTGAGCAGCCCCCAGATCGCCGAGCCGTCCTTGCGCAGGTACCGCTTCTCCATCTCGTAGCCCTCGAGCCGGCCGGCGAGGACGTCGGCGACGAGCTCGAGGTCGGTCTGGAGGTCGTCGGGGTGCGTGATCTCCTGAAACGAGCCCGCGAGGAGCTCCGCGGCGGTGTATCCGAGCAGGTCGCACAGCGCGGGATTGACCTCCAGCCAGCGCCCGTCCGGGGCGACGAGCGCGACCCCGATCGCCGAGCCCTCGAAGGTCCGGCGGAACAGCTCCTCGGCGGTGCGCAGCTCGGTCTGCACCCGGCGGCTCTCCGTGATGTCGCGGGCGATCCCGACGAACCCGGTGACCTCACCCGCGGCGTCGCGGATCGCAGTGACCGTCACCGACACGGGGATCCGGCTCCCGTCCTTGCAGACGTACGTCCACTCGCGCGTCTCGGCCTCCCCATTGCGCACGAGCGCGACGAACACTTCGAAGCTCGGGTTCAGGCCGAGCTCGGCGGCGCGTGCGGCCACCTCCCGCGGGTCGTGGATCAGCTCCGGCGTCATGCGGCCGACCACCTCGTCGGCGCCGTAGCCGAGCATCCGCTCGGCGCCCTCGTTGAACACCGTGATCGTGCCGTCGGCGTCGGTGGCGATGATCGAGAACTCCGTGGCGGCGCGCAGGACCCCGGCGAGCAGCTCGGCCTGTCCGTGGCCGTCTCGGCCGATCGAGGTGACGTCATCCTCCGCCATGACGGCCAAACCTTAGTCCGGCCGGGTCGGCGCGGCGGCGGGTTCAGGTCGTAGGCCGGTAGGTGCCGAAGCTCCAGATGTGGCCCTCCGGGTCGCGCACGCTGAACTCCCGCGAGCCGTACTCGGTGTCGCGCAGGGGCACGGCGACCTCGGCGCCGGCGGCTGCTGCGCGGGCGAACAGGGCGTCGGCGTCCGCCGTGTACGCGTAGGTCGACGTCACGCCCTGCTCGTACTGCAGCCGCTGGGGTGCGTTGTCGGGCGGCAGGCCGCCGAGCATGACGAGGCCGTCGCCGAAGGCCAGTTCGGCGTGGGCAACCGCGCCGGCGTCGTCGCGGAATACGTCCTTCGGCGTGAAGCCGAAGGCGTCGGCGAGCCAGGAGATCGCGGTGTCGGGGTCGCGGTAGCGCAGGGTGGGGTAGAAGGTGGGTGCGGTCATGTCCGAGGTTCTACGCCGCGGCGCGCCCGGGGTCTTGGACGGATGTGACCTGCTGCATCGCCTCGGTGCTGATGCCTGCGCCCGGGGCGGCACGCCGGGCGAGGTAGACGGTGGGAGGCACGCCGGCGAACGCGCGGAACTCCCGGTTGAAGTGCGGCTGGTCGTAGTACCCGCAGTCGAGCGCGACGCGTCCGAGCTCGAGCTCCCCCGCGCGTGCGCCGGCAAGCTGCGCCACCGCGCGCTCGAAGCGCAGCAGCCGCGCGAGGGCCTTCGGGGTGACCCCGACCTGCGCGCGGAACCGGGCCGCGAGGTGACGGCGGCTCCAGCCGATCTCGTCGCTGAGCGCGCCGACGGCCAGCGAGCCCCCGGAGGCGCTGCAGGCGCGCGCACGCCCAGGCGATCTCGGGCGGGGCGGGCGCGGCCCGGTCCAGCCGTGCGGCGATCCACCGCTCGACGAGGTCCAGCCGGTCGTCCCAGCCGGTCGCGGCGGCGAGCCGGTCGGCCAGCGCGCGGGTGGCGTGGTCGGTGCCGAGCCCGTCCTCGAGCGGCGCGACCCGGCCTGCGAGCTCGGCCATCGAGACGGCGAGCAGCTGATGGGCCCCCGCGGGCGTGAGGTCGACCTGCACCCCGCCGACCGCGCCCTGCTGCTCGGTGACCGCTGCCGTGCCGTGGAGGCCCGCGACGAACGCGGTGTGCCGCCGGCGGACGGCGCCGGCGTCCCAGGGCAGCGAGATGTCCCATCCGTCCCCGCCGAAGCCGACGATGAGCGTGACGGTGCTCGACGGCATCTCCAGCCGGCGGACGGGGTCCGCGCCCTGCTCGGTGAAGCCCACGAGGCGGCGGACGTGCCCGCGCAGTGCGGGGTGCGGCGCGCGCGCCGCAACCTCCCAGCGCTGCCCGGCCCCGTCGCCGTGCAGCACCGTGACCATCAGGCCTCGATCCGCAGCCTGCGCCCGAAGGCGCGTTCGAAGAGCTCGGTCTCGCGCTCGGCCGCCCACCGGGCGACCTCGATCCCCTCGTCGGCCTCCAGCGTGAGCTGCACGGTACCGCCGTTCTGCGTGGCCACCCGGGCGGCGGTGACGCTCTGGTCTCGGCTGCGCTCGAGGTCCTCACCGAGGCGCAGCAGGACCGCGAGGCGATCGAGCCGACGGTCGTCGCCGGGGCCGGCGAGTTTTGCGAACGTGCCGAGTTCGGACATGCCCTTGCGGTGATAGCGCGCCGCTTGCGCGATGAGCGCCACCTCGATCGGCGAGTAGCCCGGCAGCCCCGCGTTGAGGATGAGGTAACGCGAGTGCTTGTGGTGGTCGTCGTAGTCGACGCGCATGCCGATGTCGTGCAGCATGCACGCGGCCCACAGCAGCTGGCGCTCGATCGGGTCGCCGGTGAAGACCCCGTCGGCGGCGAGGGAGTCGAAGATCCCGAGCGCGAGCGCCGCGACGTGCGCGGTGTGGGCCGGGTCGACCTGGTACTGCGCTGCGAGGTTCAGCACGCTCTCGCGCCGCACGTCGTCGAACAGCGGCGGGTCCCGCTCTTGCAGATGCTCGGCGAAGAACACGCCCTCCCGCAGCCCGGCCTCCGTGACCTCCAGCGCGTCGAACCCGCCTTCGCGCAGCACGGTCTGGATGACGACGGCGCCCGCGAGGATGACGTCGGCGCGGCCCGGCTTGATGCCGCGGACCTTCCCGCGGTCGGTAGGTGACAGCGCGGCGAGCCGGTCGACGAGCTCGTCGAGTGCCTCGGCCGGGATCGGGAAGCCCTGCACGCCCATCGACGGCAGCCCGGTGACCGCCTGTGTCGCGGCGGCGAGGTTGCGGACCGTCCCGCCGATCCCGACGAGCCGGCGTCCCGCCTTCGGCAGCCAGCCCGCGCCGTCCTGCAGTTCGGCGGCCACGTGGTCGCGCAGCGCGGACAGGTCGTCGCCGAAGCGCTCGGTCATCCGCACCGCGCCGAGCGGCCACGACGCGAGCTTGTCCGCGCGGCGCTCGCGCGTGCGGACGAGCTGCATGGAGCCGCCGCCGAGGTCGAGCACGACGCCGTCGCGCAGCGTCGTGGAGTTCACCGCCGCGAGGTAGCCGAAGCGCGCCTCGTCCTCGCGCGAGAGCACGTCGATGTGCAGCCCCGACTGGTGCTGCGCGGCGGCGACGAACCTCTCGCGGTTTGTCGCGTCGCGGATCGCGCTCGTGGCGACCGCGCGGACGCGGTCCGGCTCGATCTTCGTGGCCCGGCAGAAGTGCGCGAACACGTCGATGGTGTTCAGCGCCCGCTCCATCTGGGGGCGCCCGAGCTTCCCGTCCTCGCCGATGTGCTCGCCGATGCGCACCGGCTCATAGATCTCGTCGCTGCGCCGCCACCAACCCTTCCCGGCGGAGAAGACCACGAGGCGGAACGTGTTCGAGCCGAGGTCGATGACCGCGGTGCGCTGCGGATCTGCCATCCGTGGGCGGAGGCTACTCGTGCGAGCGCTCGGCTTCGCGTGCCGCGGCCGCGAGGCGGGCGAACCGCTGGTCGCCGTGGGGCAGCAGGTCCGCGAGGGCGATGCGGACCTCCTCGGGGTCGAGCGTCTGCGCGGCGAGCATCGCCTCGATGTCGGCCCAGTCCTTCGTGCGGTCGAACATGGCCTTGAACACCGCCAACTCGACGGGCCCCAGGACCGGCACGGTCGCGCCGGCGAACGGCACCTCGCGCAGGTGTGCGGCGGCGTCGGCGTGCAGCGGGACGGTGTCGAGGAACAGGTCGACCGGAGTCTCGTCCCACCACAGCCGGGCCTGGCCGTCGCGTGCCAGGGCGTCAACGGCGTCGGGCGGGCAGGTGATCTGCGGCGGCAGGGCCTCGAGCACCCGCCCGGCAGCGGCTGCGTCCGTGAAGACGTTGACGTCGATGTCGCTCGTGCCGCGTGGGTCGAGCGTCGCGTAGGCGAGCGCGATGGCGCCCCCGAACGCGTGGGGCAGGGCCCCGGCGTCCAGGGCGCGGTGGATCGCGACGAGCTTCTGCGGGAGCGTCACGCGGCCCGCCGCAGTGGCGGAAAACGCAGCGTGGGCTCATGCCGGGTGGGGAGCGCGGCGGCGAGATCCAGGACGTCGGCGAGCTGGCGCGCGACGCGCTCGAGCTCGGCGCGCGTCGGCTCACGGGCGGCGGGCGCGGTCGACAGGCGGCGACCTGTCGCCCGCAGCAGCCGGTCGAGCGTGGCGACCGACGGCTCCTTGCGCCCGCGTTCGTACGCGGAGAGCGTCGCCTGGGACGTGCCGGCCCGCGCGGCGAGTTCGGCCTGGGTCAGCCCAGCTCCGAGGCGGGCGTCGCGAAGGGTGCGAGCGGCATCCACACGGCGAGTATATCCAAGTGGATATATCTCAATGTGTGCCCGGGTCGCGCTCGATGAGTTCGATGCGGTACTCGTCGGGATCGCGCACGAAGCACAGCAGGGACCCGCCTTCGCGGACGGTGTACGGCGGCTTCTCCGGCTCGATGCCCAGCGACGCGAGCCGTTCGAGCGTGCCGGCCATGTCGTCGACCGTGATCGCGATGTGGTTGTAGCCCGTGCCGTGCGTGTAACTGTCGACGCCGAAGTTGTAGGTCAGCTCCAGACGCGGGCCGTCACCGGGGAGGCCCATGAAGACGTTGATCGCCTCGTCTCGGATGGGCATGCGGCCCAGCTCCTCGAAGCCGAGCTTCTCGTAGAACGCGATGCTGCGGTCGATGTCGCCGATGCGGTAGCAGGTGTGGATGAGCGCGGGCATGTCCCGAGGGTACCCCTCGGTAGCCTCCTCGATGTGGGGGCGACCGCGCCATGAGCAAGGACGACAAGATCCCGACGGGGCGCATCCGCCGTTCGTCCCAGGTGGGCCGGCTCGCCGCGACCCAGGCGGCGAAGCAGATGGGCACCCGCGCGGCGAATCTCACCCGCACCGAGGAGGCCTCGCAGGCCGCGCTGAGCAGGCGCCAGCTCGAGACGGCCGAGCAGATCGTCGCCGCGCTGGGAACGATGAAGGGCGCCGCGATGAAGCTCGGGCAGATGCTGAGCTTCATGGACGTCGGCCTCGTGCCCGAGGAGTTCCGCGAGGACTTTCAGGCCAAGCTCGGCGAGCTGCGCGACGCCGCCCCGAAGGTTGCCTTCAAGGAGATGCGCAAGGTCATCGAGGGCGAGTACGGCGACAAGCTCGATGAGGTCTTCGAGACGTTCGACCCCGTGCCGATCGCCGCGGCCTCGATCGGGCAGGTCTACAAGGCGCGCTTACACGACGGGCGTGATGTCGCGGTGAAGGTCCAGTACCCGGGGATCGGCGCGGCGGTCCGCGCGGACATGCAGAACCTCGGGCTCATCCTGCGGCTCATGAAGAGCGTCGCGCCGGGCCTCGACCCCAAGGCGATGGGCGAGGAGATCCGCGAACGCATCGACGAGGAGCTCGACTACGAGCTGGAGGCCAGCAACCAGCGCACGCTCGCGCGGATCTACACGGGCCACCCGTTCATCGTCGTCCCGCAGGTCATGACGGACCTCTCGAGGGAGAAGGTCATCGTCAGCGAGTTCGTCTCCGGCCGCGGCTTCGAGGAGTGCAAGCAGCTCCCCGACGAGGAGCGCAACCGCATCGGCGAGATCATCTTCCGCTTCTACTTCGGCTCGATGTACCGCCACCACCAGTTCAGCGGCGATCCCCACCCGGGCAACTCGATGCTCCTCGACGACGGCCGCATGGCGTTCATGGACTTCGGACTGTTCAAGCGCCTCCCGCGTGAGATCGCGGAGTTCGAGCTGGAGCTGCAGCGCCTGGGCATCCAGCGGCGCGGCGACGATCTCATCGATCACCTCAGCCGGGGAGGGTGGATCAGCGGCAAGAAGGACTACGAGCCCGACGAGGTCATCCAGCAGTTCGACGAGTTCATCGGCTGGTTCACGAAGGACGAGGAGATCGCGCTCACGCCCGAGTACGCCACGAAGGTCATGCTCGAGATGAGCGACCCGCGGTCCTCGTTCTTCGGGAAGATGCGCCACGAGACGCTGCCGCCGGACCACCTCTTCGGTCGTCGCCTCGAGACGCTCACCCTCGCCGTCCTCGGCCAGCTGCGCGTCACGGCGAACTGGGGCGGGATCGCCCGGGAGTGGATCGACGGCAGCCCGCCGCGCACGGAGCTCGGCCGGCGGGAAGCCGCGTTCTACGCCGGCACGCTGTGAGCGACCGCGCGCGGCTCGGGAGCTTCGCGGCGGTCGTCATGGTCGTGTTCGGGATCACGGCGGTGCTCACCCTGTCGGGCACGCTGTCTGTCGACGAGGTGCGCGACTGGGTCGAGGCGAACATCCGCGAGCCCGTCCGGGATCTCGGGATCCTCGGGCCCCTGCTCTTCATCGCGGTCGGGTCGCTGCTCACCGTCGCGCTGTTCCCCGGCCCGGTCCTGTGCGCGATCGGCGGCGTGATCTTCGGCACGGCGGTGGGGATCCCGACGGTGCTCGCCACGATCGTCACCGGGGCGGCGCTGGCGTTCTCGCTCTCGCGGTGGTGGGCGCACGACGCGGTGGAGCGCACGGCGGGCGCACGGACGCAGGCCCTCCGGGCATGGGTGGGACGCCGCGGGTTCGTGGCGATCCTGCTCGCCCGCGCCGCGCCGGGCCTGCCCTACAACCTCGTCAATTACGCGGCCGGCCTCGCCCCGGTCACGCTGCTGGCGTTCGTCGGCGCCACCGCCGTCGGGGCGGCCCCGCGCACCGCGGCGTACGTCGCGCTCGGCGGGTCGTTCGGCGATCTGCGCTCGCCGGAGGCACTGACCGCGGTCGCGGTCCTCGCGGTCATGGGCATCGCGGGGGCCGGGTTGCTTGCGCGCGACCTGCGTGCGGCGACGGCCCGCGCACCCGGAGCACCCTGAGGGGCCGTCCGTCCGAGTGCGCGGGTCCGCCGCCGTGATGACGTCGACGTGGTCGCGCCCCGTCAGAGCCTCGACCACGCTCGGCACGCCGGGGGCTCCCGCGGGCTGCTTGGCCTGGCCGAGCCCGTCACCCGCGATGATGCTCAGGCGCGGCTTGCCCGGGCGCGGCAGCCACGCGAGACGGTGAGCGTCACTTCCGGCGGGACTTCGCCTGCCGCGCGCGCAGGTCGGCGCACCGCGCCTTGGCCTGCTGCACCGGCGACGAGGCCTGTAGTGCGTTCGCGAGGGTGGTGAAGCTCGGCCGCGCCCGGCCGTCCGGATTGATGACCCCCGTGTCGAAGCGGTCCCTCGGCGCGGCCTGCCAGTTGTAGACGTAGATGCGCTTGAACCGGCACGGGTACTTCGTCATGAGATCGAGCGCGAACTGCAACGCACGGGCGGCCCGAGCCTCGTCGTACTCCAGGCGCGTGGCTCGCTGGTAGGTCAGCATCTGCACGATGCCGCCCGTCTCGGTGAGCCACACGTCGGCCTTCGTGGCCCTCAGGGCCTCCCGCGTGCCGCTCGTGGAGAAGTAGTTCGCCGAGACGTAGTTGTGCAGGCCCCAGATGCCGACCTTGCGCCGGTGCTTGAGCTTCAGGCGCTTCTCGTAGGAGCGCATCCAGCCGCTGACGCCGACCGTGTCGAGCGGGTCGCCGGCCACGACGAAGCACGTCTTGCACCGGTCCGAGATCGCGTCGTGGAAGTCGGCGACGCGGTCGGGGCGCTTGGCCGTGGGCTGGCCCGGGTGGTTGGCCTCGTTCCACGGCGTGTAGTAGCGGACGTACGCGTACTTCTTGCGGAACTTCTTGAACTCGCGCGCGAACTGCCTGGCCGTCGGCAGGTAGCACGGCCGCTGCGGGCAGTTGTTGCCGCGGGTGCGGTCGAAGGCCACGAGCGGCTGGATGCCGTGCGCCTTCGCGGCGTCCATCCACAGCGCGATGGTCTTCGGGTCGCGGGTGATGCCGTTCCACGGAATCACGAGCCGGGCCGTGCGGATCCCGATCTGCTTGAGGCGCGGATCGCTGAAGGTACTGGGCTTGTTGTCGCTGACGCCGACCGTGTAGCTGCCCGTCACCGCGTGCGCCGGCGCCGAGACGACTGCCGCGAGCACGAGCGCGCCCAGCATGGCCGCAGCCATCGCAAACACGCGGAGGACGCCCCGCCGGTCGGCTTCCATGCCATCAGTCACGTCTTGGATTATCGGCATCGCGGTCCGCATCTCAAACCGCAACACAGGGTGACAGGCGGAAATGCGGTCTACGAGCCGGGTTTCTGAAGGGTCTGAATCTGCAGGAGCGACGTGGTGCCCGGCCGCCCGCTGGGCAGACCGGCCGTGACGCCCACACGCTGGCCCGGCTGGCCCCAGCCGAGCTCGACCACGCGGCGGCACGCGTCGGCGATGAGCTCCTCGGTGGTTTCCATGCGCTCCATCGACGCGGCGCGCACGCCCCACATCAGCCCGCAGCGGCGCACCGTCTCCTTGCCGGGAGACAGCGCGTAGATCGGCACGGACGGTCGGTGGCTGCTGACGAGGCGCGCCGATCGGCCGGACAGCGTCGGGATGACGAGCGCGTCGAGCTGCAGCTCACGGGCGGCGACACAGGCTGAGTGCGCGAGCGTGTACGCGGGGTCGCGCTCGTCGCGGTGCACCCGCTCCTCGTTCCACTGCTGGTACGGGATCGCACGCTCGGTGTATTGCGCGATCGACGCCATCATCTCGATCGCGCCGACCGGGTGCTCGCCGATCGCGGTCTCCTGGCTGAGCATGACCGCGTCGGTGCCGTCGAGGATCGCGTTCGCGACATCCGTCGCCTCGGCCCGGGTGGGGCGCGACGACGTGACCATCGAGTCGAGCATCTGCGTGGCGGTGATCGACGGGCGCGCGAGCGATCCGGAGAGCGCGATGAGCCGCTTCTGCGTGAGCGGCACCTCCTCGATCGGCAGCTCGATGCCGAGGTCCCCGCGGGCGACCATGATGCAGTCCGCCGCGCGGGTGATCGCCTCGGCGCGCTCGACGGCCTGCGGCTTCTCGATCTTCGCGATGAGCGGCAGCCGGGTGTAGCGGCGCACGACCTCGACGTCCTCGGGCCGGCGCACGAACGACAGCGCCACGAGGTCGACGCCCATCTCCTCGCCGATGCCCAGCAGTCGGAGGTCCTCGTCGGGGACGGACGGCAGCGCGTTTGCCTCGCCCGGCACGTTCAGGCCGGCGCGGCTGCCCACGCGGCCGCCGAACTCCACGGTCGCGGTGAACGACCGGGTGTCCCGGTCGATGTTGCTCGCACGCAGGCGGATGCGCCCGTCGGAGAGGTAGAAGACCTCGCCGGGCTGGATCGCGTCGGCGAGACTCGGATGGCCGACCGAGAGGTTCTTCGAGTCGCCCTCGGTCTCCTCGCCGCAGGTGAAGCGCACGGTGCTGTCGCTCTCGAGCATGACCGTCTCGTTCCGCACCGGCCCGATGCGGAGCTTCGGCCCCGGGAGGTCCTGCAGGACGGCGACGGGACGGCCCGCCGCGCCTGCGGCGTCGCGCACGAGCTGAACGTTCTCGGCGTGCAGTTCGGGCGTGCCGTGCGAGAAGTTCAGCCGGGCGACGTCCATGCCCGCCTCGACCATCCGGCGCAGCGTCTCAGGGTTCCGCGACGCGGGGCCGATGGTCGCCACGATCTTGGTGCGCCGGCTCACCCGATGGAAGGTACTAGCGCCCCGCCGGGAGTCCGCCCTGCTGCACGCGATCGACCACCCGGTCGGGGGTCGGTCACGACAGCCCGATGAAGCGGCCGTGCTGCTGTATGAGGTCGCCGTCGGCGAACAGCCGCCCGCCCGGCCGCAGGTCGCAGATGAGGTCCCAGTGCAGCGAGCTGCGGTTCTTCCCGCCCGTCTCGGGATACGAGCGGCCGAGCGCGAGGTGCACGGTGCCGCCGATCTTCTCGTCGAAGAGGATCGTGCCCGTCGGGCGGTCGATGCCGAAGTTCGTGCCGACGCCGATCTCGCCGAGGCGCTTGGCGCCCTCGTCGACGGCGATCGCGTGGCGCAGGTAGTCCTCGCCCTCCTCGGCGGTCGCCTCGATGACCTCGCCGCCGCGGAACGTCAGCCGCACGCCGCTGACGTGCACGCCGGCGGGGGACGACGGGACGTCGAACGTGATGACCCCGTGCGCCGAGCTCTCGAGCGGCCCGGTGAAGACCTCGCCGGACGGCATGTTGCGCTTGCCGTCGCTGTTGATCCACGTCCGGCCCTTGACGTTCAGCGTGAGGTCGGTGCCGTCGCTCTCGATCCGCAGCTCCCTGGCCTGCTTGAGGCGGGAGATGAGCTCGGCCTGGAAGTCGTGCAGCTCACCCCAGGAGCGGACCGGGTCGACCTGGTTGACGAACAGCGCGCGGGCGACGAAGTCCTCGTACTCCTCCAGCGTCATCCCGGCGTTCTCCGCGAGCGCCTGGGTGGGCCAGAGACTGCTGCACCAGCGCTTCCTCAGGGTGATCTCGCGGATGGGCTGCCGGCCGAACGCCGCCCGCTGGATGATCTCGGGATCGACGTCCACGAGCGCCCGCGTGTCCTCCGGCGCCTGGATGCCGAGATGGGCGGCGGCCTTGCGCGCCTCGTAGTAGGCGATGTCGGGCGGCTCGTCGAGCTGGCGATCCCGCGCGTGCTCGTAGAAGACCCGCGCCGCGCCGGGGAGCTCGGCGCGCAGGATCGGCCACGCGTCGCGCTGGAGGATCGCGCGCTGGACCTCGAGCAGCAGCGGCGCCGCCAGGGTCGTGGAGCGCACGAGGACCTGCTGGCCGGGCTGCACGTCGAGGCAGTAGCCGGTCAGGAGGTCGGCGAACTTGGCGGGATCAAGGGGAATCGGGGGCCTCCTCGCGACGGGAGAAGAAGCCGCAGGCGAGCCTTTCCACGGTCATGCCGCGTAACCCGCGTGCAACGCCATGAGCGCCTCGCCCGCGTCATGCCCGATCTCGGCGGCGACCGCGGTGATGAGCGCCTCCTGCGGCTCTCGCTGCGCCCCGACGCCCATGACGCCGATCCGCCACACCTTCCCGGCGAGCGGGCCGAGGCCGCCGGAGATCTCGATGTCGCGCTCGAGCAGCAGCGCGCGGCGCACCGCCGCCTCGTCGATGCCGTCGGGGACGCGCACGGCGAGCAGCGGGTGCAGCGCCTCGCCCTCGGGTGCCAGGCGGGGCATGCCGAGCGCGTCGAAGGCGGACCGCAGCGCCTCGTGGGCGCGGCGGTGACGTTCCCAGCGCGTGGCGAGCCACTCGTCCCGCACGGCGATGCGCAGGGCTTCGCGGAGCGCGACGTTCATGTTCGTCGGCGCCGTGTGGTGGTAGGCGCGCGCGCCGTCGGCGTTGACGTACGCGAGGATGAGGTCGAGGTCGAAGTACCAGGACGGCACACGCGTCGTGCGGGCCTGGAGCCTGGCCAGCGCCCGTTCGCCGACCGTGAACGGTGCGAGTCCGGGCGGCGCGTTCAGGCATTTCTGGGACCCGCTGAACGCGGCGTCCACGCCGGCCTCGTCCAAGCGCAGCGGGTGGCCGGTCAGCGACGTGACGCAGTCGATGAGCAGCAGCCCGTCGCGGTCGTGGATCGCGTCGGCCAGCCCGTCGAGCGGTTGGGCGACGCCGGTTGACGTCTCGCCGTGCACGACGAACAGCGCGGCGGGTGCCGGGCCGGCCTGCACCGCGTCGATGAGCGCCTGCGGGTCGATGGCCCGGCCCCACTCGGCCTCGACGCGCACCACCTCGGCGCCGTGGCGCGCGAGCTCGTCGGCCATCCGCTCGCCGAACAGGCCGTGGACGCCGCAGATCACGCGCTCGCCGGGTTCGACGAGGTTCGCGACCATCGCCTCCATGCCGGCGCTGCCGGTGCCCGAGATCGGGAACGCGACCGCGTTCTCCGTGACGAACGCCGCGCGCAGGAGGTCGCCGATCTCGTCCATGACCTCGCCGAACGCAGGGTCGAGGTGGCCGAGGGTGGGGCGGGCGAGCGCGTGGAGGACCTGCTCTGGAACCGGGCTGGGGCCGGAGCCGAGGAGCAGCCGCTCGGGCAGGGTGTCGACGTCGGGGATGATCGTGGTCACGGGGTTTCGAGGTCGGGGAAGTGTTCGGTCAGGTGTTCCCGCAGGGCGGTGCGCACGAAGGCGCGCTCGTCCTGCGTGGCCATGCGGAAGCGCATGAGCAGGTGCCTCTGGCCTGACGTCGGGACGTCGTTGATCGTCCACGTCACCGCCAGCCGCTCGAAGAGGAACTCCACGGCGCGATGCCACGAGTCCTCGGTCTGCCGGCCGAGATCGTGCAGGACGGCGTCGTACTGCCGGCGCGTGGCGGGCGTCATGCTGCCGCGGAGTTCGAGCACGCCGGCCTCACCGCCGGCGTACGTCGACGTCGGCGCCTTCAGCTTCCCGCGCTGCCGGTTGCGCTTGCCCATGTCTGGCGCATCTTGTCAGGCCCACGGCCAGCGCCTACAGTCCGCCGACCGTGCCTGTGTCCACCGTCATCCTGCCCGCAGGCGATATCGCGACCAGGCCAGACGCCGGGGCGGGCGTCGCGCAGCTCTTCGCGCGGCACCAGCCCGAGCTCTTTCGCTACTGCCGGTCGATCCTGCGCGACCCGCACGACGCCGAGGACGCGGTCCAGGTCACCATGCTCAAGGCGATGCTGCACGGCCCGCAGGCCGAGGGGGAACTGCGCCCGTGGCTGTATCGCGTCGCCCACAACGAGGCGATCTCGATCCTGCGCGCGCGACGGCCCGCCGAGCCGTTGGATGACGCCGCACCGGCCGCCCCGGGCGAGCTGGCGCAGACAGTCGAGCACCGGGTGCGGCTCGCCGCGGTCCACGGCGACCTGCATGACCTCACCGAGCGCCAGCGGGTCGCGCTCGTGCTCCGCGAGTACAGCGGGTGCTCGCACGAGCAGATCGCCGGACGGCTGGGTGTCACCCCGCGCGCCGTCAAGCAGCTGATCTTCGAGGCCCGCGCGGCGCTGCACGCGTGCGAGGAGGGGCGCGAGCTGGTGTGCGCCGACGTGCGGTCGATGCTGACCGGCTCGGACGGACGGGTGCTGCGGGGGCGCCGGGTGCGCGCACACCTGCGGACGTGCCGCGACTGCCGGTCGTTCCGTCGCGAGGCCCGCCACTCGGTCGTCGCGCCGTTCCTGCCGCTCGTGGTGGGCGGCGGCATCTTCGCGCGTGCGTGGGCGTCGGTGAAGGGCGCCCTGGTCGGCTGGGCGGGCGGCTCTGCCACCGGCGTCGTCGGGACGAAGCTGGCCCTCACCGTGGCGGTCGTCGCCTCGGCCGGTGGGGTGGCGGTCGTCCAGCCGGAGTTCGGCTCGCCCCCGGCTGCGCCCGGCACCGGGTCCGCCGTCACGGTGTCCGGCCCCGCGCACCTGCTGGCGCCCGGGCACACGCCGTTGCGCCTCGCCGGCCGTGCTGAGCCCGCGCTGCTCCGCGTCGCTGTCGGGTCGCGCCGTTCGGAGGCCGGCGTGGCACGTGACGTGACCGGGATCAGGGCCCCCCGCGAGCGCGGGACGTCCGCGCCCTCCGCCGGCTCCGCGCCCGCGCCGACGGCGGGTGGCCGGCCGGAGACGGCAGGTCCGGGAACGACGTCCGATCCGTCGCGCGGCGCCACCGCGACCGACGGTGCGACGACCCGCGACCCGCGACCCGCGGGCGCGTCGCCTGCCGTCCCGGAGAACGCGGCGCCCGCCGAACCGGGACCGCCGGCGTCCGTCGGCCCGCCCGCGGACCCGCCCGGGCAGTCCGGTGCTGCGCCCGGCCCTTCCGGGCAAGCCCCGGGACACGCCGCGCCGCCGGCCGCTCCACCCGCCGATCCGGCGCCGCCGCCCAACGCGCCCGCAGGTCGACCCGCTGACCCGCCGGCAGGTGCGAAGGCGCAGGGCGACCCCGGGCCGCCGCCGTCTGCCGGGCAGCCGGGTCCTCCCGGCGAGACACCGGGTCACGGATCGCGAAAGTAGGGACTGACCTTCGGCGCGCCCGCGCGTTGTCTCCCCAGCGCTCCGCCCCGCGGAGCCGCGCAGGGACGACGTGCTCCGACGCCGACGACGACATTCACCTCCCACGACGCCCCCGGCCGCTGAGCGGCCGCGGGTCGTCGGCAAGTTCCTGCAGGTCGGCGACGAGCGCCTGCTGATCCGCGGCGTGACGTACGGCACGTTCGCCCCCGACGCGGAAGGGGTGGACTACCCGGCGCCCGAGGTCGTGGACCGGGACTTCGCCGGGATGGCGGCCGCCGGCTTCACCACGCTGCGCACCTACACCGTCCCGCCGCGCGCCCTGCTCGACCTGGCCGAGCGCCACGGCCTGCGGGTGCTCGTCGGGCTGCCCTGGGAGCAGCACATCGCGTTCCTCGACGACCACGGGCGGGCCCGGGCGATCGAGCGCACCATCCGCGAGGGCGTGCGGTCGTGCGCCGGCCACCCGGCCGTCCTCGCGTTCGCGATCGGCAACGAGATCCCGGCGTCGATCGTCCGCTGGCTCGGGCGCGAGCGCGTCGAGGACTTCCTCGAGCGGCTGTACCGCGCCGCGAAGGACGAGGACCCGGGCGCGCTCGTCACCTACGTCAACTTCCCCACGACGGAATACCTGCAGCTCCCGTTCCTCGACTTCTGCGCGTTCAACGTCTACCTCGAGCGGCAGGACGACCTGGCCGCGTACCTCGCCCGCCTGCAGGTGCTCGCCGACGACCGGCCGCTCGTGATGGCGGAGATCGGGCTGGATTCGCGGCGCAACGGCGAGGACGTGCAGGCCGAGCAGATCCGCACCCAGCTGGGCACCGTGTTCGGCGCCGGTTGCGCCGGCGCGTTCGTGTTCGCCTGGACCGACGAGTGGTACCGCGGCGGGCACGACATCGACGACTGGGATTTCGGGCTGACGCGCCGCGACCGCAGCCCGAAGCCCGCGCTGGAGGTCGTCGCCGAGGCGATGCGCCACGTCCCGCCCCAGCCGCCGGGCGGCTGGCCGTCGATCACCGCCGTGGTGTGCAGCTACAACGGGGCGAAGACGATCGACGGCTGCCTGCGCGCGCTGCGCCGCGTGGACTACCCGGACCTCGAGATCCTCGTCATCGACGACGGGTCGGGCGATGGCACCGCGGCGGTCGCCGAGGCACACGGGGTGCGCGTGATCACGACCGAGAACCGTGGCCTCAGCGCCGCCCGCAACACCGGCGCGCGCGAGGCACGCGGCGAGATCGTCGCCTACGTCGACGACGACGCGATGCCGGTGTCCACCTGGGCGCGGTATGTCGGCCGCACGTTCGCGACGACCGCACACGCCGCGGTCGGCGGACCGAACGTCCCGCCCGAGGGCGGCAAGAACGTGGCCCGGGCGGTCAGCAGTGCACCCGGCGGCCCGATCCACGTGCTGCTCGACGATGAGATCGCCGAACACGTCCCCGGGTGCAACCTCGCTGTCCGGCGCGACGCGCTGCTGTCGATCGGCGGGTTCGACGAGCAGTTCCGGATCGCCGGCGACGACGTCGACCTGTGCTGGCGCATCCAGGAAGCCGGATGGACCGTCGGGTTCAGCCCCGCCGCCGTCGTGCTGCACCACCGGCGCGGGTCGGTGCCGCGGTTCTGGCGCCAGCAGCGCGGCTACGGCCGCGCGGAGGGGATGCTCGAGCGCGCGTGGCCGCAGAAGTACAACCGTGCCGGGCACGTGACGTGGCACGGCCGGATCTACGGGCCGGGGCCGATCCACCTGCTGCAGCGCTGGCGCGTGTACTACGGCACCTGGGGGAGCGGGGCGTTCCAGGGCCTGTACCGGCGTGACGCGCCGCAGTTCACCGCGCTGCCGCTCATGCCGGAGTGGTACCTCGTCATCGCGATCCTCGCCGGCCTCACCGCGCTCGGGGCGTCCTGGCGCCCGCTGCTGGCCGCCGGGCCGCTGCTCGTGCTCGCCGTCGTCCTGCTCCTGGCACAGGCGATGATCGGCGCAGCCCGGGCGCGGCTCAGCGACGTCCCGAGCCGCCGTCGGCGCCTGCGCATCCGGGCGATCTGCACCCTGCTCTACCTGTGTCAGGCGGCAGCGCGCCTTCAGGGGCGCATCGAGTTCGGGCTTGCGCCGTGGGGGCGGCGCGCCCGGCCGCACGCCCGCCTGCCGTTCCCGCGGCGGGCGACGCTGTGGAGCGAGCGCTGGCGCAGCGCGGAGGACCGGGTGCAGACCCTGCACGACGACATCACCGCAACGGGCGTGCGCGTGCGCCCTGGCGGCGACTTCGACCGCTGGGATCTCGAGGTCCGCGGCGGCGGGCTGGGCAGCGCGCGGCTCCTGCTCGCGGTGGAGGAGCACGGGTCGGGCAAGCAGCTCATCCGCGTGCGGACGCGCCCGCGG
>JBPPNC010000088.1:0-4922 GCA_051306365.1 Solirubrobacteraceae bacterium
CTCTGGTCACTTACTCGTCTGCCCGTACCGCCATGTTGCGACGTATGACGAAGCGACCGCCGAAGAGGTCGCCGAGATCGGTAGCCTGACGCAGGTCGCCATGCGGGTTCTCACCGAGACCTCGCAATGCCACGGCTTCAACATCGGAATGAACCAGGGCGCGATCGCCGGCGCGGGGATAGCTCAGCATCTGCACCAGCACATCGTGCCCCGGTGGCGAGCCGACTCGAATTTCTTCCCCATCATCGCGGGGACGAAAGCGTTGCCCAGGCTCCTCGGTGAGGTTCGCGATGAGGTCGCGGCCGCCTGGCCGACCAACCACTGACTCCCTATTGGCCGCAGTCGCGGCATCCGCACCACGCGTAGAATCGAAGGATCATGACCGAACACAACAGCACGAGCCGCGTCAAGCGCGGACTCGCCGAAATGCTCAAGGGCGGCGTCATCATGGACGTCGTCAACGCCGACGAGGCGAAGATCGCCGAGGACGCCGGCGCCTCGGCCGTCATGGCGCTGGAACGCGTACCCGCCGACATCCGCCGTGACGGCGGCGTGGCGCGCATGAGCGATCCCGCGATGATCAAGGGCATCCAGGAGGCCGTGACGATCCCGGTCATGGCCAAGGCCCGGATCGGACACTTCGCCGAGGCCCAGGTCCTCGAATCGCTGCAGGTCGATTTCATCGACGAGTCGGAGGTGCTCACGCCGGCCGACCACGCCCATCACATCGACAAGTGGGCCTTCAAGATCCCGTTCGTCTGCGGCGCGACGAACCTCGGCGAGGCGCTGCGGCGCATCGGCGAGGGGGCATGCATGATCCGCAGCAAGGGCGAGGCCGGTACCGGCGACATCGTCGAGGCCGTCCGCCACCTGCGTGAGATCACCGGCGCGATCCGCCGCCTGACGATGCTCGACGAGGCCGAGCTGTTCGTCGCCGCCAAGGAGCTGCAGGCGCCGTACGACCTGGTTCGCACGACCGCCCGGGACGGCACGCTGCCCGTCCCGATGTTCTGCGCGGGCGGCATCGCCACCCCGGCGGACGCGTCGCTCGTCATGCAGCTCGGCGCGCAGGCCGTGTTCGTCGGATCGGGGATCTTCAAGAGCGAGGATCCCGCCGCCCGGGCGCGCGCCATCGTCGAGGCGACAACCCACTACGAGGATCCGGCGCGCGTCGCCGCGGCGTCGGAGGGGCTCGGCAACGCGATGCAGAGCCTCGAGGCGCGCAAGCTCGGCGACACCGAGCTGCTCGCCGGCCGCGGCTGGTGAGGGTCGGCGTCCTCGCCCTCCAGGGCGACTTCGCAGCACACGCCCGGGTCCTCGAGGAGCTGGGCGCCGAGGTCCGCGAGGTGCGGGTGCCCGCAGACCTCGAGGGCCTCGACGGCCTCGTGATGCCCGGGGGCGAATCGACGACCATGACGCTCGGGATCGAGCGCGAGGGGCTTGGCGATCCCCTCCGGGCGTTCGCTTCGACGGGCGCGCCGATCTTCGGGACGTGCGCCGGCCTGATCATGCTCGACCGCGAGCACCTGCAGATCATGGACATCACCGCGCGGCGCAACGCGTTCGGGCGGCAGGTACGGTCCTTCGAGGCCGACCTGGCGTTCCCCGACCTCGAGGGTCCGCCGGTGCGCGCGGTGTTCATCCGCGCGCCGTGGATTGAGGAGGCGGGCCCCGGCGTCGAGATTCTCGCCGAGGTCGAGGGGCATCCCATCGCCGCGCGGCAGGGCGCGTTGTTCGTCATCGCGTTCCACCCCGAGCTCGGTGACGACATCCGCCTGCACGAGCGGTTCCTCGCCGACGTGCGCGCGCACGCCGGCGCTCCGTAGGGATCCGCAGCGGCGCCACGGGCGTTCCCCGCCCGACGTCGTGAAGCCGTCCTACTCGATCGCGGCGACCGCGCTCACGGCCCACGGCGGCCATGTCCCGGGGCTCGGCGGTGACCCGTCGGCCGACGTCATGGGCTGGTTCACGCCGCTCGCGATGGGCGAGCCGTACCGCGGAGCCTCAGTCGACGACCAACCCGTGACGCATCGTGTTCTCCGTGATGACGCGCGGCTCGACGAACTGCAGGAGGTAGTCGGGACCGCCGGCCTTCGTGCCGGTGCCCGACAGGCGGTTGCCGCCGAACGGCTGGCGCCCCACCATCGCGCCGGTGATCCCGCGGTTGACGTAGAGGTTGCCGACCGGTGACCGCGCCACGACTCGCGTGACCGTGCGCGGATTGCGGGTGAACAGGCCGCCGGTGAGCGCGAAGGGCAGCGCGTCGACGCGGTCGCATGCCTCGTCGAGGTCACGGACGCGCTCGACGGTGAGCAGCGGGCCGAAGATCTCCTCGTGGAGCACCGGGCTGTCGGCGGGGAGGTCGGCGGCGACGGTCGGTGCGGCGAACCACCCGGCGCTCTCGGGGGGGCGGCGCCGGGCAGCGATGGTGCCGGTGTCCGCCGCGAGCCGGGCGTAGCGCGCGACGCGCGCCTGCGCCGCCTCTTCGACGACGGGGCCCGTGACCGTGCCGTGGGTCTCGGCCTGCCCGACGGGCAGCACGGCGACCGCGCCGGCGACCCGCTCGAGCAGCGCGTCCGCGACGGCTTCGTGCACGAGCACCCGCGCGGCGGCCGAGCACTTCTGCCCGGCGTAGGCGAACGCCGAGTGCACGATCGCGGGCACGGCGTCGTCGAGGTCGGCGTCGGCGTCGACGAGCACGCAGTTCTTGCCGCCCATCTCGGCGACCACGCGCGTGAGCATGCCCGCGTGCGGGGGCTTGGCGGCGGCTGTGCGCAGGAGCTCAAGCCCGACCGCCCCCGAGCCGGTGAACGCGATCGTGGCCACCCCGGGGTGCGCGCACAGCGCGGCGCCGGTCTCGCCCTCGCCGGGGAGCAGCGTGAGCGCCCCGGACGGCACGCCGCCCGCGCGGAGCGCCTCGACGACCATGCGCCCGCATCCTGGCGCCTGCTCGGCGGGCTTGAGGACGACCGTGTTCCCGGTTGCCAGCGCCGCGGCCGTCATCCCGGCCGGGATGGCGAGCGGGAAGTTCCACGGCGCGATCACGGCACAGACGCCGCGCGGGGTGTAGCGCAGCGTGTTGCGCTCCCCGGGGACCTGCACGAGCGCGGGCGGTGTGTCGGCGAGCGCGAGGGCGCCGCGGGCGTAGTACTCGAGGAAGTCGATCGCTTCGGCGACGTCGGCGTCGGCTTCGGCCCACGGCTTCGCGCACTCCCGGACGCACAGCGCGGCCAGTTCGAAGCGGCGCTCGCGCATCCAGGCGGCGCCGCGGAGGAGTGCGGCGGCACGGTCGGCTGCGGAGGTGGCGGCCCACGCGGGGAAGGCCGCCTGCGCCGCGGCGACGGCGGCGTGGGCGTCGTCGGCGGTGGCGATCGGGGCGGTCGCCACGACGCGGTCGGGGGTTCCCGGGTCGGTGGACGGCAGGGCGTCCCCGCCGCGTTGTTCGTCGCCGATCCGGATGGGCACGCGGAGGGGGAGCCGGGCGTCGAGCGCGCGCAGGGCGTCGTCGAGCCGGGTGCGTTCCGGGGCCCGGCGCAGCTCGAGCAGCGGCTCGTTGCGGAACGCCGGGAGCGCGGTCATGGCGCGGCCAGCAGGTCGTCGAGGGCCGCGCCGCGCGCCTGCTCGGCGAGGAAGCTCTCGTTGCTCGTGTTCTCCAGCAGGCGGCGGACGAGGTACGCCATGCCGGCCACGAGGTCGCCCACCGGGCAGTAGACGCGCACGCGGTGGCCGAGCTGCGCGAGTGCGTGGCCGAGGTCGTCCCCGAGCCCGCGCAGCACCTGGAACTCGACGTCGCTGTCTGCGGCCGCGATGGCGTGGGCGACGCTGCGCAGGTTGTGCGACGCGATCGCCACGCGCACGGCGGGGCGCGCCGCGAGCAGCCGCAGGGTCAGCGTTTCGAAGTTCCGGTCCGAGTCGGCCTTCTGCTCCCACACCGGGGGCTCCCAGCCGTGCTGGCGCGCCTCGACCAGCTCGTGGTCCCAGTAGGCGCCCTTCACGAGGCGGATGGTCAGCGGGCTGGCACGCTCGTGCTCGGCGGAGAACGCGAGGACGCGATCCAGGAGCTCTCCGCCGTCACGGAGGTACGCCTGCAGCACCATGCCGGCCGAAGGGCCGTCGCGGAACTCGTCCTCGGCGAGCAGGTCGAGGACGAGCTCGGTGATCGCCTCGCGCGAGTCGAACGACTCCATGTCGACGTGCAGGTGCGCGTCGAGCTTGCGTGCGGTCCGCAGCAGCGCGCGCAGCCGTGGGGCGGCGTCCTCCTGGCCGAGCGCGGGTGCCTCGGGGCGCAGCAGCGGCGTGAGCGCGCTGACCTTCACCGACAGGTTGGCCCGGGGGAGCGGGCCGGCGCCGTCGCGCTCGAGCAGCGGGCGGGGCGGGGACCCGCGGTAGATCTCCGTCAGCGCCGCCAGCGCTTCGGCGCAGCGGGCCGCGTACCGGTCGGCCTCGGCAGACGTGATGGTCGCCTCGCCGAGCAGATCCACGGACGCGGCGGTGCCGTCGCGCCAGAGCCGCTGGAGGGTTCCGCGCGCACCTGTGGGCGAGTCGGCGACGATGAACCGGCGGGCCATGTGCTTCACGCCCGCTGCGGCGGCGGTGCCCAGCGCGGCGCGTCCGACGCGGCTGTCGCCCATGCGCATGGCGACTTTGACCGGCGGGGTCTGCGCATCGACTTCGCTGAGGAACCCGGTCAGGTGTGCGGCGAGGTCATCGACCGAACGGCACGCCGGCACGACATCGACGAAGCGGAACAGCGCGGCGCGCAGTTCGGCGTCCCGCGACGTGAAATCCATCGCGCGCGCGTCGATGGCCTTGCCGGGGTGTCGGGCGGGGGAGGGCAGGGCCGCAGCGATCTCCCGTCCGATCGCGACGACCTCGGACTCCTGCGGGGGTGCGTCGCCCGGCATGGGCCCGAAGATACCCCC
>JBPPNC010000092.1:0-19402 GCA_051306365.1 Solirubrobacteraceae bacterium
GAGCCGGCTCGGGGACGACCGCGCTCGGAAGCGCATCGACCTGTGGCGACGTGAAGACCTGCGCGCGCGGCTTGGGCGCAGGTGCCGAGCCGAGGATGTCGTCGACGGTCAGGGAGGAGGCGATGGTTTCCGGCTCCGGCTCGGGCTCCGGTGCGAGCGTCTCCTGCTCCTGCTGCGCCTCGGCCAGCTGGGCGCCGAACCCGGCCGAACCGGCCTGCTCGAGCATCGCTTCGGCGACGGACGCCGTGGGGGCTGCCGTAGAGGTGTCCCTCACGTCGAACGTCGGAGCCGCGGCGGGTTCGGGCTCAACCTGCCCCGGCCGCGCCTCGACCTCGACACAGCGCTTCTGGAAGAAGCCGCCGACGCCGCCCTTCAGGCCCTCGCGCTGGCGCACGACGATCGCGTCGTCGCCGAGCTCGTCGCGGATCTGCGGGAGCACCTCGTCCAGCGTGCTGCCCTGGTACGTGCGGGTCTTGAGGTCCGTCATGCGGTCACCACTCCGATGGTCTCGACGTTGATCCCGGGCGCAATCTCGTTATACGCGCACACGGAGAGCTGGGGCACCGCTTGCTCGAGCAGGCGGCGAAGATGGCGGCGGATCCGGCTGCTGCACAGGACCACCGGGCGGCGGCCGAGGGAGAACGCCTCCTCGGAGTGCGCGGCGAGTGCCTGCACGAGCGCCTGGGCGCGGCTCGGCTCCATGGCGAGGTACTCGCCATCGGGCGTCTGAGCGATCGACTCGGAGACCTCCTGCTCGACGGCGGGGTCCAGCGCGATGGCGCGCAAGCGGGACTCCTCGTCGAGGTGCGGGCCGACGATCGCGCGGCCGAGCGCCTGGCGCGCGTACTCGGCGAGCAGCAGCGGGTCGCGGGTGACGCGGGCGCGGTCGCCGACGGTCTCCACGATCGCGCCGAGGTCGCGGATCGACACACCCTCGCGCAGGAGGGCCTGCAGCACACGCTGGATCTCACCGACGGAAAGCAGATCGGGCACCACTTCCTCAACGACAGCTGCGTTGGTTTCCTTGAGCCCGTCAAGGAGCTGCCTGACGTCCTGGCGCGTCATGAGGTCGGCGACGTGGCTGCGGATCGTCTCCGTCAGGTGGGTCACCAGGACCGATTCGGCGTCGACGACGGTATACCCCCGCGCCTCCGCCTCGGCCCGGCCCGCGTCGGCGATCCACAACGCCGGCAGGCCGAACGCGGGCTCGCGCGTCGGGATGCCCGCGAGCTCGCCGATGGCGTCGCCCGGGTCGAGGGCCAGCTGGTGCCCGGCCATGACCTGCCCGCGCGCGACCTCCGCGCCGCGTACGCGCAGCACGTACTCGTGCGAGCTGAGGCCGACCTCGTCGTGGATGCGCACCGACGGGATGACCGTGCCGAGCTCCGCGGCGATCTGCCGGCGGACGTTGCTGACGCGGGTCAGCAGGGTGCCGCCGCTTCCGGAGTCGACGAGCGGGACCAGGCCGAAGCCGATCGCCAGCTCGAGCGGGTCGATGTTCAGCGCGGCGCGCGGGTCCTCCGCAGCGGGCTTCGCAGCGGGGAGCGCGGCCTGCGCGGCGGTCGCGACCTCGGCGGCCTCCTGCTGCTTGGCCTGCCTGTTCAGGTACCAGCCCAGGTAGAAGAACGCCCCGCCGATCACCAGGAACGGGATCTTCGGCAGGGCGGGCACGAGCGCGAACGCCATGATCACCGCGCCCGCCACCATCGGCGCCTTGCGCTGCCTGACGAGCTGGCCCGCGAGATCGGTGCCGAGGTCCCCGCCCGTGTCGGCGGCGCGCGTGACGATGATGCCCATGCCGACGCTGATGAGCAGCGCCGGGATCTGCGCAGCCAGTCCGTCACCCACGGTCAGGAGGGAGAAGTGCTGCGCCGCCTCGCCGAACGGCATCCCCTGCTGCACGACGCCGACGATGATGCCGCCGATGAGGTTGATCAGCGTGATGATGATCGCCGCCATCGCGTCGCCCTTGATGAACTTCGAGGCGCCGTCCATCGAGCCGAAGAAGTCCGCCTCGCGCTGAATGTCGTCGCGCCGCGTCCGGGCCTCGTCCTCGGTGATCTGCCCGTTGTTCAGGTCGGCGTCGATCGCCATCTGCTTGCCCGGCATGGCGTCGAGGGTGAACCGCGCCCCGACCTCCGCGACGCGCCCGGAGCCCGCCGTGATGACCATGAACTGGATCACGATGAGGACGACGAAGATGATGAGGCCGACGACGACGTTACCGCCGACGACGAAGTTGCCGAACGCCTCGACGACGTGGCCCGCGTCGCCCTCGAGCAGGATCAGGCGGGTGACGCTGATGTTGATCGCGAGTCGGAACAGCGTCGTGAGGAGGAGCAGCGACGGGAACGCCGAGAAGTCGAGCGCCCGCGGCACGTAGAGCGTGGTGATCACGGTCGCCAGCGCCACGCTGATGTTGATCGTGATGAGGAAGTCCAACACCACCGGCGGCAGCGGCACGATCATCATCACGACGACCATGACGACGAGCAGCGCCGCCGCGATGTCGGTGTAGCCCGCCGCCCTCTTCATGAATCCGTTCATGCCGCGACCGCCGATCTCATGGGACGGGTCCGGTAGACGAAGGCCAGGACGTGCGCGACGGCCTGGAAGAACTCCTCAGGGATCTGCTGGCCGACCTCGACGTTCTTGTGCAGGCCGCGGGCGAGCGGCGGGTCGGGCACGACCGGCACGCCGTGCTCGGCGGCCAGCTCACGGATGCGGAAGGCGACGAGGTCCCGCCCCTTGGCGATGACCTTCGGCGAGACCATCCCGTCGCTGTACTTCAGCGCGACGGAGAAGTGCGTCGGGTTCGTGACGACGACGTCCGCATCGGGGACGTCGGCCATCATGCGGGCCCGGGACAGCTCGAAGGCGCGGCGCTTCTGGGCCATCTTCACCTCAGGCGGGAGCGCCATGTTCTTGGCCTCGTCCTTGACCTCCTGCTTGTCCATCTTCATTTCCTTGTCCGTGCGGTACCGCTGATAGATGTAGTCCGCGATGCCGAGGACGATGTAGGCGACGGCGACGTTCCGGGCGATCTTCATGATCAGGTCGTTCGTCAGGATCCCGAGCTCCAGGGCGCCGATGCCGATCATCGACGCGATCTGCGGCATGACCGGCATGAGCACGAGGAGCGCCGGGCCGGCGACGAAGATGACCTTCAGGATCGACTTGATCCCCTCCACGAGCGCGTTCGGCCCGAACACCTGCTTCGCGCCGCTGATCGGGTTGAGCTTCTTCGGGTTCGGCGCCGCGGCCTTCGGCGTGATCTTGAAGCCGACCTGCGCGACAAGGACCACGAACGCGGCGATGACGCACGCGCCCGCGACCGGCAGGAAGCACTGCAGGACAACCCAGCCGGCGTCGGAGACGAGCGGGCCGATGCCCTCGCGGGTGACCTGCTGCGGGTTCGCGATCTGGGAGAGCGACTCGCGCGTCAGCTCGCCCATCTTCGAGACCATCTTCGGCCCCGTCAGCGCGACGACGAAGATGCCGACGATCGTGACAACCGCGGCGTTCAGGTCCTGCGACCGTGCGACCTGCCCCTTGTCCCGGGCTTCCGCCTTCTTCTTGGGTGTCGCCTTCTCCGTCTTCTCACCGGCCACGATCCATCACCCCCTACGCGACCTTCAGGGTCTGGAGGGCCTCGGTGACCGAGCCCTGGATCTGGTCGCCCAGCCAGCCGCCCACGAACGGGAACGTGAGGCCGAGGAGGATGAGGCCGACGCCGATCTTCACGGCGAAGCCGACGGCGAAGACATTCAGCGACGGCGCGACGCGGCTGACCATGCCGAACGCGACGTCCGTGATGATCAGCGCGAGGAGGATCGGTCCGCAGATCTCGATGGCCGACACGAAGATCTGGACGAACGCCTCGACGGACCCCTGGACCATCGTGCCAAGCGACGGCATCTCCGTGATGCTCACGATGTCGTACGTGCGCGCGAGGCCCTGGAGGACCCACTCGACGCCGCCCACGACGACGAAGATCGCCGTCGCGAACATCATGTACATCTGCGAGATGATCGCCGAGTTGTTGCCGGTCAGCGGGTCGACGGCCGCGCCGAACGCGAAGCCGACGCTGAAGTCCAGCAGCGTGCCCGCCGTCGACACCGCGGCGAACAGGCACGCGAGGACGAATGCGAAGGAGAACCCGATGAGGACCTCCTTGCCCAGGAGGAACGCGAGGCCGAGCACGTCCGTCGGCATCTCGACACCCTTGGCCACCACAGGGGCCAGGCCGATCGAGATCGCGACGGCCGCGATGCCCCGCACGCGCGCGGGCATCGAGCGCGAGCTGAACAGCGGGGCGACGATGAAGAGCGGGACGACCCGCGCCATGACGGCCATGAACCCGAGCACCTGCTGCTCGCCGAACTGCTGCAGCAGCATCTGGCCGGAGCTCATGTGCCGATGAGGGTCGGGATGGACGACCACAGCTCGGCCGTGTAGGCGACGAGCTCGTTCAGCAACCACGGGCCGGCGATGACCATCACGGCGGCCGTGGCGAGCAGCTTCGGGACGAACGCGAGCGTCTGCTCCTGGATCTGCGTGATCGCCTGGAAGATCGAGATGATCACGCCGACGACGAGGCCGACGATGAGGATCGGCGCCGCGATCTTCAGCGCCAGCTCCATCGCCGACGTCATGAGGCTGATGACGGTGTCGTTCGTCATCCGAAGCTCTCCACGAGCGCCTGCGTGACGAGGTTCCACCCGTCGACGAGGACGAACAGCAGGATCTTGAACGGTAGGGAGATGAAGACCGGTGGCAGCATCACCATGCCCATCGACATGAGCGTCGAGGCGATCACCAGGTCGATGACGAGGAACGGCAGGAAGATGAGAAATCCGATCTGGAACGCCGTCTTGAGCTCGCTGATGATGAACGCCGGGATGAGGACATAGGTCGGGACGTCCGCGCGCGTCTTCGGCGGCTCGAGCTTGCCGAGCTTCATGAACAGGGCGATGTCCCGGTCACGCGTCTGGGCGAACATGAACTCGCGCATCGGCTTCTCGGCACGCTCCAGCGCCTGCTGCTGCGAGATCTTCTTCTCCATCAGCGGGTCGACGGCGGTGGTCTTGATCTCCTTGAAGGTCGGGGCCATGACGAAGATCGTCAGGAACAGCGCGATCCCGACGAGGACCTGGTTCGGCGGCGCGGTGGGCGTGCCGAGACCGGTCCGGATGAAGCCGAGGACGACGAGGATCCGGGTGAAGCCGGTGACGCAGAACAGCATCGCCGGGACCAGCGCGATCCCGCCGAGCAGGATGAGGAGTTCGACCGCGTTGCCGCCGTCGCCGGTCATGACCGCACCGTCTTCTCACGGAGCTGGCCGAGGAGCGCCGTGGCCGTGAGGTTCGGCTTGCTGCCCGCGGTCTGCGCGCCGGGCGCGCCGCCCGCGGCCAGGACCTTGCGCAGGATGGCGGGCATGGCGGTCTTCGCGCCGGCCTCCGTCGCCTCGCCCTCGATGACGTCGGCCTGCTCCGGGTCGGGCACGAGGCCGGCGAGGATCGCCTCGGCCGCCGTGTAGGTGCGGATCGGCGTGATGGCGTGCTCGCCGACGCCGACGAGGATGTAGTCCTCCCCGGCGCGCACGAGGTGCAGCGCGCGGTTGGGGCCGAGGCCGATCGAGGCGACCGCGGCGAGCCCGTCGCCCTTCGTCGCCTCCTCACGGCTGGCCTTGACCTGCTTGAGGACCCAGTAGAGGCCGTAGATGACGGCCAGGACGATCGCCAGACCGACGAACGTGCGGACGATGTTCCCGCCGCTGGACGCGCTCGCGGTCGCGCCGCCGTCGTCGGCGGGCACGCTGATCGGCGTGTCCTCGCCCTTGGCGGGCGTGGTCTGTGTGCCCTCGGCCGCAAAGGTGACGGCAGGGAGCAGCAGACAGGTGACAGCGGCCGCGGCGGCGGCCGAGAGGCGGAGGCGAATCATTTCTGTGGAGGGGCGACGACGGGGAGGGGACCGGCGTCCATCCCTTCGTCGGCCACCTCGCGGCAGGCTTGAGCAGCCCGGTGGACAGATGTCCGATGAAGTCGTCGAGGGCGAGGTGGCAGCCCAAGGCGGCCAGCCGCTCGGCGAGTCGTGTGCGGTCGAAGCGGCCGTGTCGCGCCCTGGGTTCGTGTCAGCAAGCCCAGCGGCCCGGGCGCGGCGCAGGGCCGCACCCCGGCAGCGCGCCAAGGCCCTGGGACGGCCCGTACTACGCGGCCATCTGGCCCGGATCGCCGCCGGCGGCGCCCGCGGCGATCGCCGCGTCGATCGCAGCCTGGTCGAACGTCTCCTCGGCGGCGGGCGCCTCGGGCGGCGCAGCGGCGGGAGTGACGGTGGCCGCGGGCGGCGCCTCGGCCGTCTGTGCCTCGGCGCCGACGACCTCGGTCACCCGCAGGCCATACTCGGAATCGATCACGACGACCTCGCCGCGCGCGACGAGCTTGCCGTTGACCAGCAGGTCGACCGGCTGGTCGGCCATACGGTCGAGCGCGATAACGGAGCCCGGGCCGAGCGCGAGCGCCTCGCCCAGCGACATGTCCGTCCGTCCGATCTCCACGGACAGCTCGACCCGCACCTGGGCGAGCCGGCGCAGGCCGTCGCCGGTGTCGAGCGGCTCGGCGGCCGCGGTGGCGGGGTTCAGCGAAGTGATGTCGGACATGAGGGGCTCCTACTGCACGGCGACGTCGGTGAAGAGGACGTGGTGGACCTTCACATCCGTGTTCTTGTTGATCTTCTTCGCGATCGACTTCTTGAGCTTCTCGCGGGACTCAGCGCCCTGGATCTGATTCGCGGTCGCGGCCGTGAGCGTGTCCGTGATGATGTCCCGGACCACGGCCTCCTGCGGCAGCGTGCCGAAGCCCTCCGGAACCTCGACCGCGCCATGGCCGCCTCCGCCGTGCGCCTCGGCGTACTCCTCGGCAGCCGCGGCGGACGTGTAGTCGTGGTCGAACTCCATCGCCACGTTCAGCCGCGCGAAGCGCCCGTCGGAGAGGTTCACGAGGAACTCCTTCGGCAGCACGTAGACCTCGCCGGCCACCTTGGGCTTCGGGCCGTCGTCCTTCGGCTTGGCCAGCACCATCTTGTATCCCCCGAGGGCTCCCACGATGGCGACGACGGCGATGATGATGAGCTTCTTCTTGTCCATGGGGCTATCCGGCGGTCGCCTCGCTGGCGACCTTCTGTCGGGGGATCAGGATCTCGACCCTTCGGTTCTTTGATCGGCCGCGGTCCGTCGAGTTGGAGGCCACGGGCGCAAGATGGGCTTTTCCGGCGGCCTCCATCCGGGCCGGGGAGACCCGATTGCGCGCCATGGCACGCACCACGGCAGACGCGCGGGCGGTCGAGAGTTCCCAGTTCGACGGGTAGTGCCCGCTCACCGGAACCGAGTCGGTATGGCCGGAGACCCGCACGGCGTGCGTGCCGTCGAGCCGCAGCAGCTGGGCCAGGCGCGCCATGAGCTTCTTCGAGCGGGGGTCGAGCTCGGCGCTGCCCGACGCGAAGAGGAAGTCGTCGGACAGGAGCTTGACGTGCAGGCCGTCGCGCGTGACCTTCGTCTCGACCTTGTTCTGCAGCCTGTCCGCGGCCGCCGCGGCGTCGATGCGCTGCTTGAGCTGCTCGAGGTCGTCCTGCTCCTTGGCGATCTCCTTCGCGCTCGCGGGCTGCCGCTGCGAGATCGCCTCCTGCAGGGAGGGCGTGGGGACGGACTGCTGCAGGTCCTTGGTGTCCGCCTGCCCCCCGGTCTGCGCGATGGAGGTGCCGCCCGACGAGATGCTGACGTTCAGCGCGTCCTTCACCGAGTTCGCGACGGACTCGGACTTCTTCGGGTCCGTGTTGCCCATCGCGAACAGCACGATGAACAGCGCCAGGAGCAGCGTGATCATGTCCGCGTAGGTCAGGAGCCACCGCTCGTCGGGATGGTCCTCGTGATGCTCGTGGCCACCACGGCGCCGGCGCCCGGCCATGGGCTACGCCGCCTTCTGCTCGGCGCCGCCGTCGACGGCCTTGAGGTTCGGGCGGCCGCCCTCGAGCTCCTCTTCGACCGACAGCCGCTGCTCCGGCGGCACGAAGGCCATGAGCTTCTCGGCGACCATCCGGGGGTTGTCGCCGCTCTGCACGGCGAGCAGGCCCTCGATGACCATCTGCCGGGACATCGTCTCCGCCTCGGTGAGCTGTTTCAAGCGGTTCTCGACCGGCAGGATGACGATGTTCGCGGCGCCGACGCCGTAGAGCGTCGCCATGAACGCACCCGCGATCGCGGGTCCCAGCAGCTCGGGCTGGTCGAGGATGCTCAGCGCGTGCAGGAGGCCCATGACGGTGCCGAGGACCCCGAGGGTCGGCGCGAAGCCGCCCGCGCCCTTGAAGGTCGCGTGGCCCTGCCGGTGGCGCTTCTGCATCGACTCGATCTCGAGCTCCAGCACCTCGGCGACGGTGTCCGGGTCCGAGCCGTCGACGACGAGGCCCAGGCCCTTTTTCACGTACGGATCCTCGAGCTGGTCCGCCTCCTCCTCCAGCGCCAGCAGGCCGTCGCGGCGGGCACGGTCGGCGAAGTGGTGCATGAGGACCACGTTGGCGCCCAGGTCGGGCATCTCCAGCGCGAAGGCCTTCTTGTACAGCGCCGGGACCTTCTTCATCTCCTCCATGCCGAACGCGGCGATGGAGACACCGAGCAGGCCACCGAAGATGATGACCGTCGCCGGGACGTTGAAGAGTGATGCCGGATTCGTGCCCTCGAGCATCCCGCCCAGTGCGAGCAGGACCAGCGCGAGACCGATGCCGATGGGGGTAGCAGCCTTCATGGGGAATCGCCTCCGTCATCGACGATTCCGGCGCTGGCCCTTACGTCCGTCCACATACCATGGACAGACGGCGGCACCACCGGTTTCGCGCAGGCGCCATCGGGCGTCCGGACGGGTGTCCAGGCGCCGGGCGTGACGTGCGGCGGTGCTAGCCGAGGGCCTTCTCGATGGCGCCGAGGACGCGGTCGGGCTGGAACGGCTTGACCACGAAGTCCTTTGCACCGATCTTGATCGACTCGAGGACCTTGCTCTCCTGGCCGAGGGCCGAGCACATGATGACCTTCGCGCCCGGGTCCATCGCGATGATCTCGCGCAGGGCCTGCAGGCCGTCCTTCTCGGGCATCGTGATGTCCAGGGTCATCACCTCAGGGCTCAGCTCCTGAAAGCGCTCGACGGCCTCCTGGCCGTTGGCGGCCTCTCCGACCACCTCGTGACCACCCTTCGCAAGGGCGTCACCCACCATCTTCCGCATGAACGCGGCGTCGTCAACGATCAGCACTCGGGCCATGGTTGTTGTCCTCCAGAGGTACAGGGATGTCAGGCCGCGGCACGATCGAGCACGCGCTCGATCGTGACGTCGACATGGTCGTCGTGGGTCTCGAGACGGCCGGTGGCGAACCACATGCCGTCCACGTAGATGTCGATCGGGTCGTCGATCTCGTGATCGAGGGCGACGACCTCACCGATGGGCATGCCCACCAGCCGGCCGATCGGCATGCGGGTGCGGCCGAGTTCGGCCCAGACCCGCACGGGGATGTCGCCGAGCACGTCGACGAGAGGCTCGCCCTCGACCTCGGCGGAGGAGATGCTTTCCAGTGCGCGCGCCATGCGCAGCACGAACGCGGACGGCACAAGCTGCACGAGACGGCAGGCCGTTCCCGCGATCAGGACCTCGGCGGTCGTCACGTGCTGCTCGCGGTGGAGCATCGCGGATGCGTCGCGCGCGGACTCCAACAGCCGCACGTCCGGCGGCGTGATGTCGATGTGCTGCTCGAGGTAGGTGCCGGTCGCCGCGGCGGCGCCGGCCATCATCTGGTTCATCGCCTCGCCGATGGCGGACATCTCGAGCTCGTCGAGCGCGGCGGCGTCCTTGCCCGGCTCGGACTTCTCCATGCCCATCATCTTGGCCGCGAGCGTGCGCGCTGCCGTGATCGGCATGATCATGATGTTGCCGCCCGTGACCCCGTCGGTGTAGGCGACCGACGCGCCGACCGAGGGCAGCGTGATGCCGGAGAGGGGGTCGACGCCCTCGGGCGTGATCGCGATCTCGCCCGCCTCGGCGACGCCCGCGCCGCCGAGCATCTCCAGACGGCCCACGACCTCCGTGACGGTCTGGTACGTCAGCTCGTAGAGGGCTTCGTCCTGGCTCATGCGAGATCCTCCACCGGGCTGTCGACCTGCACGGCCCGCTTGCTGCCGTGGCGGCCCGCGCGGGTACGGCAGACGGTGATGTCGTCCACCTTCAGGTCGGCTTCGCCCGGCGCAGGGCCGGAGAGGCGGATGCTGTCGCCGGGCTGCAGGGCGAGGACCTCGTGCAGACCCATCGTGGCCGCGCCGAGCTCGGCGCGCACGTTGACGGTCGCCTCGCCGATGCGGCGGTGCAGCATGTCCTTGACGACCGGGTCGGCGTGCATGTCGGCCGCGGTACGCGCCGCGTACTCCGCCAGGGCTGGCTGGACGGACATGTGGGGAAGGAGGAGCACGACCGCGGAGCTGACGGAGCCCAGCCGGGCCTCCATCGCGATCGCGAGGGTCGGCTCGCTCGCCGACATCATCTGCTCGGCGTCGGCCTCGTTCTCCATGCCGGTCAGCTCGAACTCGACCTCGGCGAGGTCCTGCCACGTCAGGCTCATCGCACTCGTGAACTCCCCGAGCACGCGCTTGACGAGTGCCATGTCGATGCCGGTGAGCTTGCGCTCGTTCGGCTCCTCGTCGTCGGAACCCAGCAGCTTGTCGATCGCCAGGAGCAGCAGCGGCATCTCGACGGCCATGAGGCAGGTCGTGCCGTACGGCTGGATCTCGATGACCGCGCATGCGGCGTCACGGGAGACGAGCTTGTACGCGTCGCGCCAGGTGCGCTGCGACGTGTCGATGAGCTCGAGCTCCATCGGGATGCGGTGCTGGCCCGCCAGACGGGTGCCCGCCATGCGGCAGAACCCCTCGTGCAGGCGCCGCATGCGGTTCTCCTCCTCGGGCCCGAACTTCGTGGGACGGGAGAAGTCGACGACGCGCAGCCAGCGGTTGCGGCCCTTCTGCTCCTTCTCCTCGACCGCGGGCTGATCCGGCAGCTCGCCCTTGGCGGCCTGCTCGAGCAGCGCGTCGATCTGGGAGGCGTCGAGGATGCCGTCGCTCATCCGAGCACTCCTGCGGGCTGCCCGAGCAGCACCAACTCTTCACCGGCGACCTCGCGCGACGTCATGACGCCGGACTCGGCGTGCACGCGCACGGTGCGACCGCGGTCGCCACCGGTGGCCGCGGCACGGACCGGCAGACGGATCTCACCGAGCGCGGCGCGGACGGCCTCCTCGTTGCGGCGGCCGACTTCAATCGAGCTCGTCTGGGCGAACATCTGGGCGCCGCCGGCCATCCCGACCTCGAGTACGGACGTGCGCGCCCCGAGGGCGAGCACCTCCTCGAGAAGGATCGGCACCGCGTGGTTTGCGTAGCGGCCCCGCAGAGGACCGGCGCCGTTCGGGGATTCGGGCAGCATGACGTGGGCCAGGCCGATGATGCCGCGGGAGCGGTCGATCATCGCGAGGCCGATGCAGGAACCCAGGCCGACGGACACGAGCACGTCCTCGGGATCCTTCGTGGCGACCAGCTCGCCGATACGGACAGGGGTCTCGGGCACGACTCCCTACATCCCGATGCGGCTCAGCAGATCGGCCACGCCGTCCGCGCCGGGCACCAGCAGGAACGACAGCTCGCACTGCTCGCCCTCGACGAACATCGCCGAGTCGAGCAGCAGCGCGGTCTCACCGATCTCGTCGCGTTCGAGCAGGACCGTCGAGACGATCGCGCCGAGCATGTCGGTGGTGGTGACGGGCGGGTAAGGCTCGACGTCCATCCCGATCATCTGGCCGAGCGCATTGACGTACGACGTGCCGAGGATGTTGCCGATCTCGCCGAGGGCGGACAGACCGACCTCCGAGTCCGGCTCCACGCCGAGCATGCCGCAGAGCACCGCGGCGTCCTCGAGCCCGAACACAAGCAGCACGGCGCCGTCGAGGTCACCGAAGATGTCGAGCTTCACCGCGGTACGGGGGAGCTCCGGATCGCCGACCGCCTCGATCGCCTCGCCGAGCGGCAGGGCGACGACCGACGGGACCTTGATGTCGACCGGGCGGCCCAGCATCTGCGCCAGCGCCGTGCAGGCGGTGCCCGAGCCGATGTTGGCAAGCTCGCCCAGCGCGTCAAGCTGCTGTTCGGTGTAGGCCATGGTTCTCCTCATTGGCGGCCGCCGCGTCGTCCCGCACGGCCCGATCGTGTTCCCTGGTCAGCCCGTCGACGTCGACGACGAGCGCGATCTCTCCACTGCTCAACACGGCCGCCGCGGCGACCGGAACGTCCTCTCCCACCTCGGGCGGGAGGCTCCTGCAGACCAGCTCGCGCTGCCCGAGCAGACCGTCGACCGCGAGCGCGATCGTCCGGCCGGCCTGCGAGCGCACGAGCACGGCGTAGGGCTTGTCGGCGGCATGGTCGTCACGCCCGGCGAGCGCGCTGGACGCATCGATGAGCGGGCTGACCTCCTCGCCCATGACGAGCATCGGGCGGCCGGCGACACCGCGCACGGTCCAGTCGTCGACGCGCACGGTCCGCTCGATGCGGTCGATCGCCACCGCGTAGGTGCTCTCGCCGGCTTCGACGAGGAGCGCCGACGTGATCGCCAGCGACAGCGGCAGGCGGATCTCGGTCGTCGTCCCCTGGCCGGTGACGGACTCCATGATCACGTCGCCGCCCAGCTCGCGGATGCGGTTGCGGACCGCGTCCATGCCGACCCCGCGGCCGGAGACGTCCGTCGCCTTCTCCGCGGTGGAGAAGCCGGCGCTGAAGAGCAGCTCGATGGCGCGCGGAACGTCAACGAGTGCCGCCTCGTCGGCGGAGATCAGCCCACGCTTGACGCCGACGGCCGCCACACGCTGTGGATCAACCCCGCGGCCGTCGTCCTTGACCGTGATGACGATGCCACCGCCGGTCGGGCGCGCGCGGACCTCGAGGGTGCCGGTCTCGGGCTTGCCGAGACGCAGCCGCTCCTCGGGCGGCTCGAAGCCGTGGTCGACGGAGTTGCGAATGAGGTGGACGAGGGGGTCGCCGAGCGCGTCGACGACGGTGCGGTCGAGCTCGGTGTCCTGACCCTCCAGGACGAGGTTGACCTCCTTGCCGAGCTTGCCCGACAGGTCGCGCACCAGGCGCGGGAAGCGCATGAACACCGCTTCGACCGGGATCATGCGGACCTGCATGACCATGGTCTGCAGCGACTGCGAGCTGCGGGTGAGCTCCTGCATCGCGCTGGCGAGGCCGGGGTGGTCGGCGTCGCTGACAAGGGCCTCGAGCTGCGTGCGGTGCACGACGACCTCCGCCATGTAGTGCATCAGCTGGTCGAGCCGCTCGGCATCGACGCGGACGGTCTTCGCGGCGCCGGACCCGGACTTCGCGGCCGGCTTGGCCTCGCCCTCGGCGGGCCTGACCTCGGCGGCGGCCTCGACGGCCTCCTCCGGGGCGGGCGTCGTCGTCTCGTCGATCATGAGCTGCTCGACGTCGACCTCGTCGACCTCGACGCTCGTGACCTCTTCGACCGCGGCGACGGCGTTGCGCAGCGCGTCCGGGTCGGCGTCGACGACCCAGGCCTCCACGATCTCGCCGGAGAACTGCTCCATCGCGTCCTCGTCGGGCAGCGCCACGAGGACATCGCCGAGATTCGAGCACGCGACGAGCGCCATGAAGGCACGGACCGACGGCATGGACACGTCCTCGGCCAGCCGGGCGAGGACGTGGATGACGGGACGGCCCGCGGCCAGGCGGACGAGCTCTGCCGGATCGGGGGCGACGCCGCCGAGCTGTACGGCCCTCTGCTCGGGCGTGCGCTCGTGGACGAGCGCGTCGAGGCGGGCGATGAGCTCCTTCGGGTCGAGGCGCTCCTCTCCGTGCTCGTCGATGTTCTGGACGCCGCTCTCGAGCATGTCGAGGCAGGCCAGCACCGCGTCGATGGCGTCGCGGGAGAGCCCGCCGCGCCGCTGGCGCAGGAGCTCGAAGACGTCCTCCATCTTGTGCGTGAGCTCCGCCATCGCGGCGAAGCCCATCGTCGCGCTCATGCCCTTCATCGAGTGCGCGACGCGGAAGATCTCATCGATCTTCTCCTTGTCCTCGGGGTTCTCCTCGATCTTGAGGACCGCGAGGTTCAGCTCTTGCAGATGCTCGCGGCTTTCCGCCAGGAACATCGGGAGATACTCGGAGGTGTCCATCGTCACGCCTTGCGGTAGATGAAGGGATGCGTGGGGGTCAGGCCGATCGGGCCGGGGGTGGCGACACGTTCGGTGGCGCCGATCACGAGGTAGCCGCCGGGACGCAACGCGGCCGCCAGCCGTCCGTGCAGGGAGTCACGAACGTCCTCGTTGAAGTAGATGACGACGTTGCGGCACATGATCAGGTCGTAGGACCCCGCCGGAACGGACGTGTGCAGCAGGTCGCCGAGCTCGAAGTTCATGCCGAAGCGCAGCTCGGGCTTGGCGCTCCACATGTCGCCCTCGTGGTCGAACCACTTCGCCATCTGATCCTGCGGCGCCTCGCGGGCGTCCGCGTCGGTGAAGCGGCCCTGCCGGGCGCGGTCGATGATCCGGCGGTCGACATCGGTGCCGGTGATCTGCACGCGGGTGTTCGGCGCGGTCTCGCGGATGACCGCGGACAGCGTGTACGCCTCGGCGCCGTAGGAGCAGCCGGCCGACCACGCCCGGATGCGGTTCTCGGCGGCGAGCTCGGGGATGAGCTCGTTGTGCAGCACCTGCCACTGCTCCGGGTGGCGCCACAGCTGGGAGACGTTGATGGTGACGTGGTCGAGGAAGCGATGCAGCTCGTCCTCGTCGCCCTTGAGCACCTGCAGGTAGTCCGGCAGGTACGTGACGCCGCGGCGCCCGGCGAACGAGCGGATGCGGCGCTCCATCTGACCCCGGCGGTATTGGGTGAGGTCGACGGGCCAGAGCTGACGCAGGCCCGTGATGAAGACGAGGTAGTCGTCGTTCGGGTCGGCGCCGAATCGGTTGATGGCGGCGGCGGTGGTCACCGGGACACCTCCTCGACGATCGCGGCGGGCAGATCGTGCAGCGGCAGGACCGCGTCGGCGAGCCCGGCGTCCGCGACGGCGCGCGGCATGCCGTAGACCGCGCAGGTCTCCTCGGCTTCGACGAGGATTCGGCCGCCGGCCGCCTTGACCGCGCGGGCGCCGGCGAGGCCGTCGTTGCCCATGCCGGTGAGGACGACGAGCAGGACGTCGCCGCCGTGGCGGTCGACGACGTCCTGGATGGTGAGGTCGGCACGCGGGCGCAGGCCGCCGACGGGGTCACCGTCGCCGAGCCGCACCGACTTCGCGTCGGCCAGATGCAGATGGGAGCCGCCCGGTGCGAGCAGCGCGGTGCCGGGGGCGATGCGCTCGCCGCCCTGGGCCTCGACGACGCGCAGCGGGCTGTCGTTGTCCAGGCGCGCGGCGAGCGAGCCGGTGAAGCCCGGCGGCATGTGCTGGACCATGAGCACACCGGCGCCGAGCGGCGACGGCAACTGCGGCATGAGGTGCGCGAGCGCGCGAGGGCCGCCGGTGGACGTCGCGATCACGACGACCGGAGGGCGACCGGTGCGACGGGACGGCGCCTTGACCGCCTGGGCGACCGCACGGGCGTGCGAGTCGCGCCGCGGGACGACGGGCGCCGACGGCGTCCGCACGCGGGCGGTGCCGTTCCCGTTGACCGCGCCGACCCGGCGGCGGGAGATGCTGCGGCCGGCGGCCGCGAAGACCTTCTCGTCGAGCTGACGGCCGAAGTCCGACAGCGTCTCGCCGACCTTCGGCTTCTCGATGAGATCGAACGCGCCCTCCGCCAGCGCATCCACGGCGCGCGCACCGTGGGCGGGACTGAAGGCGCTGACGACGACGACCGGGATGTCCAGGCCATCGCGCTTGAGTGTGCGCAGCACACCCATGCCGTCAAGGCCCGGCATCGCCAGGTCGAGCGTCATGACGTCCGGCTTCGCCGAACGGCACAGCTGCAGCGCGGCGTCGCCATCCTCCGCTTCCCCGACCACGTCGTAGCCGGAGTCCCGGAGCGTCTGCGACAGCACGCGCCGCATCAGGCGCGAGTCATCGGCGACGACGACGGTGCCGCGTGTCGCCGTTGCGGTCATGAAGAACGCCCCGCGCGGGAGAAGGAGCCGAAGGCGAGTTCTCCCAATGGAGCGGCGAGCCGCCAGGCGAGACGTTCCACGTTCACGCCGCTTCCGTGAGCTCAGCGACCGAGTCGGAGGCGAAGAGGCCGCCCGGCTCGAGGAGAACGATGAGACGGTCATCGAGCTTGCCGACACCGCTCACGGCGCCGTCGTTGCTGCCCGGCGCGGGCTCGATCTGCGACTGCTCGAGGACGACGACCTCTTCGACCTCGTCGACGATGACGCCAACCATCTCGGAGCCGCTCTCGACGATGACGATCTTGCCGGCACCCTCCTCGCGCTCGGTCACCTCGAGGCCGAGACGGACGGCGAGGTCGTGCACGGGGATGATCTTGCCGCGCAGGGAGATGACGCCGCGGGTCCACTCCTCGCGCGAGGCCACAAAGCGCGGTTCGGTGTAGCGGATGATCTCGTGGACGTGGCTGATGGGCAGCGCGTACTCCTCGCGCCCAAGCGCGAAGACCACGAGCTGCCGGGACTCGGAGTCGGACATGCGGCCTCCTGGGACCGGACTGGGGCTGACACTCCCCTGATCGGTCCGCTGGCCGAGAAGTTGAGCTGCGCGCCGCCGTCCGGACGCCCTGCAGATGGGCCCTACCGAGAACGGAGGGGGACGGGGCCGCCGGGCGGGTCGTCGCCGCCGGCGTCGACGTAGGCCTTCATCGCCGCGGCGGCGACGGTGGCGTGCCACCCGTTGATGAGCTCGACGACCCGTTGGGGGTCCTCGGCGACGACGAGCCGCGCGCCGGTGGCGAGCAGGAGCGTCGTGTCGGGGTGCGCTTCGATACTGACAACGAGCGACGGGTTCAGCGAGAACGGCTCGTGTGTGTGTCCGATGCGATGGAGCTCGATCATGGAGACCCTGCAGATCATGCACCGTGCCCCCGACGTCTCGCCGGGGGCACAGGCGGATCAGTGCTAGCGCTTGAGGTTGACGAGATCCTGGAGCATCTCGTCGGAGGTGCTGATCACGCGCGAGTTGGCCTGGAAGCCCCGCTGGGCGGTGATCATGTTGGTGAACTCGCTGGCCATGTCGACGTTCGACATCTCCAGCACGCCGCCGATGGTCTGCCCGTAGGCGTTGCCGGGGGTGCCGTCGACCTCGCCGCCGGCCTGCGGCGTGCTCGACCAGCGGTTGGACGTCACGCGCTGGAGACCGGCCTCGTTGCCGAACTTCGCCACCGAGATGTAGCCGGCGATCGCGCGGCCGTCGGTGCCGATGGGGGGCAGGACACCCGGCTGGACGAAGCCGGCGGGCGGCACGAAGCTCACCGCGCCGTCCTGGCCGATCGCGATGTCGGTCGCGCCCGGGGGCAGGGCGATGTAGCAGTCGGCCACCGCAGTGCCGGCGTCGCCGTCGTTGTCGGGGCCGACCTTGCCCATGACGTAGTAGCCGTCCTGGGTGATCAGGTAGCCCTGGTCGTTGCGGGTGAAGTTGCCCGCCCGCGTGTAGTTCAGGCTGTTGACCGCGGGGACGCCGACGGCCGGCGTACCCGCCGTCGGGGTGCCCTGACCGACGCGGAACCAGCCGTCGCCCTGGATGGCGACGTCGAGCGCCGAGCCCGTCGACTGGAACGCGCCCGAGCTGATGAGGTTGTCGATCGAGCCGAGCGTCACGCCGAGGCCGACCTGGGCGGAGTTGTAGCCGCCGGATGCCGCGTTCGCCGCGGAGCCGGCCCGCTGGGTCTGCGAGAGCGCGTCGCGGAACGTCGCACGGCTGGCCTTGAAGCCGACCGTGTTCACGTTCGCGAGGTCGTTCGCGGTGACGTCCAGCATGATCTGGTGGGTCTTCAGTCCGCTGATCGCGGAGTACATGCCACGCATCATGTGCGCATCAGTCCCTTCCTTGGTCCCGGCCTCCGAGAAGGTCCAGCCGGGGTTTGTGCCGGTCGCTGTTAGGCGATCACGGCCGAGTCAATGTTCGTGAAGACGTGCTCGCGGAGATGCGAGCGGTCCATGGCGGTGATCACGGTGTTGTTCTTGACCGACACCACGAATGCCGTGTTGTCGACGAACACCACCGAGTCACGTGAGCCCTTCTCTGCGGCCTTCGAGACGCCGCCTTCGAGCCGCTGCATCGTCTGTGCATCGAGCTCGATTCCTCGCTTCTGCAGCCGCTGCAACGCATGGCCGCTGAACTGCAGCGGGGAGGCCTCCTTGGCCAGAACGTCGGAGAAGGCCGGGCCCTTGACGGGGCCCGCGGGCTTCGGTGGGGCCTGAGGAGCGTTGACCGGGGTCGGTCCACCGATCCCCGGCGGCATCAATGCCGGGTTGAGGTTCGGCGTGCTCACACGACCTCCGTGATCATCCCGGGGTCGATGTCGGGCACCCCTCCGATCGTGAGCTTCGGCTCGCCCTCGACCCACGTGACCTTCTCGACCCTGCCCGTGACGGGCTGGTCCGAGGCGTTCGTGTAGGTCACGTCACGGCCGACGAGGGAGATCGCCGAGTCGGCCTTTGCGGCCCGCGCGAGGTTCTCCGTCTGCTTCGTCAGGTTGGTCATCTGCTCGAGCGACGAGAACTGGGCCAGCTGGGCGAGCTGCCCGGTCTGGTCCGTCGGGTTCAGCGGATCCTGGTACTTCATCTGGGCGGTGAGCAGCTTCAGGAACGAGTCCTTGTCGAGACCTGATCCGGCCGCCTCCGAGTTCGTCTGCTTCTTCGTCAGATCGAGCGCCGCGTTGTTCACGGCGGGGACTGTGGACATTCGTGCCTCCTTCCTGTCCTAGGCGCGCACGTCGACGAGGGCGCCCGGAATGAGCGGGCGCATCGTCGGCGGAGCGTCATCGTGGTCATGGTCGGTGACGGCATCCGTGCCGCCGCGGCGGGAGGTCCCGCCGCTCGAGTCGCGCCCGTCGGAGCGGGCGCCGGTCCTGGCCTCGTCGTCGCGCGCCTGCGCGGAGAGGCCGATGTCGAGGCGCACGATCTCCACGCCCTGATCCTCGAGGGACTGGCGCAGCTGATCGGCGGCGGCCTGCAGCGCCTGGAGCGCTTCGGGCCGGTCGACGGTCATCGTGGCCGAGAGCCCGCCCGAGCCGCTGCGCAGGCGGACCTGCACCTTGCCGAGTTCGGCGGGGTACAGCTCGAGGTTCGCCGACGCGATGCCACCGCGCTGGATCGCGAGGTCGACGAGCGCCTGCATCCGCTGCACCTGGGGCGGAGAGACCGGGCCCGCCCACCCC
>JBPPNC010000185.1:0-4339 GCA_051306365.1 Solirubrobacteraceae bacterium
TGGTGGTGGTGGTGGTGGTGGGACCTACGGCGGATCATCGAGCTCGACGGACCGCAGTGGCACGGCTTCCGCAGCGAGGACGAGCGCAAGACCCGCACATGGGAGGCGGACGGCTGGACCGTGCACCGGCTTCCGACCGACGATGTCTACGCGTTCCCGGCGCGACTCCTGGCGCTCGCACCGGCCGGCGCGCCGTCAGAGCGCACGCGCCCACGTGAGCGCCACCACCCGCTCGCAGCCGCCGGTGCGCAGCGCCATCGCGCAGGCGTGCAGCGTCGCGCCCGTCGTGTGGACGTCGTCGACGAGCGCCGCGATCGCGGGCGGCGGGATCGGGCGGCGCAGCTCGATCGCCAGCCGACCCGCCGCCAACCGCTCGGCCCGGGAGGCGCCGCGCTGGCGACCTCGCCACCCGCGGCGGCGCAGGAGATCGGCATCGAGCGGCCGCTCGCATCGGGCGGCCACCTCCGCCGCCAGGAGCGCCGCGGAGTCGAAGCCGCGCGCGCGGCGCCGCAGCGGATGCGCCGGCACCGGCACGATCCGCGCACCGCGCAGGAACTCGGGAGGGACCGACGCCGCGAGCTGCGCCCCCATCATCGACGCCAGCCGCAGCCCACCGCGATCCTTCAGCGCACGGACGGCCGACGACGCCACCCCCTCGTAGGCGACCACCGAACGCGCCGCGTCGAACGCCTGGCGCCGCGCCGGGCAGCCGCCGCGCCCGTGCGCGGGCAGCGCGCACCGCGGGCAGCACCCCTCCGGCAGCCACGGCAGCGCCCGCCGGCACGCCGCGCAGAGCGGGCCCGCTTCGGGCGCAGGCGCGCCGCAGACCCAGCAGGTCGGCGGGACGAGCAGCGAGAGCAGGCGCGACGGCACGCGCCCCACGCTGACGCGCCGGCGCATGGGTGTGTGCGCAGGACTGCGACAATCGAGCGCATGTCCCCCGTCCCCGTCCTGGGAGCGACCCCGGACGCGTCGTGGACGTTCGAGCCGGTCGTGATCCTCATGCTCGTGGCCGCGACCGTGCTCTACGTCCGCCGCTGGCGCGCGGTCAGCGCCTCGCGGGGCCGCCTCATCAGCTTCCTGCTGGGGATCCTCTGCTTCACCGCGGCGCTGCTCTCACCCATCGACGCGCTCGCCGAGCAGCTCTTCACGATGCACATGGTCCAGCACGTGCTGCTCATCGACATCGGCGTCGTGCTCATCCTGCTGGGCTTCACGCGCGTCATCCTGCGGCCCATCACGAAGCGCACCATGCGGCTGGAACAGGCCGCCGGCCCGCTCGCGCACCCCGTCTTCGCGCTCGCGCTCTACGTGGCGGTCATGTGGGTGTGGCACTACCCCGCGCTGTACGACGCCGCACTGGAGCACCCTTTCCTGCACCGCTTCGAGCACATCACGTTCATCACCGCCGGCTTCCTGTACTGGTGGCACATCCTCAACCCCATCCCCAGCCGGAAGCGGCTCGGCGGTATGGGCCCGGTGGCCTACATGGCCTCGACCAAGGTGTTCGTGGGCCTGCTGGGCGTCGCGCTCGCGTTCGCCCCCGAGGCGATCTATGCGTTCTACGAGCAGCAGCCGAGCTACTGGGGCATGGACGCACACACCGACCAGAGCGTCGCCGGCCTCGTCATGGCGACGGAGCAGTCGATCATCATGGGCATCGCGCTGGTCTTCCTCTTCGTCAAGGCCCTGGAGGACTCAGAACGCGAGGAGCAGCGCCGCGAGCGCTACGGCCCGGACGCGGCCTGAGTCAGCGCGCCGCGGATGAGACGCGGGGCGGCAGCGCCTCGATGATCCCGGCCGCGCCGGCGATCGCCCCGATGAGGATCGCCCCCGCCGGCACCGTGGTGCCCGGGAAGACGATGGAGTCGCGGATGAGCGCTCCGTCCTCGATCGTCGCGCCATCACCGATGACGACCGGGCCCATCAGGCGGCTCTCCGCCCCGATGCGGACGTTGTCGCCGATCCACACGGGCGGCTCGATCATCGCCACGCCGTCGAGCCCCGAATGGGCACCTACGGTGAGGCCCTCGTCCAGATCATCGCCGCGGACCTCCAGATGCAGCGCGCCGGTCAGCACATCGAACGTGCCGGACTTCAGCTCGGCGAGCGACCCCACGTCGTTCCAGTACTCGTCGATCTCGTGGATGAAGAACGGGACGTCGTGCTCCAGCAGCGCCGGGAACACGTCGTGCGCCCAGTCGACCTCGGCCTGGCCCTTCGGGAAGTAGTCGAAGATCTCCGGCGAGAAGACGTACATACCGCAGTTGCCGAGGTCCGACAGCGCCTCGGCCGGGTCGGGCTTCTCCTGAAAGCCGGTGATGCGACCGTCGGCGTCGTGCAGGACGACACCGTACTCACGGGTGTCCGGCACCTTCTTGACGCACAGCGTCGCGATCCCGCCGTGGGCGCGGTGGCGCGCCTCGAGCTTGGCGACGTCGAGATCCGTGAGCGCGTCACCGGAGATGACGAGGAACGGGTCGTCGCCGAAGAAGTCGGCGCAGTTCTGCACGCCGCCTGCGGTGCCCTTCAGCGCCTCCTCGTAGCGGTAGGACAGCTCGTCGCCGAAGTACTCGCGGATCGTGTCCGGGAAGTAGTGGAGGTTCGCGATGATCTCGTCGACGCCCTGTCGACGCAGGAGATCGACGATGTGCGCCATGACCGGGCGGTCGAGGACCGGGACCATCGGCTTGGGCAGTTCAAAGGTGAGGGGGCGCAGGCGCTTCCCGAGCCCCGCGGCAAGGACCATCGCTCTCATCGCGCCCGGACCCTAGCGGGATGGCTCGCGCTTCGCATTGCCAGGCGCGCGCAGCGTGAGCTCGTGGCGCACCGTCCGGCGGTTTCCGGCGGTGTCCCGGGCGTCGGCCGTGAGCCGCACACGGAGCCTCCCGGTGCGACGCAGGAGCCTGCGACCGGTGGACCGCAGACGGAGGCGCACCATGCGTCCAGCCCCCGAGGGCACGGCGAACGTCCCGCTGGCGAGCGTGACGCGCGTGGTGCGGCCGCCGGCCGTGCGACGCAGGGTCACGGACAGCGTGCCGCGGCATGGTTCGGGTTCCCCGGCCGCACACCGCACGCGGATGGTCACACGCCCGTCGCGCGAGAGGCGCAACGACGCGTCGGGCAGCGAGAACCCGGGTGCGACGACGTCGGCCGGCGCGGGCGCCGTCGCGGCGAGCAGGGGCGGGACCGGCGTCGTGCGCACCAGCACCGTGCGCGTCGCGGCGGCACCCGCCAAGTCGGTGGCGGTGACCGTGGCGGTGTGCGCGCCGGAGGTCGCGAACGCGTGATCGGCCGCGAGGCCGTCGATGGTCGTGCCGTCGTCGAAGGTCCACCTGACGGTCACCTCGTCGCCGGGATCGGGGTCTGAGGTCTGCGCCTCGAAGTGCATCGGGGTGCCGAGCCGGGCCAGCGCCGGCTGGGCCGTCGCGGTGAGCGCGGGCGGGCGGCGCTGGTACTCGAAGGCGCCCATGTCACGTGTGGCGCCGGCCGTCCCGTTGCCGTCCACGATCCGTGCCAGCCCGTCCAGGTCGAGTGCGGGCTCGTCGGGCAGGAGCGCACCCGGCGTCCCGCGGTCGATGACCGGCGACACGGCGCGCAACCGGTAGTCCCCGGCCGCGGCGTCCACGAACCGGATGGACCCGTACGTGCGGTTCATGCTCCCCGGACCGTCGAACGGCGAGAGTCGACCGTCACCGGCGACGCGGTCCGTGGCCGGGTCGAGGTTCGAGTACGCCACGTCGACGAACGCGTCCGCCCCGGCGTCCGCACGGGCGTACCGGTCCTCGGCAAACCCGCGGACGATGCTGTCGTCCACGCGCACGAGCGCCGCCGCGCCGTCGCCGCTCGCCGTCGCGGAGATCGCCGGCCGATCGGCCTCGCCCGAGCCGATGATCGTGGCGTGCCGTGCCCGGATCGTCGTGGTCTCCGATGCCCGCGCCGGCTGATTCGCGCGGACGCCTCCCGCCGCTCCGGGCAGACTGCGGACGAGCGCGGAGTCGAGGCGCACGTTGCCGCCCTCGGCGGCGAGGACGCCGACCCCCGTGTTGACGTCGATCCGCGACCGCTCCACCACCAGCCGCCCCGCGCGCCCCCGGACGCCGGCGCCGGTGGTCCGCACCTGCTCGAGCCGGGCCTCCGCGCCGGGCGCGAGGTCGGCGGCGAACGCCCCGTCGAGAACGGGCGGGTCCAGTGTCGCGTTGCGCACGACCGCCCCGTCGAGGAGCAGCACCGCGGTCGCGGGCGCGGTCGCACCCGCCGCCGCCGTCGCGGCGACGTCGTCGGCGACCCCGGCAAGACGCAGCCCGACGCCCGCGGGCGCGTCGGGCACCTGGACGCC
>JBPPNC010000124.1:0-4547 GCA_051306365.1 Solirubrobacteraceae bacterium
GCGGTCGACACGGCGGCCCTGCCGGCCGTCGGCAGCGTCGTGAAGGTCAAGGCGCGCCGCGGTGTCGCCAAGCGCATCCGCGTCGTCGGCACGGCGACGAAGGCCCGCGTCCAGGGCCTCGTCACCACCAGCGCCGCCGACCGCTTCACCGTCACCGGCAAGAAGGACGACGACGCAGCCGTGTCGATCCTGTTCGCCGCGCCCATCACCGCCCCGGCGATAGGCCTTCGCGTGAAGGTGTCGGTCACGATCGCGGGCCCGGACCTGACCGCGACGAGCGTGAAGCTCAAGGGCCGTGGCGGCCTCGAGGTCGAGGGCCAGATCACGGCGATCGACCCCGCGACGCGCAAGCTGACCCTCGCGCCCGAGGGTGGCGGCACGCCGGTCGTCGTCGCCGTCCCGGTGTCCTTCGATCTCGCGAAGTTCACGGTCGGCCAGAAGGTCGAACTGAAGGTGCTCCTCCTCGTTGACGGGACCTACGTCCTGCAGCAGGCAAAGGAGGACCATGGAGACGATGACGGCTCGAAGGGCAAGAGCGTCAAGGACGACGACGATCGCAAGGGCCGTGGTCACGGCCACGACGACTAGCCGGCACCCGGTGGCGGAGGCCGGCTGATGGCCGGCCTGCTCGCCACCGCGCTGCTGCGCACGCAGGACGACGAGCGTCTCGCGGCGCTCGCCTCCGCCGGCCACGCCGGCGCCTTCGACGTGCTCGTGTCCCGCCACGCGCGGACGCTGCACGCCGTCGCGCGTCGCGTCGCCGGGCCGGACGCCGCCGACGACGTCACCCAGCAGGCACTGCTGCGCGCCTGGACGGCGATCTCCGCAGGTGCGCGGGTGCGGCACCCGAGCGGGTGGCTGCACCGGATCGTGAGAACCACCGCCATCGACGCACGCCACGCCATGCCCGACGACACCGAGCTTCCCGACGACGTCGCCGCCGACCTCGACCTGCCCGCCGAGGTCCAGCAGCGCATCGATGTTCGCCACGCGCTGGCGTTGCTCGCCGCGCTGCCGGAGGAGCAGCGCGCCGCGGTGCTCGCGGCGGTGCAGGGCCGGTCGAGTGCGGATGTCGCGGACGAGCTCGGGGTCAGCGAAGGCGCGGTCCGCCAGATCGCCCACCGGGCGCGGACGGGGCTGCGGGCGGCGATGACGGCGGTGACGCCGTACCCGCTCGCCGTGTGGGCGGCGCAGCGGTTGACGGGGGAGGGCGCGGCGGTCGCGGCCGAGGCCGTCGGCGCAGGCGGCAGCGTGCTGGGCGGCGCGCTGCTCGCGAAGGCCGGAGCGACCGTGATCGTGTCGGGCAGCGTGACCCCCGCGATCACGGCGCCCGACACGCCACGGGAGGACCGGGCGCGGAGCGAGGAGCCGGCGGCGAGCGCGGTGGCGCCCGTGCCGCCGCCGGCCCCGCCGCCGACGCAGTTCGCTGCCGTGTCGGCGGGGGTCGGGTCGGCGTTCTCGGCGGACGGGACGCCGGTGCGCTCCGAGTCGTCACGCCGTGCGGATCGCGCAGAGCGCCAGGAGCGCTCGCAGCGCTCGACCGGCAGCGACGAGCGCCCCGACCGCCATCGCCGCGACGACGACGATGCGGCGCCGGCGACGCTGGACGAGCGGGGCAAGGGCGAGCGCGGCCGCGGAGGTCGCAACCGCGGCGGGGAGGATCCGCGCGGCGCACAGCCCGAGCGCTCCGGTCGCTCCGACGATGGCGCGACATCCGGGTCCGGCCGTGGGAAGAAGCAGCAGGAGTCCGTCGTTCCGGAGGCGCAGGAGCCCGACGGGACTGACGCGTCATCGGGCGGGGAGCAGACGGGCGGTGGCGATCGCGGCCGGAGCGGGGACTCCGTGCGAAACGAGCACCCCGCGGAGGTCACCGAAGGCGTGCCTGAGGTGGACGACACGTCGCACCGCGGCGGCTCGGGCAAGCACGACGACGACTGACGCCGCCGCGACTGGCTGCCCAGCTCGAGCAGTCCCGGCCTTGGCCGACCGCTGGCCGCCGGAGGCTAGACTCGGAAGCTGACATACACACCCGGGGACGACATGGCTTCGACGTGGTCGGTTCACCCGGGTGGTTGCGAGCCGAGGTTCCGGGATGGCCTCGTAAATCCCCCGGAAAAACACAAGTGCGAACTCGGATACTCACGAGTACGCTCTCGCCGCCTAGCTCACTGAGCTAAGCCTGCGAGGGTCCGGCCCTCCGTCCGCCGACATCGGAGAGCACGGATACACAACAGTCGGCTCACCCCGGAAGGTCCGCTTCCGCCGACCGGGGGACATTTCAGGAGGCTGGTCCTGAGCAACCCCGCCGGCGAGGCGACCTCGGGACGAGATCAGAGCGCCGGATACGCTCGTAGACGCCACCCTCGGTGCGACCGCGGACGCGGGTTCGATTCCCGCCGTCTCCACCATAGATGTGAAGTTCAAACCGACGTCCCGAGAAATCGGGGCGTCGGTTTTGCGTTTCGCGACTTCTTCGTCGCCGGTGATCTGGTCTGGTTCGGCGAACAGTTCGTCGCTGATGGTGTCCTGGTAGTGCGCGTCGAGCAGCTTGCGCTCCTCCTGCCTGCGCCCTGCCCAGGTCGGCCTCGGGCCCCTGTGACACCGTGGGATCGGTGCCCGGCCATGGCATCGATCTTCAGCGCGACGTATTCAGCGATGCGATGGCGCTGCTTGGGAGCCAAGGTCCTCTTCGATCTCGGAAACCCGGTGATCAGGCTGCTTGCAGGCACCGTTGACGCGCCCTGAGCAAGCGAAGTACTCGTACAGCCCACCGTTCCCGGTCACACGTGTGTAGATCGCGGCGCGGGCAGGGGCCACGCATTGACCCGTGTGTGATCCTCGTTACACTACGCAAGTCGTAGCAGGGGAACCGGGAGAAAGTGGTGCGTCACATGCATGCAACAAGAGTGCGTGTCCGTCTGCGGGCGGTCGCGTTCATGGTCGTGTCGATGGTGCTGGTCGCGCCGAGCGCGGCGTCAGCCGTCCCACGGCCGAGCCTTGATCCGTTCTACGCCTACACCGGCAGCACCCCGCTCGAGGAGATCGCGCCCGGCACGGTGTTGCAGACACGCACGGTGCCGTACCACCTCGCCGGAGTGAAGTCGCGGATCCAGGCCGTGCAGATCCTGTACCGGTCCACAGGTGCCCTCGGCAACGCCACCACGAACGTCACGTCGATCCTCAAGCCGCCGTCGCCCCGCGCGGGCGCACCGCGCGTCATCGCGTACGGCTCGTTCTATGACTCGCTGAACCGCAACGACCAGCCGTCGTACGCGATCGCCGGCGGCGTCACCTTCGGCGGCCTCATCAACACCGCCGAGGCGGTGCTCATCGCGCCGTTCCTCACCCGCGGCTACACCGTGGCCATCGCCGACACCCAGGGCCAGGAGGCGAACTTCGTGGCCGGCCCCGAGTACGGCATGAACACGCTCGACGGCGTGCGCGCCGCGTTCGGCGCCCCCGAGACCGGCATCACCGAGGGCGCGAAGGTCGGCCTGTACGGCTATTCCGGCGGCGCGATCGCCACCGAGTGGGCGGCCGAGATGGCGCCCGAGTACGCGCCCGACGTCAACGCGCGCCTCGTCGGTGCGGCCATGGGCGGCGTGCTCGTCAAGCCCTCGACGAACCTGCACTACATCAACGGCAGCCAGATATGGGCCGGCGTCATGCCGATGGCGATCATCGGCGCGGCCCGTGCGTTCCGCATCGATCTGAAGCAGTACTTCACGCCCTACGGCGAACGCGTCTACGAGCGGATGCAGGACGACTCGATCGCCGAGGTCCTCGGCCAGTACCCCGGGCTGACATGGAAGAAGCTCGCCAAGCCCGAGTACCCGGTCCCGGAGGACGTCCCGATCTACGTCCAGACGGTCAACAAGCTCATCATGGGCTCACGCGGCACGCCGACGATCCCGCTGTACATCGGCCAGGGCGCGAAGGGCGAGCTCGAGGGCACGAAGGGCAACAAGCCCGGCATCGGCAAGGGTGACGGCGTGATGGTCGCCGGCGACGTGCGCCAGCTCGCCCGCGCGTACTGCGACCGCGGGGTCAGCGTCGACTACCGCCAGTACAACGGCGCGAGCCATGTGACCGCGGTGGCCACCTGGCTGCCGGCCTCGACGGGCTGGCTGCTGAAGCGCTTCACCGACGCGCCGGCCTCGCAGAACTGCGCGACGATCACGCCGGGCAATTCGCTGGCGCCGATCCCGGAGTAGGTGCTTCGCCCGTCAGGGGCCATGTGCGGAAGGTGCGCGCATGGCCCCGGACGCGGCGACGCGGATGTGGTCCCGTCGTCCGTCTCCACCGGCTTCCCGCGGGTGATGCGTCAGGACGGACGCAGACCGGCACATGGTCCGGCGCAGAACCGTCGGCGGAAACGGAGATCCGGCACGTGACGCGGGTCATGCCAGGGCAGACCGCGGCGCCGCCGAGAACTCATCGCCGGTCAGACGCCGGCCGGGGTGAGCGGGCGTGGGGTGCTCGGCGCCGCCGAGGGGAAGGTGCGCGCCGCGGGGGCGTGGGCGCGCCGCCGAGTCGGACCAGACTCC
>JBPPNC010000163.1:0-16146 GCA_051306365.1 Solirubrobacteraceae bacterium
CATCACAGGCGCGCCCGCCACCTCAACGCTTCGCGCGCGACGTCGGCCAGGGCCGCGTCCAGCGCGCCGCGCTGTCCTGCCGCGCGAGAGAGGGCCACGCGGCGCGGACCGCCGGCGCCAGCGGGCGAGGGGCGGGGGCCCAGTCAGCGGTCCCCGGAGGGGCGCCGTAGAGCTCGTCCCAGCGCTGGATGCGCTCGATGATGTGGGTTCTGGTGAGGGTCGCCGAGGAACGCTTCTGCACCTCCTCCGCGACGGACGCGGAGGAAGCCGAGAAGTGCTCCTTCCGCTACTGACCCGTCGGGTGCTCGAGCATGCGGGGCCGTGCCGTCCACTGAGTGGGCGCCGGGACGATGGCGAACGTGTTCCGCGTGCAGGTCATGGCCGGGGGAACCATAGGAATGAACACGGCGTCTGTCCAGCGACGGTGTTCGATCCGCCTGCGGCGACGGGCGTCGGCAGGGTTCGAACCTCAGTTCGGCGCGCGGGTGGCACAGCCGCACGCGGGAGTGGAGCGACACAGGCCACGATGACGACCGGCCTCTCGCCGGCCCTGCCACAATCCTCGTCCCATGGCCATCGAGTTCAACGACCGCATCCGCCGCATCCCCGCCTATCCGGTCGCGGCCGGCTACTCCCTGCCGGACGACGTCGCGCTGCTCGCGTCCAACGAGTCGCCCGACCCGCCGCTGCCCGCCGTCATGAACGCGGTCCAGCACGCGCTCACCGGCCTGAACCGCTATCCCGACCCGTCGTACGCCGACCTGCGCCGCGCGCTGTCGGACCGGTACGACGTGCCGCAGACCCGCATCGCGCTGGGGAACGGCTCGTGCGACCTCCTGCTCGCGGCCGGTGACGCGCTGCTTGAGCCCGGCGCCGAGCTCGTCCACGCGTGGCCGTCGTTCAGCGTCTACCCGCACCTCGAGGCGGCCAGCGGCGCGCGCGCCATCCTCGTGCCGCTCAACGACCGCGACGAACACGATCTCGACGCGATGCTCGCCGAGATCACCGCGGCCACGCGGCTCGTCATCGTCTGCAACCCGAACAATCCGACGTCCACCGCGCTGCCGCTCGCGCAGATCAAGCAGTTCGTCGCCGCCGTGCCGCGGCACGTCGCAGTGATCCTCGACGAGGCGTACATCGAGTTCTCGACCATCGAGGACCCCGACGCGAGCCTCGACCTGCTCAAGGGCCACAGCAACCTGGTGCTGCTGCGGACGTTCAGCAAGATCTACGGCCTCGCCGGGCTGCGCGTGGGCTTCGCCCTGAGCGGCAGCGAGGAGTTCGTCACCGCCGTCAATCAGGTCCGCCAGCCCTTCTACCTCAACGTCCCCGCGCAGGCCGCGGCGGTCGAGGCGCTCAAGCACCAGGACGCGGTCACCGAACGGGTCGAGCGCGCGATCGTCGCGCGGGTCGAGATCGAGGAGGGCCTGCGCGAGCTGGGCATCTCCGTCGCGGCCTCGCAGGCGAACTTCTGCTGGCTGCACCTGCCGGACACCGCGGACGAGTCCGAGGTCATCAGCGGCCTGGCCGAGCGCGGCGTCATCGTCCGCTCCGGCACGGCGCTCGGGCGCGAGGGCGCGCTGCGCGTCACGTACGGCACCCCGGCGCACAACCGGCGCTTTCTCGACGGGCTGCGCGACGTCCTCTAGACTCCCGCCGAGCATGACCCCGGCCAGCCACCACCGCGCCTTTCGCAGCAGCAGCAGCAGCAGCTTGCCCGCCGCGCCGTGGTCCTGGCGCGCCTATCGATTTATCTAGGCGCTCGGCCAGCGGTACCCGTACTTCTCACAGAGACTCTCCAACGTTCTCTCAGGCCCGAGCGCCGTTTCACACCAGCAGCAGCAGGTCGGAACTCCGCGTGTCAGAAAGGAACCGAGCAGAGCATGATGATCGTGATGAAGCCAGGTGCCTCGGACGAGCAGATCCAGGCGGTGGTGGACAAGGTCGAGGCGGCGGGCTCGAAGGCCCACATCAGCCGCGGTGAGGTGTTGACGCTGATCGGCGCGATCGGCGATCAAGAGCATGACCAGCGGATCGCCGACAGCGCGGTCCCGTCGATGCCCGGCGTCGACAAGCTCATGCCGATCCTCAAGCCGTACAAGCTGGCCAGCAGTCAGATCAAGGCGGGCGAGCGCTCGGTCTTCGACATCGGTGGCCGCAAGGTCGGCGGCGACCATTTCGCGATGATCGCCGGCCCGTGTACCGTCGAGTCCCGCGACCAGCTTCTGGTCAGCGCCGACGCGATGAAGGCGGCCGGCGCGACCATGTTCCGCGGCGGCGCGTACAAGCCCCGCACGAGCCCGTACAGCTTCCAGGGTCTCGGTCAAGAGGGTCTGCGTCTGCTGCAGGAGGCCAAGGACCGCACCGGGCTGCCGATCGTCACCGAGCTCATGGACGTCCGCGACGTCGAGGCGGTCTGCGAGGTGGCCGACGTCATCCAGGTCGGCGCGCGCAACATGCAGAACTACACGCTGCTGAGCGAGATCGGCCGCAGCGGCACGCCCGCGATCATCAAGCGCGGCCTCTCGGCCACGCTCGAGGAGCTCGTGATGGCCGCGGAGTACATTCTCAAGGAGGGCAACGAGAAGGTCCTCCTGTGCGAGCGCGGCATCCGTACCTACGAGCCCGCGTACCGGTTCACCCTCGACCTCATGGCCGTCCCCGTGCTGAAGGAGATGACCCATCTCCCGATCATCGTCGACCCGAGCCATGCGGCCGGACGGCGTGACCTCGTGCCGTCCCTGTCACTGGCGGCGGCCGCGGTGGGCGCCGATGGCATCATCGTCGAGGTGCACCCGGACCCCGACGAGGCGATCTGCGACGGCCCGCAGCAGCTGCGCCTCGAGGAGTTCCCGGCGTACATCGAGCAGGTCGAGCGGGCAGCCGCCGTGGCGGGTAAGCAGTTGAGCACCGCAGCGGTGTGAACCTCACGATCCTCGGCGTCGGTCTGATCGGCGGGTCCCTGGGCCTCGCCGCGCGCCAGCGGCTCGGCGCCGAGGTGACCGGCTGGGACCGCGACCCCGCGGTGCTCGACCGCGCAGTGTCCGTCGGCGCGATCGACCGGGGTGCGCCGACGCTCGCCGAGGCGGTGCGCCACGCCGAGATCATCGTCGTCGCAGCGCCCGTCGGCGCGCTGCCGGAGGCTGTGAGCGCGGCGCTGGCCGCGGCCGGGCCTGACGTGGTCGTCACCGACGTCGGCTCGGTCAAGCATCCGGTCGTCGGGGCGCACGGCGGCGACGAGCGCTTCATCGGGGGACATCCCCTGGCGGGCGCCGAGGTGGCCGGCGTCGAGCACGCGCGGGTCGACCTGTTCGACGATGCGACGTGGTACCTCACGCCCACCCGCGCGTCCGGCGGCCTGCTGTTCGAACGGCTGCACCGCCTGCTCACGGCCCTCGGCGCGCGGCCGCAGGCCATCGACGCCGACGTGCACGACCGCGTGCTCGCCGCGGTCAGCCACCTCCCTCACGTGCTGGCCAACGTGCTCGTGGCTCAGACGGCCGCGGCGCTGGGCAACGAGGAGACGATCCCGTCGACCGGCCCGAGCTTCCGGGACGCCACGCGCGTCGCCGGGGCGAATCCGCCGATGTGGGCGGGCATCTACCACGCCAACCGCGAGGCGCTCGCGGTCCAACTCGACGAGGCCATCGGGCGGCTGTCCCGGGTGCGTGCCATCCTTGACGACCCCGTCGAGCTCGAGGCCTGGCAGGGCGCCGTCTCCGAGGAGCGCCGTCGCCTGCTGGAGGCCGGGCTCGTGGGCGGCAGCACGCGTGAGCTACGCGTCGCCGTACCCAACACGCCAGGTGTGGTCGCAGAGGTCGCCCTGACCCTCGGCCGCGCCGGCATCAACATCGCTGACATGGCGCTCTCCCCAAGCCCCGACAACCGCAACGGCGTCATCGCCCTCTGGTGCCACGCCGAGCAGACCGAACGCGCCGCCGACCTCGTGCGCGGCCTCGGCTACCCCGTGACGACATGACCGACGTGACGTTCGCGCCCGCCGGCCGCCTCCGCGGCACGGTCGAGGCGCCCCCCGACAAGTCGATCAGCCACCGCGCCGCGATCTTCGGCGCGATGGCGTCCGAGCCCGTGAACATCACCGGCTACCTGCACGCCGAGGACACCCACTCGACGCTCAATGCGGTGCGCGCGCTCGGCGCGCTCGTCGAGGACCGCGGGGAGGAGATCGTCGTCCGCGGCGTCGGGCTGCGCGACCCGCGCGAGCCGGACGGGATCATCGACGTGGGCAACGCCGGCACGCTCATGCGCCTGCTGCCCGGCTGGCTCGCCGCGCAGGAGGGCCGCTCCTTCACGCTCGACGGCGACGCGTCGATCCGCCGCCGCCCCGTCGACCGGATCGCCGTGCCGCTGCGGCAGATGGGCGCCGAGATCGAGGCGACCGACGGGCGCTTTCCGCCCTTCACCGTCCACGGCCGGCGCCTGCACGGCACGAGCTACGAGATGCCGGTCGCCAGCGCGCAGGTGAAGTCGTGCGTCCTGCTCGCGGGCGTCGCCGCCGAGGGCGCGACCACCCTCATCGAGCCCCAGCCGTCCCGGGATCACACCGAGCGGATGCTCATGCGCATGGGCGTGCAGCTGCATCGCTCGGGCCGCCACCTGACGATCTCCGCCGCGGACGAGCTCGAGGCCGAGTCCCTCATCGTCCCCGGAGACGCATCGAGCGCCGCGTTCTGGCTGACCGCCGGCGTGCTCGTCCCGAACGCGCGTCTGCTGGTCAGGAACGTCAATGTGAACTGGACCCGCATCGGCTTCGTCCGGATCCTGCTGCGCATGGGCGGCGTGGTCGTCGGTGAGCTCGAGGATCCGACCGACGACGAGATCCCGGGCCACGAGCCCGTGAGCGACCTCGACGTCGCCGCAGGCCCGCTGGAGGCAACGACGGTCGAGCCCGCGGAGGTGCCGCTGGCGATCGACGAGCTGCCCCTCGTCGCGCTGCTCGGCTGCTTCGCCGAAGGGGAGACCGTCGTGCGCGGCGCCGAGGAGCTGAAGGTCAAGGAGTCCGATCGCATCGCGACGGTGGTCGACGGACTCAACGGCCTGGGCGGCGACCTCGAGGCCACCGACGACGGCTTCGTCGTACGCGGCACCGGTGGCCTGCGCGGCGGCGAGATCGACGCGGCAGGTGACCATCGCATCGCGATGCTCGGCGCGATCGCCGGGCTCTCGTCGCAGGAGGGCGTGACCGTCCGGGGCATGGAGGCGGCCGCCGTCTCCTATCCGACATTCACCGACGACCTGGCGCGCCTGCTGGGCTGATGGCCGGGGCGCGCACGCGGCTGGCGATCCTCGTCGCCGGGCTGGTCGCGCTCTGGGTGGTGTTCGGCCCGATCGGCGGCGTCCTGTCGAAGGACGACGTCCGCCGCGCGATCGACGCCGCCGGGCCGCTGGCCCCGCTGGCGTTCGTGCCGATCAGCGGCGCGCTGGCGCTGGTCCTGGTCCCCGGACCGCTCCTCGCGGCGACGAGCGGCGCGCTGTTCGGGACGTGGGTCGGCTTCCTCGCGACGCTCGGCAGCGCGCTCACCACGTCGGCGCTCGCGCTGCTCATCGGCCGCCACGCCGGCCGAGACGGGGCGCGGGAGTTCGGCGGTCGGCGCGTCGTGGCGCTCGAGCGGTGGCTCGATCATCAGGGCGTGGCGGCGATCGTCACCGCCCGGCTCATCCCGGGCCTGTCGGACGCCGCGGTGTCGTACGCGGCGGGCGCGGTGGGCGTGTCCCTCTGGCAGATCCTGGTGGGCACCGCGATCGGGGCGGCGCCGCGCGCGCTCGCCTACGCGGCGCTCGGCGACTCGATCACGGACCTCACGTCGCCGCAGGGGCTCGCCGCTGCGGCGCTGCTCGTCGCGACGGCGGTGGTCGGCGGCGCACTGCTGCGCCGGACGGTACGTCGCTCGAGCGCGGCGGCCGCCGTGGCCGAGCAGGACCGGTAGCGGCGCTCAGGCCCATGGGAACACGCGGAGCAACCCCTGCAGCAGCGCGAGCGACGCGAGCATCTCGCTGGACTCCTCGAGTGCGACGCTCAGCGCGTGCTGCCGGCCGACGTCCGGGGCCTGGATGACGACCTCCATGAGCCCCGAGACGACCCACAGCGCCCGCGTCGCGAAGAGCAGCGGCCGCGCCACGGGAAACGCTCGTACGACGGCGAACATCGCCCCCACGAGCGCGATGACCACGTGGGTACCCACGTCGTCCAGTGCAGTCCGAGCACCCAGGACGTGCGCTCGTGGAGCATCACGGCCTCGTCGCCGGTCGAGGAATCGGTGAGGATCCTCTGAAGGGGCTACGCGCCGCCGACCGACGGCAGCGGCGCGACCGGCCGCGCGGGCGCCACCCGGATCCTCACGTCGACGATCGCCGCACCGGTCGGGCTGACGATCACCGGGTTGCAGTCCATCTCCGCGATCTCGGGGTGCGCGTCGGCCATCGCGCCGACGCGGACGAGCACGTCCTCGAGGGCGGCGGTGTCGGACTTCGGTGCGCCGCGGTAGCCGTCCAGCCGGGGGAACGTGCGCAGCTCACGGACCATCGCGTGCACGTCGGCGCGCGAGACCGGCGTGAGCCGGACCGCGACGTCGCGGACGAGCTCGGCCTCCACGCCCCCGGCGCCGCACACCAGCAGCGGCCCGAACTGCGGGTCTCCGACGACCCCGACGAGCATGCGCACCCCGGCGGGGACCATCCGCTGGACGAGCAGTCGCGTGTGCTCGTCGCCCTCCGCCGCGGCGCGGGCCTGGATCCGGGCGGCGGCGGCCATGACCCCGGCCGCCGAGTCCAGGCCGAGCGCGAGGAGGGAGAGGTCGGCATGGGTCGGCGGCGCGCCGGCGACGGCCTTCAGCGCGACGGGGAAGCCGATCCGCTCAGCGGCGCGCGTCGCGTCCTCGGGCGTGTCTGCGACCACGCCGGGCGCGAGCGGGAGCCCGTAGGCCGTGCAGAGCCGCTCGGCGTCGCCGGGTGCCAGCCAGCCGCCGCCCGCGCCCAGGGCGCGGGCGATCACGGCCGATGCGGCGTCGGCGTCCGCGTGCACGGTGGCGGGGGGCTCCACTGGCCGCGCCCGCCACTGCGCGTATCGCGTGGCCCGGCCGAGCGCTCGCGCGGCGGACTCGGGGAACGTGAACGACGCGATCCGCGCGGGCCCCGCGTGCAGCTCGTCCGGCGGCGCCGCGGCCGCGGGGAACGCGGCGATGATCGGCATGTCGCCGCCCGCGTCGGCGGCACCCGCGGCGATGGCCTGTGCGGCATCGACGGCATTGGCGGCCAGGGAGGGGGAGACGATGGCGATGACCGCGTCAATCTCTTCGCTGTCTGCCAGGACCGCGACCGCGTGGCGGATCTCGCGGGGGCCGGCGCTCGCGAACAGATCCACCGGGTTCTCCGCGCCGGCGCCCTCGGCGACGTGGCGCAACAGCCGTTCGCGCGTTCCATCCTCGAGCGGAGGGACCTCCAGGCCGCTGTCGGCGCATGCATCCGCACACACCAGCGCCGGGCCGCGCGAGTTCGTCACGATCGCGACGCGGGGACCTGCGGGGAGATGCGTGTCTGTCAGGAGCTTTGCGACGTCGAGCACTTCGTCGAGGCTGCCCGCTCGGATCACGCCCACCTGCCGGCAGAGGGTGTCGACGGTGATGTCCGAGCCGGCGAGCAGCGCGCCGGTGGACGACGCCTCGGCGTCGACGCGCGGCGGCGTGCGCCCGCCCTTCACCGCGAGGATCGGCTTGGTCCGGCCCATCCGCCGGGCGATCCGGGCGAACTTGCGCGGGTTGCCGAACGACTGGAGGTAGAGGAGTGCGACCTCGGTCCGCGGGTCGCCCTCCCAGTACTGCAGGACGTCGTTGCCGGAGACGTCGGCCTTGTTGCCGACCGAGATGAACGTGCTCAGGCCGAGCCCCGTGGTGCGCGCGCGCTCCATGAGCGCGAGCCCCATTCCGGCGCTCTGCGAGAGCACCCCGAGGCCGCCGGGTGCGGGTGCGACCGGCGTGACGCTGGCGTTCAACGCGATCGTCGGGTCGGTGTTGATGAGTCCCAGCGCGTTCGGCCCGACGACCCGGATGCCCGCCGAGCGGCAGCGGTGCATGAGCTCGTCCTGGCGGGCGGCGCCGCGCGCGTCACCCTCGGCGAAGCCGGCAGAGACGATGAGCAGACGCTTGACGCCGGCCTGGGCGCACTGGTCGACGACATCGAACACGGCGTCGGCCGGGACGACGACCACACCGAGCTCGGGCATGGGGTCCAGCTCCAGGACGGATGTCGCGACCGGGTAGCCGTCGAGTTCGCCGCCGTGGCGGTTGACCGGGTACAGCGCCCCGGTGAAGCCGCTGTCGACGAGGTTGCCCCAGACCATCGCGCCGACGCTGCCGGGCCGGGCCGACGCGCCGACGACCGCGATCGAGGCGGGCGCGAGCAGCCCGCGCATCGCTTCGACGGCCGCCCGCCGCTCGCGCTCCTCGAACCGGCCGCGTGCCTCCGGCGTCATCTCGCACGGGAACTCGAGGACCAGCTCGCCGGGGTGCGTCTGCACGGTGACCGCGAATCCGCTCGCGCGGAAGACGTCGATCATGTGGTGGTTCTCCGGGAGCACGGACGCGGTGAAGGTCGTGATCCCCCAGTGCGTCGCCATCTGCGCCAGATGGGCGAGCAGCACCGTGGCCAGGCCGCGCCCCTGGGCGGCGGGCGCGGTCTCGAAGGCGACCTCCGCCGTCTCGGCGTCCACGCGGATGAACTCGGCGTGCCCGAGGAGCACGCCGTCGCCCTCGGCGACCAGCCCCGCCCCGTCGCGTGCCGTGACGTCCGCCGCGTACCGCGCCATCCGTTCCAGGTTCACCCCCGCGGTGAAGAACCGCAGGCGCCGCTCGTCGGGGTCGAGCGCGTGCAGGAGGGCCGTGAGCGGACCGACATCGTCGGCCGTGACCTCGCGGATGTGCACGACCCCGCCGTCGCGCAGGGCGACGTCCACCCCGTCGGCGGGGAAGGCGGTGGGCGGTGGGGCGCCGGTCACCATCGTGCAGACCGTAGAGCACGCCGCAAACGCCTCACCGGCACAGCGCCCTATCGTCCTGCGCCATGGTCATCGCCATCGACGGCCCCGCGGGGGCGGGCAAGTCCACCGTCGCGCGCGCCGTCGCGGCCGCGCTGGGCTACACGTACCTCGACACGGGGGCGATGTATCGCAGCGTCGCCCTGGCGGAGCTGCGCGGCGCCGAGCATCCCGAGCGGGCCGGGATCCAGCTCGGCGAGCGCGTGCTGCTCGACGGCGACGACGTGACCGAGGCGATCCGCACGCCTGAGGTCTCCGAGCGCGCGTCACAGGTCGCCGCCCGCCCGGAGGTCCGCCGCGCGATGCAGGAGCGCCAGCGCACGCTGCTCGCCGACGGCGACTGGGTCGCCGAGGGGCGCGACATCGGCACCGTGGTCTGCCCGACCGCCGAGGTGAAGGTCTTCCTGACGGCCGACGACACCGAGCGCGCGCGCCGTCGCGCGGCCGAACTGGGGGCCGAGGTCGAGGCGGTGCTCGCCGACCAGCGGGTCCGCGACGAGCGCGACCGGGGCCGGGCTGACAGCCCGCTCGCGCCCGCCGGGGACGCCGTCGAGCTCGACACGACCGGCCTCACCATCGACGAGGTCGTTGCGCGCATCGGCGAGCTGGCGGCGGCGAGCGCATGAAGGTCGCGGTCGTCGGCTATCCCAACGTCGGCAAGTCGTCCCTGGTCAACCGCCTGTCGGGCAGCCGCGAGGCCGTCGTGCACGAGCGCGCGGGCATCACCCGTGACCGCAAGGAGATCCCGGCCGAGTGGAACGGCCGAACGTTCACCCTCATCGACACGGGCGGGCTCGACACCGAGGACCCTGACCCCATGGCGGGTTCGATCCGCGAGCAGGCGCAGGCCGCGCTCGACGAGTCCGCGGTCGCGGTGTTCGTCATCGACGCGCAGGCGGGTGTGCGGCCCGGCGACGAGGAGCTCGCCGACCTCCTGCGCCGCTGGAGGAAGCCCGTGATCATCGCCGCGAACAAGGTCGATCACGTGGGTGACATGGCGCTGGCGCATGAGGCGTTCAAGCTCGGCCTCGGCGAGCCGCAGGCCGTCAGCGCCGCGCAGGGGCTCGGCACCGGCGACCTGCTCGACCGTGTCGTCGAACTCCTGCCCGAGGACGACGAGGAGCCCGAAGACGACGTCGTCCGCCTGGCGCTCATCGGCCGCCCGAACGTCGGCAAGTCCTCGCTGCTGAACAAGATCTCCGGGCAGGACCGCGTCATCGTCAGCGACGTCGCCGGCACGACCCGCGACAGCATCGACCTGTCCCTGGAGATCGACGGCCGCAAGGTGATCATCGTCGACACCGCAGGCATGCGCCGCCAGTCGAAGGTCAACGAGTCCGTCGAGTACTACACGACGCTGCGCTCCACCCGGGCGGCCGACCGCGCCGACGTCGCCCTCGTGATCTGTGACGCCCAGGACGGCGTCACCTCGCAGGACCTGCGCATCGCCGAGATGGCGATGGGGTCGGGCTGCGCGACGGCGATCGTGCTGAACAAGTGGGACGTCACGGAGATGGACGAGGCCCAGCTCAAGCACGAGCGGGCGAAGGTGGCGAACAAGATCCGCCTGCGTCCGAAGGTGCTGACGGCGAGCGCGCTGAGCGGCCGCGGCATCGAGCGCCTGCTGAAGGAGGCGCTCGGCCTGTCAGATCGCATGCGCCAGCGCGTCCCCACGCCGGAGATGAACCGCTGGCTCAGCGAGGTCACGAGCGCCCGCCAGCCGCCGCAGAAGCAGGGCAAGCGCCTGAAGGCCTACTACGCCGCGCAGGTCGACACGAACCCGCCGCGCTTCCAGATCTCGATCAACCACCGCCAGCGGCTGACGCGTGAGTACGCCTACTACCTCGAGAACCGGCTGCGCGAGCGGCTGGCGCTCGACGGCGTGCCGGTGATCATCGACTTCACCGAGCGCGGCGTGTCCCGGCGCGAGGGCGGCCGGGGCGGCCGCGGCGGACGTCGCGCGGACCTCGACCGCGACTGATCTCAACACTCTGCGGCTACCATCGCCCGCCGCGATGGAGTCCTCCATGTCCCGTGTGCAGCTGCCCGGCAACCGGCGCCTGCATCTTCTGCTCGCCGCCGCGGCCGGCATCCTCGTCGGGGTCCTGCTCGCCGTCGTCCTGCTCGGCGGCGGTGACGACGACGCCGCCCCGGCGTCCGGCACCGCGGGGCTCGTGCCCGCGTCGGCGCTGGTCTATCTGCACCTGTCCACCGACGCGCAGCGCGACGGCACCCAGCGCGCGCTGGAGATCGCCCAGGGCTTCCCGGGATGGAACGCACTGCGTGACCGCACCGTCCGCCGGCTCGTCGCGGCGGGCCGCGACGGCGCGCAGGCGGCGGGCGTCACGCCGTTCCTCGGGGACGAGGCCGCGCTGGCACTGACCGACCGCGGCACGGAGACCGCGGGGTCGCTCGTGATGCTCGAGGTCACCGACCGGGCCGCGGCGAACCGCTACCTTGAGAAGGGGCAGGCGACCGTGCGCGAGAGCGAGGCGCGCGGCGTTCAGACCCGCACCTTCGGCACGCTCGTCACCGCGATCATCGGCGACGTGCTCGTCATCGGGCAGCTGCAGAGCGTGCGCGAGGCGATCGAACTGTCCACCGGCCGCGGGGACACCCTCGCCGACGACCCGTCCTACCAGCGCGCGATGGAGGGCATGCCCGCCGATCGCGCCGCCGACGCGTGGGCGACGGCGGACGGCATCCGCCGCCTGCTCGCGCCGCAGGGAGGCGCCCTGGGCATCGCCGGCGCGCTGCTCGACGCGCCCGGCCTCCGTGCCACGGCGCTCGCCCTCACCGCCGATGACGACGGCCTGAACCTGCGGGTCCGCCGGCTCGTGGATCCCGACGCGCAGGGCAAGCTCGAGAACGGTTTCGATCCCACGCTCGCCGAGTTCATGCCCGACGACGTGTTCGCGTTCGCGGACCTGCGAAACGTCACGGGCGTGGCGCAGCGGTTCCTGTCGCTGGCCGCGCAGAACACCGAGGCGCGGACGCTCCTCGAGGCGGCACAGAAGGGCGGTGCGCTGGAGTTCCTGAAGGGGGAGGTCGGCGTCGGCCTGTCACCCGGCGCGCCGGCCTCGGTGCTCACGCTCGTCGCGCGCACCGACGATGAGGAGGGCGCGCGCAAGGCGATGACATCCCTGAAGAAGCCACTTGTCGGGGAGGTCGTCGACGGGCGCGTCATCGTCTCCACGAGCCCCGCCGGCCTGAGCGCTGCGAAGGATCCGGACCCACCCCTGTCGGAGTCCGAAATCTTCGAAAACACTGTCGGAGATTCCGACAATGACGTGTCCTCGCTACTCTTCCTCGACTTCACCCAGCTCCTCAGACTGGGCGAGCAGACAGGACTGCGCGACAGCCGGGACTACCTGGCCATCGCACCCGATCTGGAGAAGGTCCAGGCCGTGGGCGTCAGCTCGACCGCTGAGGAGGGATCGTCGACTTCGGAGATTTCCCTCCTGATTCCATGAGCACCTACGCCGACAACGAATACCTCTTCACCTCCGAGTCCGTCGGGGAAGGCCACCCGGACAAGGTCGCCGACCAGATCTCGGACGGCGTCCTCGACGCCGTGCTGGCGCAGGACTCCAACGTCGAGAAGGCGCGCGTCGCCTGCGAGACCCTCGTCAACACGGGCCTCGTCGTCGTCTCGGGCGAGATCCGCACCGACGCCTACGTCGACATCCAGCAGGTTGCCCGCGACGCGATCCGCAAGATCGGCTACCTCGATGGCAACCTCGGCTTCTCGGCCGACTCCGTCGCGGTCCTGAACTGCATCGACCCGCAGTCCGCGGACATCGCCCAGGGCGTTGACGACGCCACCGAGCACAAGGGCGGCTCGGGCGACGAGTTCGACGAGGAGGGTGCCGGCGATCAGGGCATCATCTTCGGCTACGCCACGAACGAAACGCCGGAGCTCATGCCGCTCCCGATCCAGCAGGCCCACCGTCTGGCCGAGCGCCTGGCGTACGTCCGCAAGAACGGCGACCTCGACTACCTGCGCCCCGACGCCAAGACCCAGGTCTCCGTCCGCTACCGCGACGGCAAGCCGGTCTCGATCGACAAGCTGCTGATCTCGACGCAGCACAGCGAGGCCTACAGTGACCAGTCGGCGATCAAGTCGGACCTGTGGGAGCACGTCGTCAAGCACGTCCTGCCGCAGGACCTGTACGACGAGAACACGCTGTACAAGGAGTTCCTCGTCAACCCGACCGGCCGGTTCGTCATCGGCGGCCCGGTGGGCGACTGCGGCCTGACCGGCCGCAAGATCATCGTCGACACGTACGGCGGAGCCGCCCGTCACGGCGGTGGTGCGTTCTCCGGCAAGGACTCGTCGAAGGTCGACCGTTCGGCCGCGTACGCGACCCGCTGGGTGGCGAAGAACATCGTCGCCGCCGGCCTCGCCGAACGCGCCGAGCTGCAGGTCAGCTACGCCATCGGCGTCGCCCAGCCGATCTCGATCATGGTCGAGACGTTCGGCACCGAGAAGGTCGACCGCGCGACGATCGAGAAGGCCGTCCGCGAGGTCTTCGACCTCCGTCCGCTGGCCTACCGCCGCGAGCTGAACCTGTTCCGCCCGATCTTTCAGAAGACGGCCGCGTACGGCCACTTCGGTCGCGAGGATCCGGACTTCACGTGGGAGAACACCGGCAAGGTCGACGCGCTGCGCGCGGCGGCCGGCCTGGAGACCGTCCCGGCGTAGTCGTTCGTGGCTCCGGCCGGCGCAGCGTGCGCCGGCCGGGTGCTACAGCCCGACGGTTTCGCCGCCGCTCGGGCCCCTGTGCTCGGCCAAGCGGTGCGCCTTGTCGACCGCGGCTCGCACCTCGTCCGGGTTCGCGATGCCCTCGAAGACGAACTGGTCGTCCTGGTCGGCGGCAGTGTCGAAGTCGGCGCGGCCGATCCGCAGGAGGCGGTCGAAGACGCCCTGTTCGATGGCGACGTCCTGCACGCGGCTGAGCCGGGTCTCATGGATGCTGCGCGACACGATGCCGCGGCGGATGTGCAGCCGCTCGTCGGTGATGACGTAACTCGTGGCCTGCCGGACGACCAGGCTCGCGACGATCGTGATGCCCGCGATGACGGCGAGCGCGGCGATACCCGCCGCGGTGCCGATCGCGAAGAACAGGATCGCGCCGATCAGGATGCCGACGCCGATGCCCTTCGCGAAGAAGAGGAGGGCCGAGCGCCACGACGGGTGGCCTTCGAACAGCACGGTTTCGCCTTGGTGGAGCTCCATGAGCGCGAGCGTACCGCGCGGGCCGGGCGGCGGGCGTCGGCGCCCGGCCCTATCGTCGCCAGCCGTGATCGTGCGCGTGGAGCCGCTGACGACCGCGCGGGCGCTGCGTGGGCCGTTCGACTATCTCGCCCCGGAGGGGGCGGAGGTCGGGTCCCTACTGCGCGTCCCGTTCGGCCACCAGGAGCTCACCGGCGTCGTCGTCGGCCTGGCCGAGACGAGCGAGGTGCCGGCGGAGAAGCTCGTCGCGCCCAAGCGGGTGCTCGGCCAGTCGGTTCCGCCCGAACTCGTGGAGCTCGCCACCTGGGTGGCGGCCGAGTACTGCTCCACCACCGCGCGGGGGCTGGCCCTCGTCACCCCGCCCGGCGGCGCGGCCGCCAAGCGGGTGTTCTGGGCCGAGGTGCGCCGCGCACCCGCCGATGGTGACCGCCTCACCGATCGCCAGCGCGCGCTGCTGGAGCACCTCGCGCGGACCGGGCCCCGCGCGGCCGGTACCGACCTGCCCGCCCTGCGCCGTCTGCAGGCCAAGGGCCTCGTCGACCTCGCGCAGCGCGCCCGGCGCACGTCCCTGACCCACGACGCCGTGGGTGCCCGGACGGCGTCCCCGCCACCCCTCACCGCCGAGCAGGCCGCCGCGCTCACCGAGATCGAAGCGTGCCTGGAACACGACCAGCCGCAGCGGCTGCTCCTGCACGGGGTCACGGGGTCGGGCAAGACCGAGGTCTATCTCCAGGCGGCCGCGACAGTGCTCGCACGCGGGCGGACGGCGATCATCCTTGTCCCCGAGATCGCGCTGACGCCGCAGATCGTCACCCGCTTCGCCGATCGGTTCGGGGACACCGTCGCGGTCCTGCACTCCAAGCTCACCGCCGCCGAGCGCCGCGACGAGTGGCACCGGCTGCGCACCGCCGACGCGCGGGTGTGCGTCGGGCCGCGCAGCGCCGTGTTCGCGCCGCTCTCCGACGTGGGGCTCATCGTCGTCGACGAGGAGCACGACCCGTCCTACAAGCACGAGGGCGACCCGCGCTACGACGCCCGCCGCGTCGCCGCCAAGCGCGCGCTGGACGCCGGCGCGCTGCTGCTGTGCGGCAGCGCCACGCCGCGCCCCGAGAGCTACCGTGCCCTGCGCCGCCTGCGTCTCTCCCGGCGCGTCGACGGCCAGCACCCGCCGCCCGTGCGCACGATCGACATGCGCGGCACCGAGACAGCGCTGCACCCGGACACCGTCGACGCGCTGGCCGCGGCGCGGAAGTCGATCGTGCTGCTCAACCGCCGGGGCTGGTCGAACTTCCTGGACTGCCGCACGTGTGGCCACGCGTGGATGTGCCCGAACTGCGACGTCGCGCTCGTACTGCACCGCCACGGTGAGTACCTCGCCTGCCACCATTGCGGCCACCGCGAGCGCGTGCCGCAGCACTGCACCGAGTGCGGCTCGGTGAGCGTCGCCCGCCACGGCGCGGGGACCGAGCGCCTGGAGCATGATCTCGCGCAGCTCGGGCTGCCGACGTTCCGTCTCGACGCCGACGTGCGCGACCCCGCGGCCGCCCTGCGCGCGTTCGAGCGCGCCGAGCGCGGGGTCCTCATCGGCACGCAGATGGTCGCCAAGGGCCATGACTTCCCGGACGTGACGCTCGGTGTCGTCGTCGACGCCGACGCCACGCTGCGCTTCCCCGATTTCCGCGCCGAGGAGCGGACGTTCGCGCTCGTCGCGCAGCTCGCCGGCCGCGCCGGCCGGGGCGAAGCGGGCGGCCGGGTCCTCGTCCAGACCCTCGCGCCCGACGCGCCCTCCATCGCCGCCGCGACCCGGCACGACGCCGACGGCTTCCTCGCTGGGGAGATCGCCCGCCGCGAGGTGCTGCGC